>NZ_CBFFRI010000006.1:0-418391 GCF_965644235.1 Sphingobacterium sp. LRF_L2 | reverse complement strand
GGGTATGACCCCTACTAACCCCCTATTAACCCCCTACTATACCCCTATAAAACCCCTGTTAACACCGAACTTAAATAACACTAAATAGAACGTTAATAATTAGAAAAAAGAAAAACATCAAAAGCAAACAATAATCATAATAATGATTAAAAAATAAAATAAAATTCATTATTTTTATAAAACAAAAGAATTTAATAAACCAATATTTTATGATAGAAGCAGAACTTCAAAATTTCGGCATTTACCAAGATGTCCTAGGCACATCCACCGGCGCACAGTGGCTTGGTCATGGAGACAAGATCTTAACCTCCTCTCCCGTTGACGGGCGAACAATCAGAGAGATTACAACAACCGACAAGCAAGACTATGACTTTGTTATGGAAAAAGCAAAAGCTGCACAATCTCTCTGGGCTAACATTCCATCGCCAAAACGAGGCGAAATCGTACGTCAATTAGGTGAAAAGTTAAGAAAAAACAAAAACTCCCTTGGGAAATTGGTTTCGTATGAGATGGGGAAATCTTACCAAGAAGGACTAGGTGAAGTACAAGAAATGATCGACATTTGTGATTTTGCAACGGGTCTTTCTCGTCAACTCTATGGTCTGACCATGCATTCAGAAAGACCATCTCACCGAATGTATGAACAGTATCATCCACTTGGTATTGTTGGAATTATTTCTGCATTCAACTTCCCTGTGGCTGTATGGTCTTGGAACGCTAGTTTGGCTCTGATTTGTGGTAATGTAATTATTTGGAAGGGAAGTGAAAAAACCCCTCTCTGTGCAATAGCTTGTCAACGCATCCTAGCCGAGGTATTAGCCGAAAATAAACTTCCTGAAGGCATTTCAAATCTAATAACAGGCGATGCCCAAGTTGGAAAATGGCTTACGGAAGACCACCGCATCGCTCTTATATCAGCAACCGGTTCAACAGGTATGGGGAAACAAGTCGCTACAACAGTAGCATCACGTCTCGGTAAGACTATACTCGAACTTGGCGGAAACAACGCGATCATTATAACACCTTATGCCGATCTAAAAACAACAATTATAGCGGCCGTATTCGGAGCTGTAGGCACAGCTGGTCAGCGATGCACGAGTACAAGACGACTTATTGTACACGAGGATATCTATGAAGAGGTAAAATTGCTACTTCAAAAAGCGTATGGCCAACTAAAAATAGGCAACCCTCTAAATAGCGAGAACCATGTAGGTCCGCTAATCGATAACGAGGCTGTCAGTAGCTATTTGACAGCGTTGAAAGAAATCGAACAGGCCGGAGGCACTTTCTTGATTGAAGGAGGCCTCTTGGAAGGTCAAGAATACGAAAGCAACTGCTATGTTAAACCGACAATCGCTGAGGTAGAGAATCACTATGAGATTGTTCAAAAAGAAACCTTTGCGCCTATTCTCTATCTCATTAAGTATAAAGGGGAGGTTTCTCAAGCCATCACATTACAGAATACTGTTCCCCAAGGATTATCTTCAGCTATCATGACAACAAATATTCGAGAGTCGGAATTATTTCTAAGTCATAATGGGTCAGATTGTGGTATTGCCAACGTTAATATAGGAACATCGGGAGCTGAAATTGGCGGCGCATTTGGAGGTGAAAAAGAGACAGGAGGAGGACGGGAATCTGGTTCAGACGCTTGGAAAGCATATATGAGACGCCAAACGAACACCATAAACTACAGCACCGAATTGCCACTTGCGCAAGGAATAATATTCAATTTGTAAAAATAGCTGACATGAGAACTCTTCATAAATTATTATCAAAGCACCTTCTCGCAGATGGCCTCCCTATCGAGTTCGATCTTGCCAATTCCCATGGTTCCTATATCAGAGATACAAATGGAGACGAATTTCTCGATATGTTTTCCATGTTTGCTTCCTCCCCAATTGGATACAATCACCCCTATCTTTTAGCACATGCAGATTGGTTGGGAAAAATGTCTATACATAAACCTGCGCTTTCAGACGCTTATCCCTATCAATATGGAGAAATCCTTGAAACATTTGAACGGGTAGCCATTCCGACAGCATTATCATACTGCTTTTTTATTTCCGGCGGAGCATTGGCGGTAGAAAATGCACTAAAAGCTGCTTTCGATTGGAAAACAAGGCTGAACATGACAAAGAAGATCGATAAAGAAGCTTCACAAGTCATTCATTTTAAACAGGCTTTTCATGGGCGATCCGGCTACACCTTGTCGCTAACCAATACCGCAGACCCTAGAAAATATATGTATTTTCCAAAATTCGATTGGCCAAGAATCCTGAACCCTAAACTTTATTTTCCTGTAACAGAAGAAAATTTGAGAGATACGATTACGCAGGAAGATATCGCTATCCAGCAGATAGAAAAAAGCCTAGTGCAACATCCAGATGAGATCGCGTGTATTATTATAGAACCCATACAGTCCGAAGGAGGAGATAATCAGTTTCGAAAGGAGTTTTTCCAAAAACTCCGAGCGATCTGTGACCGTCACGAAATCTTACTTATCCTCGATGAAGTACAGACTGGATTGGGTATGACTGGAAAAATGTGGGCTTATTCACATTTTGACATCATCCCTGATATCATAGCGTTTGGCAAAAAGACACAAGTATGTGGAATCTTAGCAAACCGATCTAAATTTGATCGTGTAGAGCAGCATGTTTTTAAGGAATCTAGTCGTATTAATTCGACTTTTGGGGGCGACTTTACCGACCTTCTTCGCTTTAAATTGATTCTTGAAATCATAGAACAAGAAAGGCTTGTCGAGAACGCAGAAAAAACAGGAAATTATTTACTTCGGGCAGTAGAAACACTAGTAGATGATTACGATTTTCTATCTAATCCAAGAGGAATGGGACTTATGGTGGCTTTTGATTTTGAAATAACAATGGAACGCGACAGCTTTATTAACAATGCGCTTGACCGTAAACTGATCTTATTGGGTTGTGGAGAGAAAAGCATTAGATTTAGACCACACTTAACTGTCGGAAAAGAAGAAATTGACCAAGCTATGCTTATCATTAGATCTTTATTAAAGGAAAAACGATAATATGGAGATTAGAATGGCCTAATTTAACTCAGCGGTTATCGACTGCTTAAATCGCGTTCGGACCGCTTTTCCATCTTTCGTTCCAGGAATCCATTTAGGAGATTTTTTCATCAATCGTAAAGCCTCTTCAGCAAACAAGGGACTAATGTTATCTTTATTTGTAATATCAACATCACACACTTTGCCATCCTCACATACGGTAAACTCCAACAGAGCTGTCTGCCGGAGGCCATAATCAACGTAGCTTGTGCTATCCATGTCATTGACCAAATTTCTAAGGTTCAGATTTTGCTGAAGAAATCTGTTCCAACTTTTAATTCCGCCACGAAACTGAGGACGTACATCTACTGTATTCCATAGCAAAGAATCCACTTTTGTCTGCGCCGACAATGAAGTAAACAGGAATATTGAAAACGTACATGCGAGTAAGAATCTCATTCATTTATATTTTGGCTTACTCAAAGTACAGCAATAACTATGCCTTAGGCAAATCTATGGCATCGATAAAGTTGCCCTCTTTGTTTAACAAGAAACTCATCGGGTTTTCTGGATCTTTGATGATTTCAAATAGCGTAAAACCCCAGGGTTTCCAAAAATTTTCTAGCACCTGTCCATAGGTCTTTACCTGCCAATTGTCAAAGATAGGCTTCAATGTCCAATCGTTTAAGGGCATTGGTTCCACGTATATTTTTTGAGGAGTCTCCATATAGGTATACTCTGGCAATCGATTAAAGAGGTAGGCAGAATAGAAGTAACGGGCGCATACCTCTTCGAATTGGATAGGGTGCAATCGTTTACCCTCTATTGTTTTCAAGATATCTTCGTGGTATATTGCATTTGTCCCATTATCCTGCAGCGTTGCAATTAACGCGAAGTCGTTCATACGAAAAGAAAACACCAAGGTATTGATCTCATCTCGGTAATTAAATGTTTCTGTATGATTATCTACAGGTAAGATCAATATGCTAAAGGGATTTCTGTGCTCAAATTCTAGCGGAGATCGAAGAGATTGCAACATAAAATGAAGATTCCTAAATTTATGCGCCAATCCCTGGGAGAAATTCATTTCTTCTCCGGTAAGGAATGCTTGTTTAATCCCCGCTTGAATTTCATTGAAAACTACGCCATATAAAATTTTGGCGACCCACTGAAACAACGTGACCTGAGGAAGAGCCTTGACCGCTTGGTACCCGCTTTTCATCGCATTTTCGACATCCAGCTCCAACTTCTCTATTAGGCTCGCTGTTTCTACAGAACAAGGAAGTTTCAGGGACTTGTAGGTAACCACGCTTTCATCCAACATTTTTAGAAGCTGTTCTTCCAAATTGAATGCTTGCATCATCCATAATGGAAAAACCTGAATTTGTTCTTCTTGAGACCTTAGTGGAACACCAGACAAAAAACAGGTTTCATTATTGAATTTAAAATCTAAAAAAGGATTGTAAAGTTTTGTTACCATAGGCAGCAAAGATATCGCTTTTGAAGTACCACTTTGTTAGCAAGAAGTAAATTTAGCAGATAGTTGACAAATCCTTTTTTGCTAGGCAACAACAACCTTAAAGTCTTTGAAGAGCAAAGCAGATTCTACTATCTTTCCGTCGGTTGTTTTCACATTTTTAAGCACGGATGTCTTTCCTTTCTCTAGCAAATTCTTCATTTCTTTCTCTTCCAGAAAAACGCCATTTAGTGTACGCCAAATTTTAAAATCACAACCACGGGCATACAAATCACATTGTGCAACTTTATCATACAGCTGAACATGGCCTTTTTCACATTTCGGGCATTTTATTTTCCCTTTTTGAAGCGGTTTAATCTCTTCCGTTTGAATAGCTACACGCAGTTGCAAAAGCTCTTTCGTAATTTTAACAGTATAGTCTTTTATGTGTTTCATAAAAACATCATAAGAAACTTGATGTCCACGCATTTCTTCCAATTTTTGCTCCCATTTACCGGTCAACGTAACTTTTGCTATTGACCGATCTTTCACCAATTGGTAAACGGCTAGCCCTTTCTCGGTAGGGATAAGTTTCTTTTTATCGCGTTTTATATAATCTCTTTGGAATAACGTTTCAATTGTCGCCGCACGTGTAGCTGGAGTCCCCAAACCACAGTCCTTCATGGCTTGACGCATCTCATCATCTTCAATTTCCTTTCCAGAAGTCTCCATAGCTTTTAGAAGAGAAGCCTCTGTATGAATTGGCCTAGCTTTCGTGAACCGTTCGGCCAACTCTAAAGCCAGTATTTCCAACCATTCCTCAGCTGTAAGCTTGGGTAATTGCGCATTTTCATTATCCTGGTCATCCGTATTTTTATCTTCATCCGGCATTTCTACCTGATCCGCCGACAAACGCCACCCGTATTGTCTAATTACTGTTCCTTTGGCAATAAGTTCTACACCATGTGCATCAATAGTTACCGTCGTTATGTCTTTGAGGCAAACTTCCGAAAAACTCTCGACCATACGCTTTGCAATCATATTATAAATATGTTGTTGCTCTTTCAACATAGGTCCTGGTTTCTCGTCGGTTACGAGTAGAGCGTGGTGATCCGTTACCTTTTTATCATCTACCGAACGCTTATTCAAGGTTGCGCCGATAAGATTTTTACTAATCGCAGCAATACTTTCATCAGCGGTATCTGCCAAATGCTGAAATAAATCAGCAATCGTTTCAAACACATCCTCTCCAATGTATCTTGAACCTGTACGGGGATAAGTGATGACCTTCTTTTCGTATAAGGTTTGCGCAATACTAAGGGTTTGATCTGCAGAATAACCATACTTTTTGTTGGCATCCTGCTGAAGAGACGTCAAATCAAAAAGAAGTGGCGGTGGTTCTTTCGTTTCTTTGGCCTCGACCTTCACCACTTTAGCTTGAGAACCTACCGTGATTTTTGCTACGGTTTGCTCCGCGTCCTCTTTTTTATCGATCTTGCTGGAGGTTGCCTTGAACTTAATGTTATCCTTTTCGAAACTAGCTTGAATTTTATAAAACGCCGTGGGTTTAAAATCTTTATTCTCCAGGTAACGAGAACAAATCATTGCCAATGTCGGTGTCTGAACGCGCCCTAAAGAAAGCAAACCTTTATTTCCAGCAGCAAGCGTCAACGCTTGCGTTGCATTAATACCTATTAACCAATCAGATTCAGATCGCGATCGAGCAGACATATACAAACTGTCGTATTCTGTGCCTTCTTTAAGGTTCGCAAAGCCCTCTTTTATGGCTTTATCAGTTTGAGAAGATATCCAAAGACGTTTAAAAGGAATATTGACATTCAGAAAATAGTAAATATTCCTGAAAATCAATTCGCCTTCCCGTCCCGCATCGGTTGCCACAATAATTTCCTCAGCTTCTTCCAGAAGCCTTTTTATTGTATTCAACTGCTTAACCGCCCCGGCATCGTCGATTTGCTTACCATCTCTTTTTACTTTTTTCGCTTCCAGACGAAACTCTTTGGGGATTATCGGCAAATTACCTACCGACCATGTCGCGTAACCGTAGGCCTGTGGGGTACATAATTGTACAAGGTGCCCGAAGGCGTAGGTAAAAGCATAGCCATTGCCTGTGATATAACCATCTTTCACTTCTTTTGCGCCCATCACACGCGCTAAATCTCTTGCTACGGAAGGCTTTTCCGCGATCACAACTTTCATCCAGCAATTTTAATTTTCGAAGGGTATTTGAGAAAAAAAATCATCCCAGCAAAATGAGCGCACCGATCCAGTTCATGGCGAACAATTCTGGCACATGCCAAAACAGCATGACGATTAATCTATTTTCTACCCCGTTTTTTTATTTTTCTTTCTTAATCTAATGAAGGAATTGATATCCCCTTGATTTTTCGATACAGGTCTATCGCATATATGTCAGTCATTCCCGATACGAAATCTAGCACTGCTCTGATTTTTCCATAGGCATCTGTTTTTTCGGTATGAAACTGCTCCGGGATCATGGCAACCAGCTTTTTATCAAACATCGTTTTATTTGTCTTCAAATAGGCTGGAATAAACTCTTCCAACAAAGCATTCATTACTTTATAACCTGCAATTTCGATTTGGACGACTGTGGGTGCATTATAAATCTGTGCGACCGATATCTTTGATATTTTTTTCATCTGCTGCACAATCGGTTCATCTAAGGCGTCAATCAAGGCACTTCCGAAGGTTCCTGCTAAAAACTGATCCTGATTCCTTGCAAAAACCTCTGCACAGGCGTGTATTAAGGTGTTAATAGCTTTCGCGCGCAACAATTCGACCCTACTTCCAGCATCCGTTAAACCATCTAATCTTTTTCGAAGATCTTCTCCTCCACAAAGTGGTAACAAAAGCTCCTCAACCTGATGGTAAGAAAGAATTTTCAAATGATGGGCATCTTCAAGGTCAATGATATTGTAACAAATATCATCGGCTGCTTCTACCAGATAAACTAAAGGATGACGAAGATAGCCATTTGGATTTGTAGGATCTTTTGCTAATCCTAATTCCTTTGCAATACGTTCGAAGGCTTCCGTTTCACATTCAAAAAAACCATATTTTTTTCGGTGGTGGTTTCCTTTGATATGGCCGTCAATAGCTGCGCAAGGGTATTTTACTATAGATGCTAACGTGGAATACGTCAGCGCATATCCTTTTTCGTCCTTTCCATTAAATGGATGTGTCAAAATACGTAGTGCATTCGCATTTCCTTCAAAATGTGTTAAATCTGCCCACTGCTGAGAAGAAACCTGCTCCTGATATTTACGACCGTCACCCTCCGTAAAATAGGATGATATAGCCGCTTCTCCAGAATGTCCGAAAGCGGGATTCCCCAGATCATGAGATAAGCAGGCCGCTGACACAATATTTCCCACCTCCTGCAAAAAAGGGCAAGTGTCATCAATATGAGGATCTTCTTTCTTCATTAAGTTGTAGAACAATCGGCCCAACGATCTTCCCACACTAGCTACTTCCAAGCTATGTGTTAAGCGATTATGCACAAAAACAGCTCCTGGCAGCGGGAATACTTGCGTTTTATTTTGAAGCCTTCTAAAAGGTGATGAAAAAATGAGTCTATCGTAATCGCGTTGAAACTCGGAGCGTGCATCTAAATAATCATTAACCTCGCGGTGCTCATATCCCCATCGCTTAGCAGAAAGCAATTGTTTCCAATTCATGTAAAAAGTAAGTTTTCTTTGTGCAAACCTAATTAAATTCACTTTGATATGCAATATAATCCTATTTAGCTTCTTCGCAATATCGTGTATTTCTCCTATAGTTTACGTTGATAAAGATAAGGTTGAATATGTTTGTATAAAAAAAGCAAATTATCTAAGTTTATAGCTTCAAATAGATCTATAAGGAAATGACATACAAACTACCTAACCCGCAAGACTTTGAACACAAGATCGAGGGAAAGAATACACATCTTATTATTCTAAAAAATAGAACGGGCATGCAAGTTGCCTTTACCGATTATGGTGCTCGCATTGTCAGCATTCTTGTGCCCGATCAATTTGGTGACTTGCGGGATGTTGTACTTGGTTTTAACAACATTGAAACTTATCTGCAAGCAGATGAACAATATCATGGAGCCACTATTGGGCGCTTTGCTAACCGCATCGGAAAGGGAAGCTTTCAACTGGATAATGAGTCTTATACCCTACCCCAAAACAATGGCAGCAATTGTTTGCACGGAGGCGTAGGCTTTCATACGAAAGTTTGGGATAGGCAAGTCTCCCTCGAGAAAAAAATCACTTTTTATTATGTATCTAAAGACGGTGAAGAAGGATTTCCGGGAAATCTCAAGGTTAATGTTTCCTATGAATTGACTGAATCGAATGAAATCATCATCACTTACCATGCAGAGACCGACAAAAAGACGGTTATCAATCTAACAAATCATGCTTACTTCAACCTAAACGGGGAAGGCCATAGCGATGTTTTGCAACATATTTTGCACATACCGTCTGATCATTATCTTGCCATGGACGAAAATCAAATTCCTTTGGGCGTACACAGCCCTGTTGACGGTAGTGCCTTTGACTTCCGAACGCCAAAAAAAATAGTAGAATCTATAGCTAACGAAGAAAAACAACTGGAACTAGGCAATGGCTATGACCACACCTACATCAATACTCAGCCATTTTCTTTGCCTGCCGCTACCGCCTACTCGGCTCTTTCTGGCATACAGCTCGATGTACTTACCACTGAACCTGGAGTACACCTTTACACCGCAAATTTCCTTTCTGGGATAGACACCGGTAAATCGGGTGGAAAATATGCCTCTCGCACAGCATTTTGTTTTGAAACACAACACTACCCTGACAGCCCCAATAAGCCAGAATTCCCATCGGTTGTATTGGAGCCAGGCACCTTGTTTGAATCAAAAACCATCTATCGCTTTTCTGTAAAAAAAGATAATTAAACAAAAGAGGAGATCATTGATCTCCTCTTTTGTTTAATTCGTCATATAGTCTGTTGCACTATTTCGTATCCTCTGCCAACAATGCTTCCAATGCAGTTTCAACTTTATCAAAGCGGAAGGAAGATTTAACTTCCTTGAACATTCGATCAATCTCTTGATTGCACAAATTTCCAATGCTTCCTTCATGCGTATGAAACACTTCTTTTAAAGGCTTGAAGGTACCATTTTCAATGGCTGCACCTATATTACGATAAGCTTCACGAAATGGAATCCCCTCCAATACTTCAGCGTTGACCACCTCCACACTAAATAAATAATCGTACTTAGCATCGTTCAGGATATTTTCTTTTACGGTGATATGATCTAACATAAAAGTAGCAATATCCAGACAGTCGCCTAGAGATTGAAAAGCGGGAAAAAGATTTTCTTTCAATAACTGCAAATCACGATGGTAACCCGAGGGAAGATTTGTCGTCATTAAGGCGATTTCATTGGGTAGGGCTTGAATCTTATTGCATCTCGAGCGGATGAGTTCAAATACGTCCGGATTTTTCTTATGAGGCATAATACTAGAACCGGTTGTTAAATGTGCTGGAAAAGAAATAAAACCAAAGTTTTGGTTGATAAACAGACACACATCCATAGCGAATTTTGCTAATGTTGCTGCAATTGCACTCATCCCTTGCGCTAAGATACGTTCTGTTTTTCCACGCCCCATTTGTGCATAAACGACATTGTAATTTAGATCATCAAATCCCAACAATTGTGTTGTCATCGTTCTATTTAAAGGAAAAGACGAACCATACCCTGCCGCAGAGCCTAGTGGATTTTTATTACAGACTTTCCACGCCGATTTTAACACTTCCAAATCATCGACTAAACTTTCTGCGTAAGCTCCAAACCACAAGCCAAACGATGAAGGCATTGCAATCTGTAGGTGTGTATATCCCGGAATAAGTACGTTTTTGTGTTGTTCACTTAACGCGATAAGCTTATTGAAAAGCCCCTCTACCCTACTTACAAGAAGTTGGATTTCCGTTCGAAAATATAATTTAAGATCTACTAACACCTGATCGTTTCTGGACCGTCCTGCGTGTATCTTCTTACCCGCTTCGCCTATACGCTGGGTTAACAACATCTCCACCTGCGAATGCACATCCTCCACAGAATCTTCAATGGTGAAATTCTGATCACCAATTTCTTTATAGATGTTTTTAAGTTCCTGCTGAACAGAAGCAAGGTCTTCATCCGTAAGAAGACCAATACTATTCAACATCCGTGTATGGGCCAAGGACCCTAACACATCAGCCGCAGCTAAATGTAGATCCATTAATCTATCATTTCCAACAGTAAATGTCTCAACAAATGAATCTACATCAATATTTTTTTGCCAAATTTTCATGAAGTCGTTCTTTTACTAAATTCTGTAAACTTTTCTCTCTTTGATTTATTTACAGCGTATCTCTTGATACAGGCAGGACAAATTTATTGATTCTCTTACAATAATGGTAATTTGATTTTGCATTCTACAGCTTATTCATCGCGGTTCATGAATAAAGACCTCAGTCCCAATACACGAATAAAGGAAGGAAAGAAAAAGTGTTAAAAAAGTGACCACTTACTTTTTTTTAAAAAAAGTCTTTGCATGAATAATTTATATCCCTATGTTTGTAAACGTAAAGGGGAAATGAAAGAGACAAAAATAAAGAAGTGAGTTTATACTTACACTTTATTTTACCAAGGCTAAACAAACTAAATTTGATAGACGAAGGTCTTAAATCTTGAAGAAATACAGCTAACCATTTATAAACTAATTTTGTTCTGAAGCGTATCCTGACCTGTGATACGCTTTTTCTTTATGTATTTCAGAAGCAATAATTGGATGTTTGCAAGCAGTCCTATTTATTTAGTACCTTTGTTTGTATATAATAGCTATCTCCTTTTCACGGGAGGAATCTAAAATAAATTGCTATGGGAACAGAAAGTAAGAGACAACAACGATTTGCAGGTGTAATTCAACAGGATCTCGCCGAGCTTCTTCAACGCGAAGGAAATATTTGGGCTCCTGGAGCCTTTATTACGGTAACAAGAGTAAGGGTTACTCCTGATCTTGCTATAGCAAGAGTATTTTTAAGTTTTCTAAATACAAAAACGGCGAAAGACGATCTGGTCAATATCCAAAATAAAGCAACTGAGATTCGATATAAACTGGGGATTCGTATTAAAAATCAAGCCCGGATCGTTCCTCAATTGGAATTTTTCTTAGACGATACGAATGAATATGTAGAACACATGGACAAATTGTTTGAGGAAATAAGTAAAGAGCCAAGACAACCAGATTAATTTCTGGTTTTTTTTGCACATGGTTATGCCTTATCTTTTAGATAGCCAATTGGTGTTCCCCCACCCTTCACTCGCAGATGAAGATGGCTTGCTTGCCATAGGGGGCGATCTCTCTACGGAGCGTCTACTTCTTGCTTACGAAAACGGTATCTTTCCTTGGTATTCGGAAGATGATCCAATTTTATGGTTTGCGCCGAAAATGCGTTTTGTTCTCCAACCGGAAGAGCTACTGTTGCGAAAAAGCATGCGTCAATTTATGCGAAACACGAAGCTGACAATTAAACACGACACAGCTTTTGCAGAAGTTATCAAACAGTGCGCTCTTACACCGCGAGCCGGACAAGATGGAACATGGATCACTGCCGATATGGAGCAGGCTTACATCCGATTATTCGAGTTAGGATATGCACATAGCATAGAGACCTACGACGAAACAGGTCAACTTGTTGGCGGCTTATATGGGATACAAGTTGGTCGCGTATTTTGTGGAGAGAGTATGTTTTCAAAAGTATCTAATGCATCCAAGCTTGCCTTCGTACATCTATGCTTATCATTTGATTTTTCGCTTATCGATTGTCAGATACACACAACACATCTAGCTTCGCTGGGGGCAAAATTTATCCCCGGCTCTACTTATTACGAAATTTTACAGCAACAAAACATAACACCTCATGCCCTTTAAAGAATACTTCGATATACCAGAAACTGTTGCTTACTTAAACACGCCAGGCAACGGTGTTATCCCTCGGCACATACGTCAATGGCGTTTAGAAAGAGAGGAGCTTTTTTTTGATGTAAAAGGATCACTTCGAGATCAGCAAGCAGACTTTATCCAGCAGGTGCGAACAACGATCAAGAATACGTTCCATGTCACGAAGGGAAACGTTTTTTGCACACCGAATTTTTCATTTGCTTTTACGACCCTAATCGATAGGTTGCCTGACGACACTCGATTTCTACTTCTTAATGAAGATTATCCTTCGTTAAATTATCCAGTAATCAATCGTGGTTTTAGTTATTATGCGGTAGATCTCACCGTCAATCTTGAAAATTCGATCCGTGAAGCTATACGCATATTCAAGCCTTCGGTATTTCTCCTTAGTGTCGTCCAGTATATCAATGGGATGAAGATTGATCTAGATTTTATCAAAGAGCTGAAGAGAGAAAATCCTCAATTGATAATCATAGCTGATGGCACCCAATTTCTAGGCACGTCGCTCTTTGACTTTGAAAATTCAGGGTTTGATGCTATCGGAGCAAGTGGGTATAAATGGTTACTTTCGGGCTATGGAAATGGCTTTATGATCGTCGGAGAGGAATTGGAGGAAATATTAGCAAAAAAGAGTGCACATGTACCTCGTCCCAAGGAAGCAATGTGGTCTTCCAAATCTATATTACAGACTTTTTTTGAACCAGGACACCAGGACACACTCAGTCATGGCACCTTGCAGCAATCTCTTCTTTTTCTTCAAGATTTAGGTCTACAGAAAATACAGCAACATATTGCCAATCTATCGGAAATCGCCCATCAAGAACTCAGTATCAGAAAATTATTATTACCTGAGATTGAAGGACGGCATGTAAAATCTTCCCTGATAAACATACAAGTATCCCCAAACTGCTATCCCGAACTTATGTCGCAAGGTATTGCATGTTTTCCAAGAGGCACGGGAATACGTATTGGAATACATCTTTATAATGGAGAAGAAGATATTGTACATCTATTAAATACAATTGATCAACACAAATAGCACAAGTATATGAAATTTAAAATTGGTGATTTGGTTCGTTTTGTGGATGAGCCTATTGAAGGACACATCACCTCGTTTCAAAAGAACGATATGGTGGGAGTAACAGATGAATCTGGCTTCGAGATACCTGTTCCGCTGAATAAAATAACATTGGTGCATGGTAACATGAAACGGGATGACGATGAAGAAACGCCTAATCGCTCGCAGACGAACCTTCCCTTTGTAGAACGTGGTATTTATTTAGGCGTAGAAGGGGAACAAAAAGACGGCTTGGCGAAGTTCTATATCATAAACCATAGCTCATACGACTTACTGATTATGGTTAGTGATATCAATGGCAACAAACGGAATGGTCTATTTGCTGAGAAAGTTCTTTCACGGGATTTTGTTCAGTTTTATTCAGCGAATTTCACGAATGTAGGAAAATGGCCGAACTTTGATATTCAGATTCTACGTCATAGTACAGATGCGCATACCGCGACATCTCCTATAAAAAAAGAATTTCGGGTAAAACCATTAGATCTTATAAACTCAAAAGAAATGGATGAGGTGTTGGAGGCAAAAGTATGGCGGTTCGAATTGGATAAGCCTGAGGAAAACATTGGCTTAGATAAACTAAAAGACCACTTTATTTCGCACCGGCCAAATCGGCGATAGGTAAAATATTGGCTATCTTCTATATTGGCTCTCACCAGTATAAAAGATAGCCTGCTTAATAACGCTTAGCTTTGCTGCGCATCAGTATTTGTTTCCAACCCGTTGGATGCTGACGCTGTTTTCAGCTTTTTTACTGCGATTAGAAGTATAAATGCCCCTAAAAAGAGAAAACACCATCCCCATTTCAAATGCAAGGTTTTGGCTAAAAGGCCATCGACCAATTTCATCCCAAAATAGTTGTTAATTTTAAAGTAAACGGCTACGAACCCAAGTAAACACCAAGCAAGATAGATCCGAGAACAGATTCTAAAAAAAGAAACTTTACGCAAGAAAAAAGCAAACACACATAAGCCTAATAATCCATAGGTAATAGCAAAAAGCCCAACGTCTGTTTGGTATAGGTTCCAATTTCCTTTGATCGGCACCTTTAAAAAAGGAAGAAATATTGGAGAAGCAGCAGAAATCAAAATTCCAAAAATCGCCAGTGGTTTTCTTAGCACATACATATTGTCAAATTTAACTGCACAAAGATTTGGAATTATTTACATATTCTTTATTTTTTTGAAAAAAAATAAAGAAAAAAGTATGTCAATAATCACATTTGGCTACTTTCAAAAATGACGGGAATCACAAAGCTGCACAAAAACAAATTAAATAGCTATAAAACAGCGTATTAAAAAATATTTAAAATTATTTAAAATCATTCTAAATTCATCCTATTGACAGATTTTTGACAGAAAACCCTTGCTTTTAGTCTACATTTGCAGGAGAAAATTATAGAGCAAGATAGGCTTTGAAGAATTTAAAAGTTATAGCATTTACCCACAAACACGTCGAATTAAAAGACCTGGGGAATTTGGTCATCTGCAACGAAGCGTTGGAAGATCGATTAATTAACCTAAAGAATACATTAGATATTCCAGAGATTTTTTATATAGCGACTTGCAATCGTGTGGAATTTGTATTCTGTGGCGCACATGAACTAAGCAATGAGTTTATTGCTGACTTCATGCATAGAATGAACTTTTGTGTGCCGGCGGAGCGCTTACAGTGCTATCTGGGACAGGTTACACGATATTCTGGAATGGATGCATTAAATCATTTGTTCCGCATGTCTTGTTCTTTAGAGAGTCTAGTGGTTGGAGAAAAGGAGATCTTAGCTCAGGTACGTCGGGCTTACGAACGTTGTCGTGAGGCTGGTTTTACGGGCGATTACCTTCGTTTGGTAATGGATCGTCTAGTAAAGACAGCAAAAGAAGTTTATACCTATACCAACATTTCTCGCAACCCAATTTCAGTTGTTTCTTTAGCATATCGTAAGCTTAAGGAAACAAAGCTACCTCAAAACCCAAGGATTCTTGTTATTGGTTCGGGAGAAACCAATCAGAATTTAGCTAAATACCTAAAGAAGCATCAACATTCTAACTTTGTTGTTTTCAATAGAACACTTGATAACGCGAAGAAATTGGCTAAGGAGTTGAATGCCGAAGCCTACCCGCTTTCTGCATTAGGCACTTATAAAAAAGGGTTTGATGTGATGATTATCTGTACGGGATCGCCTGAAGCTATTATAGACGTTAATCTCTATCAGATGCTTTTGAACGGCGAAACGGATAAAAAAGTAATCGTAGATCTTGCTATTCCTAATGACGTAGATGCTGAGGTGGTTGCACAGTTTCCTGTGCAATATATCGAGGTAAGCAGCTTGCAAGCCATCGCAGAAAAGAACAAACAAGATCGTTACAACGAGTTAAGCAGCGCGGATGCAATTATCCAAGAGAACATTCAAGAGTTTCTGCCTTTGTTGAAACAACGTCGTGTAGAGGTTGCTATGCGAGAAGTTCCCGAACAAATCAAAGCGATTAAATCCTTTGCCTTAAATGAAGTATTTGCGCAGGAGGTGGAAAAGTTAGATCCAGAAGCGCGCGAAGTCTTAGAAAAAGTAATTAACTACATGGAGAAAAAATACATTAAGGTTCCCATGGTTATGGCAAAAGAGATCTTGGTTAAAAATTCGCAATCAGAAATTAATTAGTCCCCCATATTTGTTCCAAAATTTTAGCCGAATTCTGACATATACAGTCGGGATTGTATGACTATTTGGTTAAATTTGTAGGCATTTTCAACCATAAAGGCATCTTATAGTGAACAGAAAACTTATTATTGGAACTAGAGGCAGTCAACTCGCGCTGTGGCAAGCAAACTTTATTCAAGCTCGACTTGCAGAAATCGGCGTAGAATCTGAATTAAAAATTATCAAAACACAAGGAGATATTATACAACACTTGCGTTTGGATAAGTTAGAAGGAAAAGGGTTCTTCACAAAGGAATTGGAGGAAGAGCTACTTCAGGGACAAATTGATCTTGCTGTTCACTCTCATAAAGACCTCCCTACGATCAATCCACCAGGACTTATTATTGCGGCGGTATCCGAAAGGGAAGATCCTGCAGAACTCTTAATTATTCACAAGGATTGTGTAGATATCAAAAAGAGGTTATCCTTAAAACATAATGCTTCGGTAGGCACATCGTCAAACCGACGGAAAGCCCAACTTTTGTCGTTACGTCCCGATTTAGAATTTACAGATCTACGCGGAAACTTACAAACGCGAATTCAGAAATTACGTGACGAACAATATGATGCAATTGTATTGGCAAAAGCTGGTGTTGCCCGAATAGAAATGGACTTATCGGATTTCCATATAGAGGAGATTGCTCCTATTGAAATTATTCCTGCGCCTGCACAAGGTGTATTAGCCATACAAATCCGGGAGAATGATTCGGAACTGTTTACCGTATTACAAGCGATCCATGATACAAAGGTAGCTGCAACCATTCAAGTTGAACGAAAAGTATTAAACATGTTTGATGCTGGTTGTCACGCTCCACTAGGATGTTACTGTCGTGAAACTAATGAAGGAAAATTTGAGGCATGGACATCTATTGCAAAAGATAACGAAGATTTCCCAGACCGTTTATATGTACATTCGGATACAACGGATGGTATGGCAGACCGTATCTTTTCAAAATTTCAAAGCGACCGCAAACTTCCAAGCAGTGTATTCATTACGCGCGAATTGGATGAGAGTTCCTATTTAGCCCGCTATTTAAATAAACATGAAATCCTCATCGATGCGCGATCATTAATTCGGATTTACCCTATTATTAATAAGCTAGATTCTTTCATTTTAAAACGCGCAGATTGGATTTTCTTTAATAGCAAAAATGCTATAGATCATTTCTTTAAATTAGACCCTTTAATTCTTAAGAAGACAAAACTGGCGGTTCTAGGCCGAGGTTCTGAAGATGCATTAAGAAAATATGATCGTATAGCAGACTTTTCTGGCGATAATCTTGGAATAAAAACAGAAGATATTGCGAAAGAGTTTGCGAAACTTGTCGACGGACAAACAGTCTTTATTCCTCGTGCAAAAGATTCGTTAATGTCTATCCAACAGGCGTTGACAGCGAATACAACAGTTATAGACATGCCTATTTACGAAACTGTACTTGAGGCAGAAGTAAACAAGTCTAACGCGGATGTTTTGATATTTACTAGCCCAAGTAATGTTGAAGCCTATTTTCGCGATAATTTAGTAGATCCGGGGCAAAAAATCATTTGTATAGGCCTTTCTACTGCAAAGTCAATCGAAGCGATGGGACTTTCCTATACCCTTCCTTTTACACCTGATGAAATTGGATTGGCAGAAGCCATATTCGGATTAGATTATTAGCATATCCAAGGGAGCTTTTCAGGCTCCCTTTTATTTAAATAAGCACATATAATTATGTTACAGCGTCCAAGAAGAAATAGAAAATCAGCAGTTATTCGAGACATGATACAAGAAAATCATCTGTCTGCTGCAAACCTCATATTTCCCTTGTTTATCGTGGAAGGGCAACAACAGAAGACAGAGGTGTCGTCCATGCCAGGGATTTACCGTTATTCCATAGACAACTTACTTCGTGAGGTGGAATCATGCTTAAAATTGGGATTGAAGGCTTTCGATTTATTTCCAAATATCGAAGAGTCGCTCAAGGATAAATACGCAACTATCAGTTATAAGAAAGACAGTCTTTATTTGCGTGCCATTGAGGAAGTCAAGAAAAATTTTCCAGAAGCCTGTGTTGTTACGGATGTAGCGATGGATCCATATAGCTCAGATGGGCATGACGGCATTGTGGAAAATGGTGTTATTCTAAATGACGAAACATTAGAAGTATTGGGTAAGATGTCTTTAGCACACGCTGAAGCTGGGGCTGATATTATAGCACCTTCCGATATGATGGATGGACGTATTGGATACATCAGGGAATTGCTCGATTCCCACGGCTTCAAGCATGTATCCTTGATGTCTTACACAGCAAAATATGCATCTGCTTTCTACGGACCATTTCGTGATGCGTTGAATTCAGCACCTAAAGCGGGTGATAAAAAAACCTATCAGATGAATCCAGCGAATACGAAGGAAGCACTCATTGAAGCGCAACTTGATATGGAAGAAGGGGCCGATTTCCTTATGGTGAAACCCGGTTTACCTTACCTAGATATTATCAAATTACTTCACGATAATTTCGATTTGCCCATAGCTGCATACAATGTGTCTGGAGAATATGCGATGTTAAAGGCTGCCATACAAAACGGCTGGCTTCACGAAGAAAGGGCAATTATGGAGACTTTAATGAGCTTCCGTCGTGCAGGAGCAACGTCCATCCTCACCTATCATGCCAAGGAAGTTTTAGAAAAAGGTTGGTTAAAAGGATAATTACTAAAAACAGTAAAGAGCAGAAGCATACTATTATGGCAATACAATTTCAAGATATTTCACGTGAAAAATCAGCAGCGCTTTTTGAAACAGCGAAGAACTTTTTCCCTGGTGGTGTAAATTCTCCGGTTCGCGCATTTAAATCGGTATATGGCACCCCTCTCTTTATCGAACGAGGAGATAAATCTAGAATATGGGATGCTGATGGAAACGAATTCATCGATTTTTGTTGTTCTTGGGGTCCACTCATTCTTGGACATAATAATGATGAAATTCGCGAAGCTGTTATTAAGCAGCTTCCGAATGGTCTAAGTTTTGGTGCTCCTACTCGGTTGGAGAATCAGCTTGCCGATCTCATCCTAAGTAAAAACAAGTATATTGAAAAGCTGCGTTTTGTGAGCTCGGGCACGGAGGCAGTCATGTCAGCAATCCGATTAGCACGTGGTTATACCAAACGAGATAAGATTGTCAAATTCGAAGGATGTTACCACGGACACTCCGATTCTTTATTGGTAAAAGCAGGTTCGGGCTTGGTTACTTTTGGAGAAACATCGTCGGCCGGTGTACCTAAATCGTTTGCTGACGAAACGATTGTCATTGGATTGAATGATACAAAAGCACTTGAAGAAGTATTTAAAACCTTCGACAATCAAATCGCGGCTGTCATTATTGAGGGGGTACCTGCGAATAATGGCTTATTGATTCAAGATCCTGCCTATGTGAATTTCTTGCGCAAAATAACAAAAGATCATGGCTCCCTATTGATTTTTGATGAGGTGATAACGGGATTTCGTTTAGGTTTTCAAGGAGCTGCACATTACTACGGTATACAACCAGATATCATTACCTATGGCAAAATCATTGGTGGGGGTATGCCTGTGGGGGCTTACGGTGCATCGAAAGAACTGATGGCGGAGATTTCACCTGATGGTGGTGTATATCAGGCGGGCACTCTTTCAGGAAATCCTGTAGCAATGGCTGCCGGAATTGCGGCACTGACCTTATTGGCACAGGAAGGGTTCTATGAAAAACAAGAACTGAAGACACGAGGTTTCGTTCAGACATTAGAAAACTATATCAAAGAAAAGGGCTATGTGGTTCAAATTTTCACAATTGGTTCTATCTTTTGGTTCGCATTTACAGATAAGACAAGTATTAAAACGGCAGAAGAAATAGATCCTAAGTCCATGGAAAGCTATAAGATTATGCATAGAGCTTTGCTCAATCAAGGCATCTATTTTGGTCCATCTGGATATGAGGTAGGCTTTATATCCGATGCACATACGACGGAAGATCTTGACATCACTATCCAAGCAATTAAGCATGCACTAGATATTGTCTTTCAATAAAGACAAAACTTTTTCATATTCTATTTGTTCAATGACTGGTAAACAAATAACATCGTTAACATAAAAATACGAAAATGAATACATTGAAAGCTACTTTAGCTATGCTTACCTTGACCGCAACACTTGTTTCATGTAATCAAAGTACGAACAACAGTGATGGGCAAACACAAGATTCTACAGCTCTCGCTGACAGCGTTGGCGCAATATCTGTTACACCACTGAAACATTCGAAAGAATTTCCAGGAGCTACATTGAAAATTTCTTCGATTAGCTCGGAAAAAGTAGGAACGGATTCGGCAAAGGTTACGGTAAAATATGCCGTAAGTAATTTTGAACTTACAGCGCAGACCGAGCATGAGCACCATATGGCAAATTCTCATGAAGGACAGCACATTCATTTTATATTAGATAATACCCCCTATGCTGCCCTTTATAAGCCCGAGCACAGTGTGACGGTTGCCTTAAATTCGGAGCATTACTTGATGTCTTTTTTATCTCGCTCATTTCATGAATCTATTAAAACTGCAGATGCTGCGAAATTAGTTAAGTTTAAAGTGACTTCTGATGGTAAAATAGAAGAGCTACCAGCACCAACGGAGTTATCTCTTTTTTACAGCCGTCCGAAGGGAGAGTATAAAGGAGAAGATGTAAAATCTCTTCTACTTGACTTCTTCATCGCTAATGGCACATTAGCTGCCGATGGAAATAAAGTTAAAGCAGATATCAATGGTCAGGAATTTACTTTAGACCAATGGGTTCCTTATGAAATTCTAAACTTGCCTTTGGGAGAAACTACGGTTAAACTGTGGTTAGTTGATAAAGATGGCAAAGCAATCACTGGTGACAATGTCTCTGTTGAACGAAAAATAAATTTAGTGGCTGAATAAAAGGTCCGATACATACAAAAAAGGCTGCATCATGCAGCCTTTTTTGTATATCTTAAAATCCGACACTTTTGAGATTTAGACCGAGACGCTCATCTAAATCAAACATGAGGTTCATATTTTGGACGGCTTGACCTGAAGCCCCCTTTAACAAATTATCAGTCGCATTTAATATAAGCAATTGATCGCCGTGTTTTTCTAAATGAATAATACTCTTATTTGTATTTACGACTTGCTTGAGATCTATATTAGCTCGACTGACCCACGTGAATGGATGTTCTTGATAATAAGCATCGTAAATCGCATATGCCTCTTCCTCTGAAATAGCTGTTTTTATATAAATTGCGGAAAATATGCCTCGTGTAAAATCACCTCTTTGCGGTACAAAATGAATTTTCTCTGCGGCACGTGCTAACAATGATTTTTCCGAATTTGGTAGAAATCCATCCTGAAGTTGATTCAGTGATTCTGATATTTCTTGCAGATGTTGATGTTCGAATGATTTATAAGCCGAAAGGTTGTTATTCCGCCAGGAGAAATGCGTTGTAGCGCCAGGTTTTTGTCCCGCACCAGTAGAACCTGTCGTCGCATTCACGTGAATGGCATTCGACAACAACCCATTTGCGGCCAAGGGAAGTAGCGCTAACTGTATGTTCGTTGCAAAACATCCTGGGTTAGCGACGTAATGCGCTTGACGTATTGCCTCCCTGTTGAGCTCAGGCAAACCGTAAACGAACTCTTTATTAGCATACGTTGCATTATCCTTTAGTCTGTAATCCTGAGAAAGATCTATGATTTTAACGGAAGGAGCTATCGCATTCGATTCTAAAAACTTGCGTGCATCACCATGACCGACACATAGAAACAAAACATCGATATCGGAATGAAAAATAGATGAAAACTCAAGATCTGTATCACCAAAAAGATCGTTATGCACCTCATAGATTTTGTTTCCTGCATTTGAAGCAGAATTAGCGAATACAATTTCTACATAAGGATGGTAGATCAAAATCCGAAGTAGCTCTCCTCCTGTATAACCGGCAGATCCCACTACCCCAACTTTTACTTTCTTCATAAATAATAGTGTTAGATTAAGTCTTGTAAAATAAAGAGAGAAATCTGATCAGATTTCTCTCTTTATGCCTTAAAAGGCGTTTATACAACTTTCTTAAAAATCAAAAATTCTGTATCCGGATCTTGCAATTGAAACCCTATTTTTTTGTAAAGTTTCTGTGCAACGACATTATTTACTTGTGTTTCTAATTGAACAAAAGTAGCCGATTTCTCCTTTGCAAAATCCATTACAGCATGGATCAGCTGTGTTGCTACACCTTTTCCCCGCGCTGGAGGATCAACAAATAGGTCATTCAAGATCCAGTTTTTTTCCATTCGTCCGGATGAATATTTTGGATACAACTGTGTAAAACCTACAGCCCTGCCTTCCTCGAATGCGGCAAAAATTACGGATTCTTGATTGGATAAACGTTCGTGTAGGAATTGCTGTTCACGATCCAGATCCGGCTCATACTTATAGAAAACACGATAAGCAGCAAAAAGAGGTAGGATATCGGCTAAACGATCCGCAGCAATTCTTTCGATCATGTTTATTTTTCGTTTACTTTATGCCAAATTATCGTTTGATTTCCAAAAATCTTTGCAAAACCTTTGACATCGTCCCCTGTATATCCTTTATTCATTTCGCCGTAACTACCAAATTTATTTGACATCAAATCATGCTCCGATTCTACGCCAATAATCACAAAACGGTAAGGATGCAACTCGACTATAACACGGCCAGTCACTGTTTGTTGAGATGAAGCAAGGAAAGCTTCAATATCTCGCATGACAGGATCATGCATTTGTCCCTCATGCATATAATTACCGTAAAAACCTGCAATCTGATCTTTCCAAGATAATTGCCATTTTGTGAGGGTGTGTTTTTCCAAGGTATGGTGGGCCTTAATCAAAATAAGGGGACCTGCTGCTTCGAATCCTACCCGACCTTTAATTCCAATGATGGTATCGCCCACATGTATATCACGACCAATACCATAAGGTTGGGCAATTTCTTGCAATTGCTGAATAACTTTTACAGCGCCGATCTCTTGTCCATTCAAGCCCACAGGCTCTCCTTTTACAAAATCAATCGTTATACGTTGTGGTTCTGTTGATGAAACCTGTGTTGGCCATGCTGTTTCCGGCAGGTATTGGTTTGAGGTAAGTGTTTCAGCCCCTCCTACCGAAGTTCCCCAAAGGCCTTTATTAATGGAGTATTTTGCTTTCTCTGCATTTATTTCAACACCATGTTTTGCCAAATAAGAGATTTCATCTTCACGCGAAAGCTTTAAATCCCGTATAGGTGTGATGATTTCAACACCTGGAATCAGCGTATTGAAAATCATATCAAAGCGAACTTGATCGTTACCAGCGCCTGTAGAACCATGAGCTACGCACTCAGCACCGATTTTATTTGCGTAATTAGCAATAGCAGTAGCTTGGCATACGCGTTCTGCAGAAACTGACAAGGGATAAGTCGCATTCTTCAAGACGTTGCCAAAAATCAAATATTTAATAGTATCTTGGTAATAATCTTCGGTTTCATCGATCGCACTATGCGATTTCACACCTAAGTCATAAGCACGTTGTTCAATTGCCTTTAGCTCTTCATCTGAAAAGCCACCAGTATTGACAACGACTGAATGTACTTCTAAACCTAAATCTTTCGATAGATAGATACAACAGAATGATGTATCTAAACCACCGCTAAACGCTAATACTACTTTTTTCATCTTAAAAATTAATTATGCTTGCTAATGTTTAGCTTCAAATTTACAAATTATATTCCTTTAACGGCTCCCGTTCCAACAGGAAATACTGATGCGACAAACTTCTTGGAAGATTTCCATAATTTTGCTTCAATACGTTTGAGGAGTGACTGTTTTTTCACAATACGATCTAATCTCTCTTTTGCCTCCGCCCGACGTTGAATCTTTTCTTTCAACGCACGTTCCTTTTCAACGGGATCCCACAACATGGCTGTACACATACAATTCTTTCTGTCCTTACTGATTAAAATATCGTAGTTTACACAAGATTTGCAGCCTTTCCAAAACTCTTCGTCTTGGGTTAGTTCTGAATAAGTCACAGGCTCATATCCTAAATCAGAATTGATCTTCATAACAGCAAGGCCTGTAGTGAGACCAAATATCTTTGAATGAGGATATTTTTCTCTAGACAATTCGAACACCCGTTTTTTGATGGCTTTGGCTAAACCGACCTTCCTAAATTCAGGGTTTACGATAAGTCCAGAGTTGGCTACATAATCTCCGTGGCCCCAGGTTTCGATATAACAGAATCCGGCCCAACGCCCATCTTTATGCAGGGCAATCACCGCTTTACCTTCCTCCATTTTTTTTGCTACGTATTCCGGTTTACGACGTGCGATTCCCGTTCCGCGTGCTTTTGCGGACTCAAACATTTCGTCACAAATAGCCTCTGCATAACCAACATGTAAGGAGTTGGCAGGAATAATTGAAAAATCTGAAAGTGTCATCTAAGATGTTGACCTAATTTACACTGCTGTGTTGCAAAAAATCTGATTAATTAACAATTGAGGAACCACCGAGCTGGATGATTATCAAGAATGGAAGTAGCCTGCCTCCGAATCAAGCTCGAGGCAGAATAGGTCGTCGGAATCGTAAGATTGGACAGCTGAACGAATGCTTTGCATATAGAAATTCCATCGCCTGCTTTTTCCGAAGCAGGACAGGTAGTTCCATATATGTATTCACGTATTTCATTTCACTGTCTTTCAATCTATAGACTGCGCAAAAGTAAAAAAATATTTTTTTCTTTTATGCAATAATGCTGTAGTTTTTTTATTAAAAAAACATTAACCTATCTCCGTTATCGTCAATATACTAATAGGACGGCTTTTTGGCTAAAAGGTTCAAAACTTGTAAACTTCATGTCAGAAACAGAAGGAAATTTTTTAAGTCTATCTATTTGTGTAGTTTTGCAACAGAGTTTAAATCAGAACAGAAATGGTTGGTCCTAGTATTATCTTTTACATATTTTTTGCAGTCCCTTATATATTTGTGATGTACTGGTTAGTTAAACAGGACAAAAAGAAATATGCCTGGGGGTTAACAGTTGTTACCATAATTGCTATTATTGGTATTATAGTCTCTCAGAAAGCTAGTAAAGTAGCCTTACAAAATTACCGTCAACATCAGATTGACGCCCGAGAAATAGAAAGAGAGAATCAGTTAGATTCTACCCATAAACAATAAAGGCTTGGAGTTCCAAGCCTTTATTGTTTATGGAGAATTACGATATTATTATTTACTGATTCCTTCTAATTTAAACAGAAATGCATAATTTAAAGCGATATCTTTAAGGTAGTCAAATCGTCCTGAAGCACCGCCATGACCATAGTCCATATCTGTTTTTAATAGAATAATATTTGTACCTTTTTTGCTTGCTCTTAATTTTGCCACCCACTTAGCCGGTTCAAAATATTGTACTTGACTATCGTGTAACCCTGTTGTCACAAGTATATTTGGATACTCTTTTGCCTCCACATTTTCGTATGGAGAATACGATTTCATATAGCCATAGGCCTGCTTTTGATTGGGATTTCCCCACTCATCATATTCATTGGTTGTCAATGGTATTGTTTCATCCAACATCGTATTAACCACATCAACGAAAGGAACTTGTGCAATAATGCCTCTCCATAAATCTGGAGCCATATTTGCCACTGCGCCCATTAACAAACCTCCCGCACTGCCACCTTGTGCATACAGATGTCCAGGACTAGTATACTTCTCTGCTATCAAATATTTTCCACAGTCTATAAAGTCTGTAAAAGTATTTTTCTTTTTCATCATTTTTCCATCCTCGTACCATTGCCGTCCCATCTCCTCTCCTCCACGAATATGTGCAATAGCATAAGCAAAACCTCTATTTAACAAACTTAGACGGGAGGGATTGAATGATGGATCCATGGATAGCCCGTAGGATCCATATGCATAAAGTAAGAGAGGGGATTTACCATTCTTTTCGTAGCCTTTCTTATACACAATAGAAATAGGAATTTTTGTCCCGTCCACTGATGTCGCAAACAACCGTTCGCTAGCATAGTCATTTGGATCATAACCTCCGAGAACTTCTTGCTGTTTTTTTAGCTCTTTCTCCTTGGTTTGCATATTGTAATCAAAAGTAGAGGAAGGAGTAACGAGAGAGGTGTACCCGTAACGTACAATATCTGTATCGTATTCTAAATTTGCTCCAGGATAAACTGTATAGGTAGCTTCCCCAAAATCAAGATAGTGCTGTCTACTATCTTTTAACGAACGAACCGCAAGTTGTGTCAACCCATCTTTACGTTCCGCAACAACTATAAAATCCCGAAATTCGTCTATCCCAGAAACAAGGACATCGGCACGATGTGGTATAAAATCTTTCCAATGATCTCTTGTTGTATTATTTAAGGGACATTCCATAACCTTAAAGTTTTTTGCTTCATCATTCGTTAGGATTAAAAAACGATCTTCCAATGCTGTAATGGAATAAAGCACATCTTTTCTACGCGGTTGAAAGGTTTTAAATTTCCCAAAGGGTGTATTGGCATCTAGGATGAAAACCTCCGAAGACAAAGTTCCTTCGGAATAGATCATGACATATTTATCATTTTTTGATTTACCTACTCCGATATAATTACTGTTATCTTTCTCCTCGTAGACTAACACATCCGCTTTACTGGCTGTGCCTAGTGTATGTCTCTTTATTTTTTCACTCAGCAACGTTAATGCGTTCTTCGAGGTATAAAAGAATGTTTTGCTATCGTTTGCCCAAATAGCCTCCCCTTCTGTGCGGTCAATTCTATCGGAAAGAAGCTCGCCTGTTTCCAAATTTTTGATGTGAATAGTATATTCTCTTCTAGAAACCGTATCAACGCCAAATGCTAACAATTTGTTATCTGGACTTACCGAAAATCCTTCTACAGCATAATAAGGATGGCCTTTAGCCATGAGATCAACATCCAAGAGGATCTCTTCAGAGGCATCTAAACTCCCCTTTTTACGACAATACTTATAATATTGATTTCCTTCTTCTGTGCGTGTATAATAATAGTATCCGTCTTTCAGGTAGGGAACAGACTCATCCTTTTCTTTGATACGACTTTTCATCTCATGGAAGAGAGACGTCTGCAAAGGCTCTGTATCTTTCAACATGCCTTGTGTGTAGTTGTTTTCTTCTTCTAAATAGGCTATTACTTGGGTTGAGTCAGGCCCTTTCTTAAAATAATCATTCATCCAAAAATAATCATCTTGTACTGTATCTCCGTGAATGATCCTCGTATAGATTTTTTTCTCCGCTACGGGCGGTGTTATCGTTGGCCAATTGGTCAACTGTTTTTCCGTGTTATCAGAACATGCTATTGCCATAGCACCAATAATAATGATATAGTTCCAATTTTTAAACATAATAAGTAGGTTTTAGTAATAAAGTTAATGTAAAAAGTATATTGATTTATCTTTTTTTAACAACAACTGCACAGGACTTGCACTATATTTGTTATTGACTGAAACAAAAACATATGATTGGAACACTAAAACTTTATGCCCTCGTGGGCATGAGTATCCTTCCTTTTTTCGGTGGGGCTCAATCAAAAAAAACAAATCCGCCAAACTGGTACAATCTGGACTACCAAGCGGATGGCGTACGTGGAATTAGTACAGAAAAGGCATACGAATTACTACAGGGAAGAAAATCAACACCTGTAATAGTTGGTGTATTAGATGGTGGCGTAGATTACAATCATGAAGACCTGAAAGATGTCATGTGGAAAAATCCGAAAGAAATAGCGGGAAATGGTAAAGATGATGACAACAATGGTTATAGCGATGATGTATATGGTTGGAATTTTCTAGGTAACGCGAATGGGGAGAATGTACACTATGATAATCTGGAAGTAACGCGTCTTATTCGTATTTATGAACCAAAATATATCTCTGTTTTGCCGTCAACTGCGCTAAGCGAAGCTGAACGACGGGAATTTGTCGCCTATCAAAAGATGGTAAATGACTACACCAGCAAATCAGACCAAGCTAATTTTGGCAATTTGAACTATGGGAGGTTAAAAGAGGAGATGGACGTTATGATTAAAAAGATTGGGAAAGATCCAAAGGATATTACCAAGGCGGATATTGATGGCTACAGTCCAAATTCCGAGCGCCAGAAAATAGCGATTCGTATGGCAAAAAGAGAACTGGACAACACACCTTTTCTCGAATTCTATAAGGATCTTGAAGAGGGGGCGGCCTATTTTCATGCACAAGCTGAATATCATTTGAACAAAAGTTACGACCCACGCAGCATAGTTGGCGATCATTACGACGACGCAACAGAACATTTTTATGGAAACGCAGACATTAAAGGTCCTGACGCAGACCATGGAACACATGTAGCTGGAATTATTGGCGCAAAAAGGGATAACGGTATCGGTATTAATGGCGTAGCGAACAATGTCAAGATTATGGGAGTACGCATTGTCCCCGACGGCGATGAGCGCGACAAGGATGTAGCAAACGGTATAAGATATGCGGTAGACAATGGTGCAAAGGTTCTTAACATGAGCTTTGGTAAGGGTTATGCTTATAACAAAAAAGCTGTAGATGAAGCCGTAAAATATGCAGAAGATCACGATGTACTATTGATTCACGCTGCTGGAAATGATTCAAAAGATAACGATATCGTCAAAAATTATCCGATGAAATATTATACAGATAGTTTGGACGCAATCGTCGGCGAAGCTACCAACTGGATTACTGTGGGAGCTACTTCTTCGGGATTGGATGATGGTTTATTAGCCAGTTTTTCCAATTTTGGCTATAAATCCGTCGATGTTTTTGCGCCTGGTGTAAAAATAAATTCAACAATGCCAGAATCCACTTACAAAGAACAGGATGGCACCAGTATGGCTTCCCCTGTAGTTGCTGGATTAGCTGCGCTTATTCGTTCCTATTATCCAACACTTACGGCCAAAGAAGTTAAAGATATTATCTTAAAGTCTGTGACAAAAGTAGATGAAAAAGTCAAGATACAGGTTGACGGTGCTAGTAAAAAAGTGTATTTGGATGAGATCAGTGTAACCGGAGGAATCGTCAATGCAAAAAAGGCCATTGAAGAGGCTGACAAATATGTTCAAGGGAAAAAGTAAAAAAATGTTAAATATTATATAATATAAATTTCTATCTTACGTTTTATATGTACTTATTTAAATAAAACGCTTATGGTAGAATACTTTACAAAACATGAACATGATACTAGTTTAAGTGAAGCAGAGGTGGCTATGGTGGATAAAATAGATGAAATATTTGAAGAAAACTTAAAATCCAATTTCAAAAGATTGGTAAAAGATCCTAGCCCACGCAGCATTGAGAATATTTTAAATTACTCAAAAAGCTTAACAAAGTAAAATGGCAAAGTCTC
The DNA here is from genome assembly GCF_965644235.1 of Sphingobacterium sp. LRF_L2. Taxonomy (NCBI): domain Bacteria; kingdom Pseudomonadati; phylum Bacteroidota; class Sphingobacteriia; order Sphingobacteriales; family Sphingobacteriaceae; genus Sphingobacterium; species Sphingobacterium sp. LRF_L2. The sequence continues at coordinate 388,692 of NZ_CBFFRI010000006.1, read as the reverse complement.
TAATTAAAATTAGAGACTTTGTTTTTTAAAGAGAGTTTTGAATATCTTTGTTTATGTTAAAAAAAGAGAGGTATCAAGAATTTGTCAAGTATTTTTCTACTCATAGTCCCGACGCACAGACCGAATTAAATTACAGTAACCCTTTCGAACTATTGGTCGCTGTAATTCTTTCTGCACAGTGTACAGATAAACGGATAAATCAGGTTACCCCAGCTTTATTTGAACGTTTCCCTGATGCACTATCACTTGCGGCTAGTGATTCCGATGAAGTCTTCACTTATATACGTTCGGTAAGTTATCCGAATAACAAAGCAAAACATCTAGTGGGCATGGCTCAAAAACTCATCACAGAGTTTGACGGTATTGTTCCCGAGAAAGTGGAGGAATTAGTAAAATTGCCTGGTGTAGGACGAAAAACGGCTAATGTTATCTCCTCAGTTGTTTACAATAACCCGGCAATGGCAGTGGATACACATGTATTTCGGGTCAGTAACCGGCTTGGGTTGACGAGTAGAGCAACAACCCCACTCGCTGTAGAAAAACAACTTGTAAAATATCTCCCCAAAGAAACTATTGCAATTGCACACCATTGGCTTATTTTACATGGTCGTTATATCTGCCTCGCCAGACGTCCGAAGTGCGAAGAATGCCCTATCACTTATTTCTGCCAGTACTTTGAGAAGAACTATAAAGCCAAGCAAATAAAAGACTAATAATATTAGTAAAATAATTTTTGGAAATCAAATTTAAATCTTACTTTTGAATACTTAATACTAAAAATATGAGCAACTCAGATAAATTAAAAGCTTTACAGCTTACTTTAGATAAACTAGAGAAATCGTACGGAAAAGGTACTATTATGAAACTTGGAGATTCTGCAGTAGAACCTATTGAAGCTATTTCGACAGGATCACTTGGGTTAGATATTGCTTTAGGTATTGGCGGGGTGCCTAAAGGCCGTATTATTGAAATCTATGGTCCAGAATCTTCTGGAAAAACGACGCTTGCTACACATATCGTAGCAGAGGCTCAGAAAAAAGGGGGCATTGCGGCTGTAATCGATGCGGAGCATGCTTTTGATAAATACTACGCTCAGAAATTAGGTGTAGACGTTGAAAATCTATTAATTTCTCAGCCTGATAATGGAGAACAGGCTCTTGAGATTGCAGACAACCTTATCCGCTCAGGCGCGATCGATGTAATAGTTATCGATTCTGTTGCTGCACTTGTTCCTAAGGGTGAAATTGAAGGCGAAATGGGCGATTCTAAAATGGGGCTTCAAGCTCGTTTAATGTCCCAAGCTTTGAGAAAATTAACAGGAACAATCTCTAAAACGAATTGTTGTTGTATTTTCATCAACCAACTTCGCGAAAAAATTGGTGTTATGTTTGGTAATCCAGAAACAACCACGGGAGGAAATGCACTTAAATTCTACGCTTCCGTCCGTTTAGATATTCGTCGTACCTCACAAATTAAAGATTCTGATGAAGTATCTGGAAACCGTGTAAAAGTTAAAATTGTTAAGAATAAAGTGGCTCCTCCTTTCCGAATTGCAGAATTCGATATTATGTTCGGCGAAGGAATATCAAAAGTGGGAGAGATTATAGATTTAGGTGTAGAATATGGTATCATTAAAAAGTCTGGATCTTGGTTTAGTTATGGCGATACTAAATTAGGGCAAGGACGTGATGCAGTAAAATCTTTATTGCTTGATAATCCCGATTTGAGCGACGAACTAGAAACTAAAATCAGAGCAGAAGTAAATGGAGTTGATTTAGATCAACAAAATATATTAGAGGGCTAATATTAGGTTTAATTATATGCTGTAAAAGGGGCGCCACTGGTGCCCTTTTTTATTAATTCCTCTTTTTTACTTTTTCAATCGGTCCTTAAAAACCTTTCGAAATTTTTCCATTTTGGGTTTGATCACATAAACACAATAAGGTTCTCCCCCATTCTTATCGTAATATTGTTGATGGTAATCTTCAGCTTTATAAAATGCTTTAAAAGGCTCAATTCTCGTTACAATTTTACCTTTATAGACATCTTCTGCATTTAACTGGTTAATATAGTATGATGCTTTTTTATACTGTTCCTTTGAATGGGCAAAAATAACGGAGCGATATTGCGGACCAATATCATTACCTTGCCGATCGAGTTGCGTAGGATCGTGCGATAAAAAAAATGCTTCCAAGAGTTCGTCATAAGAGATCTTAGACGTATCATATATTACTTCAATTACTTCTGCATGTCCGCTGCGGCCAGACGATACTTGGCTATATGTAGGATTAGCTTTCGCACCGCCAGAATACCCAGAAGTGACGGTATTTACCCCATTCAACGAAGCAAACTGTGCCTCTACACACCAAAAACAACCGGCTCCAAAAATTGCGGTATCAGTTGATGAGGTACTGCGTTCTGGCAGCAGATTTAACAATGTCTCTTCTTTTACCTCTTTTTTAGTAGTGGGCTGTGCGCAGGCCGAAAACAGGAATAAGCCGAAAAGAAAGGTCAAGGCTTTAGATTTTACATTAGTTATCATATGCGTCTGAATAGAAACGCGTCATCGCTTACCACCAGAATCATAAAAGCGCTTAACGTTTTTATAACAATCTATTGAAAGCAATGACGCGCAGATTGTAGAAACCTACAATATTAATTTTTTAATTACTTCGCTTCTTGGAAACGTTGTGCAACTGCATCCCAGTTGATCACGTTAAACACTGCATCTAAGTAAGCTGGGCGTTTATTTTGATATTTCAAATAATAAGCGTGTTCCCAAACGTCTATACCTAAGATTGGCGTTCCTTTTACTTCTGCAACATCCATCAACGGATTATCCTGATTAGGAGTAGAAGTAACAGCTAGTTGCCCATCTGCTTTAACAACAAGCCAAGCCCAACCTGAACCAAAACGTGTAGCACCTGCATTTTGCAACTGTGTTTTAAGTTCTGCGAAAGAGCCAAAAGTGCTTGCGATAGCTTCAGCTAGTTCACCTGTAGGCTCACCACCTGCGTTAGGTCCAAGGATCGACCAAAATAATTTGTGGTTAAAGTGTCCTCCACCGTTGTTACGAACAGCTGCTGGATATTTAGAAATATTTTTGTTAATCTCTTCTAATGATAAACTTTCAGCATCTGTACCTGCGATTGCTTTGTTTAAATTATCAACATAAGCTTGGTGGTGACGATCATGGTGGATCTCCATGGTATCTTTATCAATGTGTGGTTCCAACGCGTCACTAGCGTATGGTAATGCTTCTAATTCAAATGCCATAATATACTATTTTTGTTATTAATAAATTAAGAACACGAATATAACAATTTCACCGTAGCTTCCGTTTTAAGAAACTGTGAAATTCTTTATTTTCTTACCTTTTATTACGAAAAAATGATTTTATCAAATCGGCGCAATCTTGCTCCAAAACTCCGGAGACAACTTCTGTTTTGGGGTGATACAGTCTTCCGAATTTAGAAGCGCCTCGCTTATCGTCCACAGCTCCGAATACCACCCTTGAAATTTGTGTCCAGTAGGATGCTCCAGCACACATTACACAGGGTTCTACCGTGACATAAAGTGTACAATCTTTTAAATATTTGCCTCCCATATAATTCGAGGCTGCAGTAAATGCCTGCATTTCGGCATGTGCTGTCACATCATGTAACCGCTCTGTTAAATTATATCCCTTTCCAATAATCTTACCTTGACTCACCACGATAGCACCAATAGGCACCTCATCTTCTTCAAAAGCTTTTTTTGCAAGCTTCAACGCCTCCTGCATATAGACTACATCGATATCTTTGGGAGACATCGGAAGCTCTGCATCTTCAAAATGGTATATTTTCATCTACATCAACTTTGCGCCATCAGGCAGTAAACGCTCCACACTCGTCAATACGATATGTCCTTCTTCATCGGCAAAGCCTGTTACCAAACACTCCGACATAAAATCGGCAATTTGCTTCTTGGGAAAATTGACAACGGCCACTATTTGTCGTCCTATTAACTCTTCTTTTGTGTAATGGTACGTAACCTGTGCGCTAGACTTAAGCACGCCGATAGCTGGACCAAAACTGATATGCAATTGGTAAGCGGGCTTGCGGGCTTTAGGGAAATCGAACACCTCGACAATAGTCCCCACACGTAATTCGACTTTCTCAAAGTCTGACCATGAAATCAAGTCGCTCATTCTTAAAGGCGATTAGAAGACAAATCAGCGATCTCCTTCAATAAGGTAAAACTAATATACTCCTTTGTGCGGCGAAGACGTTTGGCTAATTTTACTAAAAGTTGATCCTCTTCTCCTGGAACGTAAGTTAAGTCTTCTTGGGACAAATGATTGTATTTTCGATGCAATTTTATCTTCAAGATATCCCACTCTTCTGCGGATATTTTTAGTGTACTCATATATCAATTATTAAAATAAATACGTTAATATTGTAATGTAATAAAATAAACAAATATTTTTCATATGAAAAAATCTCTACTTACTTTAATTTGTTTGATTGTGGCGGTGGGCATTTCTCAAGCGCAATTGCTCCCAACTTTCAAACTAGGTGTAAAAGGAGCATTAGGCTTCTCAAGCTTAAGTTCAGAGGGAAAACTATTTAATTCGGAGACGAAAACGGGTTTTCAGTTAGGTGCCTGGGGCAGGGTTGGAATTGCAGGATTCCATATTCAACCCGAAGCGTATTACGCTAGCAAAAAAGTCGGCTTCACTGATAATGGAGAAAGTGGCGATGCAACCTTTAAGAGCTTCGATGTCCCTGTTCTATTGGGTACAAAAATCGGATTAGGACCAGTAGGCTTCCGCGTACAAGCAGGGCCTGTATTTTCTTTTGCTCAAGATGGCGAGATCGATTTCGCTAGAGCGACGGAATGGGACAGTTACAAAAAATCATCGACAGGTATCATAGGTGGTATTGGTCTTGATATCAGCAAGCTTACAGTAGACCTTCGTTATGAACATGGCTTAACAAACTTAAATGAAAGTGGTTTGGATAACCAAAAAATTAGAATGTGGACTATAGGAGTGGGTTTCGCTTTCCTATAAACATAAGTATCAACTATCAAGTCAAAAAAGGGCTATGCAGTATTACTGTATAGCCCTTTCTGATTAGAATTGTTCTAAATTATTCGATTTTATTGACTATTGTCAGATTTCTGTTAACAAATAAATAGATTTGCGAATCAATATAAAAAATCAAGGATAATGAGTAATTCAAAGCCAGTTTTAAGTTCTTCACTGGGAAGAAAACTAATCATGAGCTTAACGGGGATTTTTCTATGTACGTTCCTTATAGTTCACCTGATTGGTAACTTGCAACTATTTAAAAATGATGAGGGTTATGCCTTCAACAACTACGCGTATTTAATGACGCATTTTACCCCAATTAAAGTGGTTTCTTACCTACTTTATGCATCCATTATTATCCACGCAGTCTATGCGCTTGTTTTAACACTTAAAAACAAAGCGGCTCGTCCTGTAAGCTACGCACAACACGATGGCAAGGCAAACAGCAAGTGGAACTCTCGTAACATGGGTATTCTTGGAACCGTTCTTTTGGTTTTCATTGCCACACACATGCAGAATTTCTGGTGGAAATACCACAATGACCAAGTTCCTTATATCGAGTATCAGACAGATCTATCTACAGGAATCACAACATCAAAAGTATTAGAAGCTAGCGAGTTCACTGACTATCAATCAACGACAGATCAAGGGGTTGAAACAATTAAAGCACGTGATCTTTACAAACAAGTAGATTTTGCTTTTGAAAATCCTTTCTTAGTTGGTCTTTATGTATTGGCTATGGCAGCATTGTCATTTCACTTAATCCACGGTTTTCAATCTGCATTTCAGACGATTGGATTTTCTCATAAAAAATATGTTCCAATTATCAAATTTATTGGTGTATGGGGCTTCGGTGTGATTATCCCGATTGGTTTTGCGTTAATGCCGTTATATTTTTATTTCATTAAATAATATTTAAGATATACGCCGTATATCTTATCAATATAAAGTATTTAAATATGTTAGATTCAAAAGTACCTGCAGGCCCATTAGCCGAGAAATGGTCAAAACATAAATTTGAAATGAAGTTGGTCAATCCAGCAAACAAACGTAAATTCACAATTCTTGTTGTGGGTACGGGTTTGGCTGGTGCTTCTGCCGCCGCTTCATTGGCAGAATTAGGTTACAATGTAAAAACATTTTGTTACCAGGATTCGCCACGCCGTGCGCACTCTATCGCTGCACAAGGAGGTATTAATGCCGCGAAAAACTATCAAAATGATGGTGACTCGGTATTCCGTTTATTTTACGATACGATTAAAGGTGGTGACTACCGTGCTCGTGAAGCAAACGTTTACCGCTTAGCAGAAGTATCTGTAAATATTATCGATCAATGTGTTGCTCAAGGGGTTCCTTTTGCTCGCGAATATGGTGGATTATTAGATAACCGTTCATTTGGTGGGGCTCAAGTTTCGCGTACGTTTTATGCACGTGGACAAACTGGGCAGCAATTGTTATTAGGTGCTTACTCGGCATTAAATCGTCAGATAAAAAAAGGTAAAGTAAAATCCTACACTCGCCATGAGATGTTAGATTTGGTAAAGATTGATGGACACGCACGTGGTATTATTACCCGTGATATGGTGACTGGAAAAATCGAATCTCATGAAGGTCATGCTGTACTTCTTTGTACAGGAGGCTATGGCAACGTTTTCTTCCTTTCTACAAATGCAATGGGATGTAATGTTACAGCGGCTTGGCGTGCACATAAAAGAGGTGCTTACTTTGCGAACCCTTGTTATACGCAAATTCACCCTACTTGTATCCCTGTAACAGGTGATCACCAATCGAAGTTAACGTTAATGTCTGAATCTTTACGTAACGACGGTCGTGTATGGGTGCCAAAAACCAAGGAGCTTTCGGAACAATTACGTAAAGGAACATTAAAACCTGCTGAAATTAAGGAAGATGATCGTGATTACTTCTTAGAAAGAAAATATCCGTCATTCGGTAACTTGGTTCCTCGTGATGTTGCTTCGCGTAATGCAAAAGAGATGGTTGATGACGGGCGTGGTGTTGGTAAATCTGGTGTAGCTGTGTTCTTAGATTTTGCTGATGCGATCAAACGCTTAGGTAAGGATACTGTTGAGGCGAAATATGGAAATTTATTTGATATGTACTATCAAATAACTGATGAAAATCCATACGAGCAACCGATGCGTATTTATCCGGCAGTTCACTATACAATGGGTGGCGTATGGGTAGACTACAACTTAATGACTACGGTACCTGGTCTTTATGCTCTTGGTGAATGTAACTTCTCAGATCACGGCGCAAACCGTTTAGGTGCATCAGCTTTGATGCAAGGTCTGTCGGATGGTTACTTTGTTATTCCTTTTACTGTTGGTGACTATTTAGCTAACCTTGGAAGTTTTGCTCCTGTAGATAAAAACCATCCTGCTTTTGAGCAAACTCGTAAAGAAGTTGAAGATAAAATCAACACTTTACTTAGTTTAAAAGGTTCTAAAACCATTGATGATATCCATAAAGAATTAGGTAAAATTATGTGGGAATACTGTGGTATGGCACGTACTGCTGAAGGATTAACGGAAGCAAAAAAATTGATCCAAAATTTGAAGAAAGAATTTTGGACCGATGTGAAAGTTTTGGGAGAAAACGATGAACTTAATATGTCGTTAGAAAAAGCGGGACGTGTAGCTGACTTTATTGAGTTGGGCGAACTTATGGTTGATGATGCATTGAACCGTAGTGAATCTTGTGGTGGTCACTTCCGCTTAGAGTCTCAAACTGACGAAGGCGAAGCAAAACGTGATGATGAAAACTTCACCTATGTTTCGGCATGGGAATTTGCGGGGGAAGATCAAGCTGAGGTTCTACATAAGGAAGAGTTAGTTTTCGAAAACGTTAAGTTAACACAAAGAAGTTATAAATAGTATATTGGCTGAGCAGGTTAAGCTGTTCAGTCCCATTACTTAACTATATTATCATGGCACAACATATGAATTTAACGCTAAAGGTTTGGCGTCAAAAAAATGATAAATCCAAAGGTCAATTCGTAACGATCCAAGCGAAAGACATTGCTGATGATATGTCTTTCCTTGAAATGCTTGACATCGTGAACGAAGATCTTACTCACCAAGGTGAAGATCCTATTTACTTTGATCACGACTGTCGCGAAGGTATCTGTGGTATGTGTTCGTTAGTAATTAACGGCCGTCCTCACGGACCAAAATATGGAATTACGACTTGTCAATTGCACATGCGTTCTTTTCATGATGGACAGACAATCGTTATTGAACCATGGAGAGCAGCGGCTTTCCCTGTATTAAAAGATCTAGCTGTTGATCGTACATCTTTCGATCGTATACAACAAGCTGGTGGTTATGTAAACATCAACACGGGAGGTGTTCCTGATGCAAACTCAATTCCAATTCCAAAACGTATTGCTGATGAAGCTTTTGAAGCAGCGACTTGTATTGGATGTGGAGCTTGTGTAGCAGCTTGTAAAAATGCATCTGCGATGTTATTTGTTTCAGCTAAGATTTCTCAATTTGCTTTGCTTCCTCAGGGACAAACTGAACGCTATGAGAGAGCGCAAGCAATGGTAGATCAAATGGATGCTGAAGGTTTTGGTAACTGTACAAATACTGGAGCCTGTGAAGCCGAGTGTCCAAAAGGTATTAAACTGACAAATATAGCACGTATGAACCGTGAATATTTTACAGCTAAATTCTTCCGCGAAGAGGATGTGCATACGCACAACTAGGTAAATATAATTCAATGCAAAGAGTCCTCGTTAGATATAAATAACGAGGACTTTTTTTATATTTACACTTTACGTAAAGGGACTTAGATGCTTACAAAGATTCGATTTCTTCTTCTGATTTTAACCCTATCCTTGGTTGGTACAGCGATCACGATTCATTTTACCATTACCGAAGAAGATATGCTTCAGTTGGATGAACGAAAATTGACAATTAAAATTCACGAGTTTGAAGATCGAATTGATGCGATTTTCGAAGATAACTTGATGATAAAAACGTTCCAAAATGTAGATAAATACCCTGTTCAAGTTGCCAATATTACAGATGCCATCGCCAAGGATGCAATTTTCTTATACATCTACCGCGATAATCAAATTATCCACTGGTCAACGAATATCTATGTTCCAATAACCGACTTAGGGCTTCGTAATAAAACGTCCTATCTCCAATCGGAAAACCGTTCTTTCTTGGTTAAAAAAAAGGATTTGAAAAATGGGATTTCGATTGTTGCGGCCGTGCCCATCAAGCGAAATTTCGAAAACACGAACAGCTATCTGACGAATAATTTTTTGACATCCATAGATGTAAATAATATCGAAATAGCACAGTATAACGATAACAAAAATATTCGCAACATTTATAGTAAAGACAACGGCTACCTTTTCTCTGTAAAACTTATTGATGGTAAGAAAGATAATATCTACATCAATTTACAGTTTTTCTGCTGGGTTGCAGCAATCATTTGTTTGATCATCTTTGTCAATAGCATCTGTTTACACTTTGCAAAAAATGGTAAGGCTTGGACTGCTGTTATCGTTTTTTTCGCTGTTTTGATAGCCGTACGTTATATCGACTTAAAATCTAACTGGCTCTCTGTGCATTCTAGCTTGGAGCTTTTTGATGCCAAATATTATGCTTATAATGAATTTCTGCCTAATATATGGTCCTATCTGATGACAACAGCAAGCATATTTTGGTTTATCTGCTTTGTCAAATTCGTCCAAAAATATTTGCGGGTTCCTTTTAATATCCAAAATAGAATTTATAGTATAATCGCATCTCTTATAGGTATAGGTTCAATCTATTTCCTAACCTATGTGATGTATTATTTTTTAGGAACACTGCTTACACATTCTCCCACCTATGAAATTGACTTTACTAAGATTCTTAATTTAGGACTCTACGGGTGGTTATGCATCTTGTTATTTTGCTTTAATATAACCGCACTTATTTTGTATGTGGATGGAATCATACAGATGATTCGTTATTTCCTTAAAGATATTACGCTAATTTTAAATATTGAGTTGATTTGTTTAGTAACAGCACTTATATTAACAGCAATTATAGGTTTTAATGTGTTTTTTTGCATCCTTTTTGGCGTTTTAATATTTTTAAGAACATATAAAACATACAACTTCTCTATTCCCTACCGCTTATCTATCTTTATCTCTACAATTTTACTTCTTTCGAGTATATCAGTAATCTCATACAATTTTTATAATAGAATTAAAAAGATTGATGGAATGAAACAGTCCATCTCCCACCTACTTGCTGAGGACGATGTAAATGCTGTATCCCTATTTATCGACTTGGAAAAAAACATAAATAATGACTATAAACTAGAACGTCTTCTCGACTTAAATGACTCTATTGCTGATATTCCCTATATAACAGATTATATTAAAACGCGCTATCTCAGCGGATATCTTTCTAAGTTTGAATTTCAAGCTTATTATTATAATAATGAAGGAAAGCCTTTGGAATCCTACTCAATGGATAAAGCTGCAGAGTATAGAGAGAAAGTAATTAAAAGTGCAATAAAGATACCGTTTACATCTAATTTTTACCGCCTACGTAGTGAATTAGGTACACATGAGTATTTTACGCACTTAACTATTCCCTACGAGCAAAATCCAGATAAATTTTACCATATTTACCTCAATTTAAAAAATTTATCGTACAGCACACTACTTCCGTACCCCGAAATATTATCGGACAATAAAACTACTCCTTGGCAATTTGATGCTTTTCAAAACAACTCTTATGCATTATATAAAGGGAATAATCTGGTCACACAGTACGGAACTTATAACTATCCGGAAAATGATTTTAAAATTCCTAATCAATTAAAGGAATATTTAAATATTCGTGAGAATGATGATTTTCTTCATCTAGCTTACAAACCCGATCCTTACACCACGATCATTCTCAGCAAGCAAAACGCGACTCCTTGGGATTATTTGGCATTAGGATCTATTGTATTCATTATACTTCTGATTTTCTTTTGTCTCTTCAACCTTATTAATTATCTGATAAAAACAGTTACGGATAGATCCTTTCACTGGAACAGAATACGATATCACTTCCGCCTACTTTTTAATAATATTCAGTATAGTACGCGCATTCAAACGCTTGTCATACTCTCTGTACTTTTGGGAATTCTTATCTCCGGCGCAATTGCATTTATAAGTATAAATATGCAGATCGAGGAGTCTACAACGGCTAACAGACTTAAGGAAATTTCGGAGATAACAAAAAAAATAGAGAGTACTGTTGGGAGCTCAAAAGATGATTTCGAACAAGGGATTGTTCAAACTTTGAAAGAAATGTCCCCCGCCACAATGACTAATTTTAATCTGTACAATAAGGCTGGTAAGCTTTTGTATTCATCTCAGCCGCGTATCTTTGACCTGAAACTGATCTCAGAGTATATTAATCCTGATGCATTAAATAAGCTCGCTGTATTACGAAAATCGGAAGCATACGAACAAGAACGCATTTCAAACTTCAGGTTTTCCGCAGCTTATGCTTCTATAAAAAATGAGGAATATAAGACGGTTGCTTACTTGAACATTCCCTATTATACGACGGAGAAAGACGCTATTGCGAGCAAGAATCTTTTATTAAATACTATATTAAACATTTATACTTTCATTATTATTCTTTTTGGTTTTATTGCTGTAGCGGTATCAAGTAAGATTACAAAACCCCTTGACATCGTGAGACAGAAATTAGCCGACACTCAATTATCAAATAAGATCAATGAGCCTTTATATTGGGAACGGAATGATGAGATTGGTATGCTCATTAAAGAGTACAACTACATGTTGGTTAAATTGGAAGAGAGTGCCAAACAATTGCGTGATGCAGAAAGGGAGAAAGCCTGGCGAGAGATGGCTAAACAGGTTGCTCATGAAATAAAAAATCCATTAACCCCCATGAAACTTGGGATACAACAACTTGTTCGGTCGTATAACGAAAACGATGAAAGATTTTCCGAACGCTTCTTTCGTATTTCTACCTCAATCGTAGAACAAATAGATAGCTTATCGAAAATAGCCACAGAATTTTCTGCTTTCGCAAAATTGCCAGAAACGAATCTCGTGAAAATCAATTTAATTGAGAAGATACTAGAGGTTATGAATCTATTCAATAGTTCATCGAGTACGGTTATTGTTCTGATTAATGAAACAAATGACAAATCTATCCATATATTGGGTGATCGGGACCAACTATTGCGATCCTTTAATAATTTGTTTAAGAATGCTATCGAAGCAAGTATAGGCCGTAAGAAAACAAGAATAAATGTGGAGGTAAGCTATAAAGATAATCTAAACGTTCAAATCTTGATACAGGATAATGGTTATGGAATATCGGAAGAAGTGATTCCAAATATCTTCAAACCTAACTTTACGACAAAGAGTTCTGGAACAGGATTGGGCCTAGCTTTTGTTAAACAAACTGTGACTGGTATTGGTGGAAAGATTGAGTTCATAACCAAAGCTAATATGGGTACGACTTTTATTATCACGTTACCAATTTATAGAGAACTCGGACATGCTTAGGTATTCTTGAGAGATTTAACGCTTGATTTTTGTTAGCAACATTTTCTACGAAAGCTAGAAGCTTACCAGGAATGAAGAAAACAATAGCATTAATTGGACAACAAAGGAAATATACCTATCAATGAACCGTTGCTTAATGGAAGGATCTATTCTGTATTTGTTTTTTTATTTCAATACAACACCAGCTCTTCCCATGATAGCATTATCGTTATAAAGCAACACAGTATACGCTCCCTTTTTAAATTTATCTAATGGCCAAAGAAATTGGTATTCCTCACCTTTATTGGTAAAATTAATAATGTCCTTAAAAGTGTATTGTAATTTTTCACCGTGAACATAGAAAATATTGTTTGCGTCTCCGAACAGATTTCCAGAGGGATCAATGATACGGACGAAAACTTCTTTGTTTCCACCTTTTGCTAATGAATTATCGGCAACAGAAAACAAAATCTGCAGTTGATCCACCCTCCTGGCCTTAGCTTCTGTCTCCACTATTCCTTTTTTAGAGATGGAAACCCCATTGACTTGAACATTTGAGACTTTTAATGCTGATGCAACAGAAACTTTATTTTTTAATGAATTATTCTCTTTGGATAAGTCATTGACCTTCCTTCCTGTAGAAGATACCTGATTAGAAAGAACTTGGTTTTCCTTTTGCAAAAGATCATTTTTAATTTTCAACTCATTTAAACTTACTCTCAGTCCCGATACATCCTCTTTTAAACGAGATACCTCTGTCTTTGCTAATACGATATCTTCTTCTGTAATTGTTTTGTTATCTAACTTTGTTCGGAGTTCGCTTATCAATGTACGGGCACGTTCTTCTGAAGATTCCAAAGAAGCGTCAACCGCTTGCACATTTTTTAATGCGACTAAATTGTCAAGTTCCGCCTCTATTCTATCAATCTCTATTTGTAGATCTTGTTTTTGAAGAGCTAAAGTGTAGAGCTTTTCACCGGAGGATTTAAACTTTACATAGAAATAAACATTCGTAGCAAGCAATGCTGTTATAGCAATGATAAAAAAATAAATCTTAGAATTATTTTTTTTGGGGAGGTCCTCTTCTTGATGTTTTCTTTCCGAAATAAAAGTCTGATCTACCTTCTCTATATCTTCTTGCTTGTACATTTTAGTCATCTAAGGGGGCAACGTAACACAATTGTTAATAGTGTGTTAAAGTAACAAAAATTGTTCCAATTAACGTTACAACACTAAATTATTTTTTTACTCAAAATAATTCAAACTGGAGAATCCCGCTTTTCTTAAATATTCTTCCTTTTGCATGAGCTTTAAATCACTATCTACCATATCTTTCACAAGCATAGATAAACTGTACTTAGGTTCCCATCCTAGCTTCGTTTTCGCTTTTGTTGGATCTCCGATTAATAAATCTACCTCAGTAGGTCGGAAATATTGTGGGTCTACTTTAACCACCGTCTGTCCCAACTTAATATTTTCTATAGGTATATTTAAGTTCTTCAGGATCTTCTCATCAAGATCTATAATTACACCTTTTTCGGATTCGTCTTTTCCACTAAATTCTACCTCAACACCGACCTCTGCAAAGGCCATACGTACAAAATCGCGAACGGTAGTTGTTATCCCTGTAGCAATCACAAAATCCTCTGCAATTTCTTGCTGTAAAATTAACCACATGGCTTCTACATAATCTTTCGCATGCCCCCAATCCCTTTGTGCTGATAGGTTCCCTAAAAACAACTTGTCTTGAAGACCTAAGGCAATTTTGGCAACTGCTCTAGTGATTTTTCTTGTCACAAAAGTTTCGCCTCGAACCGGGCTTTCATGGTTGAATAAAATACCATTACAAGCGAACATATTATAAGCTTCTCTATAGTTTACCGTAATCCAATAGCCATATAATTTTGCAACAGCATAAGGACTACGGGGATAAAAAGGGGTTGCCTCACTCTGAGGAACCTCTTGTACTAAACCATATAATTCTGAGGTTGAAGCTTGATAGATACGGGTCTTTTGCCCCAAACCCAACAGACGAACTGCGTCAAGGATACGCAATGTCCCTATACCATCGGCATTTGCTGTGTATTCAGGGGTATCAAAACTGACCTTAACGTGTGATTGGGCGGCTAAATTATAGATTTCATCAGGTTGAATTTCTTGAATAATACGAATAAGATTACTCGAATCCGTTAAATCGCCATAATGTAATATAAAATTACGGTGACTTACATGCGGATCTTGGTACAAGTGGTCAATCCGATCGGTATTAAATAACGACGAACGTCTTTTTAAACCATGTACTACATAGCCTTTCTTAAGTAAAAACTCAGCCAGATATGCTCCATCTTGCCCTGTAATCCCCGTAACAAAAGCTATTTTTTTTCTTTGTGCATCCATATTATCGAATAGTATGACAAATTTATAAATATTTAGGTTTTTCTAATCTTTTTTATGTTATGCATGTAAAATAAAAAGAACCGCTGTTGACGGTTCTTTTTATTTTTTGTTGTGCTAAAATGAATATGTCTAATCTTGTACTTTGGTGAAATTGAACACCAAATTACCTGTACCGTTATCCAAAGGAATAGGCATACGCATAACTAAGGATTGACCATCACTATAAGAAAGGTTTAGGCGATATCCACTTGTTACATTCGCAGCTTTCTCACCTGAATAAATTTTCTTAAATTGAAATTGTGGATGTTGGTCATCGGTTTTGACGTCGTATACAGACCAAACGATTGTTCTCACAGCTCCATCCGCGCAAAGAGTTCCAGAGGCATTAAAGGCTATACTACCGCGGTAATTTCCTCCTGGGAGCGTCCATACGCTACCTACAAAGCAATCAACAGGGGCTTCGTCAAAGATATTTTTTATGGTATATGACCCTGGTATATCCTCTCTATCTACAGAATTCAGGACCCATTTACCTTTTAACCCACTTCGCCATTGCGCTGCGGATGGACCGTCTACAGCTACAGATGAGGAAGTTGAGACAGCTCCACTCGATGATTTTTTTTGAGCACCGCAAGAAGCTAATAACATCACTAATGTAAACAGAGTGAATACCGATAAGATATGTTTTCGCATAATGTAAAATTTAGTTTTCTATTTTGAGTATCTTCGCAAATATAAAACTTTGCCTTGATGAGTTTATCCAAAAATCATACCATAAGCAAAATAATAGCAAAAGCTATTGTTAGAATCACGATCATCTTGATCGCGCTTCCGATCATTTTGTATTTTACCAAGCCGGAGGCAATGGCTCAAAGCTTGTCTTTCACAACTTCTATCGCTATTATTGCCCCTGTTTTATTATTACTTTGTTTTGTTATTCTTTTGGTTTTTGTTTTAAAACATAAATATAATAAAATGGAATACAATTGGTTATTGGTATTAACAGGTTTCTTCGTTTGTGCATATCTTATTTTATTCTACACTAGGATTCTACTTATTTTTCAATAGAATTTTGATTGGCACATCACAATTAAGTTCATTCCATGAAAAAAAATAAATATTGGTCGATTACAAAAAATATCTTCAAAGTGGCCATCACTTTTGGCGCATTGTATTGGGTTTGCAAAAACATCTCGTTTAAGGAACTTCAAGAGGCATTGAGTGAGGCCAATCCATTTTTCTTGTTATTGGCATTAGTGTCTTACGCGGTGTCACAAATCATTGCATCATCTCGCCTGAATAGTTTTTTAAAAGTAATAGGGTTAAATCTCACAGAGCGATACAATTTAAGGTTATATCAGCTAGGTCTTCTTTACAACTTTTTTCTTCCGGGGGGCATCGGAGGAGATGGCTACAAAATTTATTTTTTAAAGAAAAACCATCCAATAAAGGGACGAAAAATCCTTAGTGCTGTTTTTTTTGATCGATTGAGCGGTTTATGGGCACTCTCAATTATCACCGGAATGCTCATTATATTCATGCCTCGATTGGCTATTCCAAACTCCGTTACACTAACTGTACTAGCAATAGGAACGGCATCATATCTCTATTTCTTGAGACTGTTCTTTAGACCATTTCTTTCGAGATTTCTGTTCACACATATGAAGGCATTGGCAGTCCAAGGATTTCAGACCCTCGCCGCAATTTGCATACTATATGCGATGAATTTTGATGGAAAATTTTCTCCTTATCTTTTAATTTTCTTATTATCATCTCTGGTTGCTATTGTCCCCTCTATATTAGGTGGCGTCGGACTTCGAGAGTACCTGATGACTTTCGGCGCAGATTATTTTCAATTGGATCAACATCTAGCTGTATTAATCAGCTTGATTTTTTATAGCATATCTCTATTGGTGGCTGCCTCAGGAATTTATTATATATTTAGACCTCAAAGGCTTGGAACAGATAGACTCCCCTCTGCGACGGAAGTTGAAAAAGAATTAGAAAACGAATAAATTAATGGCAAACATAATTATTACTGGGGCAAGCAGTGGCATAGGCTTTGAAAGCGTACTCGATTTAACTGCGAAAAAAGAGAACAACGTGATTGCATTGGCACGCTCCGCTGACAAACTACGTAAACTTCATGAAATTTCTACCTCTTTAAATCCCGATGGCGGAAAGTTATATCCTGCGCAATTCGATATCGTTTATGATAACTACGCGGATTCTTTAATTCCTTTCATACAATCCAAATTTGAAAGTGTAGATATCCTCATTAACAATGCAGGAGTCTTAATTAACAAATCATTTATGGAGACTTCCATAGAGGATTTTGCACAGATATTTCAAACAAACCTACTGGGACATGTAAGCATGATTAAACATGTAGTCCCCTTAATGAAAAATGGTGGACACATTGTGAATATCGGCAGTATGGGGGGATTTCAAGGAGCATCTAAATTTTCTGGACTCTCGGCCTACTCTTCCAGTAAAGGGGCCTTAGCTACCTTGACAGAATGTCTTGCAGAGGAATTAAAGCCTCAAAATATTCAAGTGAACTGTTTAGCTTTAGGATCTTCTCAAACTGAAATGTTTGAGGCTGCCTTTCCTGACTTCAAAGCCGCTACACTTGCCTTTGAAATGGGAAGATATATTGCTGAATTCGCACAAAATGGACATAAATACTTTAACGGAAAGATTCTTCCTGTCTCAGGAATGACACCCTAAAATAGCGTAAAATGAGAGCAGAAAAAAACCACTTTTCTGCTCTCATTTCAATTGATTGATCCAAGTCGCTAGATCCAGCAAAACTTCAGGAGCAAATGTTTCTTCAATTTCAGCATATTCACTCACAGCACCACTTGATGCATGTTGAAACAGATGATTAAGTCCTTCATACACCTTAAAAAAATGAGAACGATTTGAAGGTAAATTATCCGTCAAGCTTTCCAAATTAGCAGCAAATGGCACTTGCACATCCTTTGTTCCAAATGCAGCAAATACAGGTATATCAATCTTACGAATAAAAGGTACCGGATCGATACGCATGAAATACCTGAAACTAGGCAGGAGCATCATTTTGAACTCGTCCCGCTGTTCGACAGTGGGATTAGGTATTATAGGATACATATTTGCTAAAATCTTTCTGTATGCCTGCTCTGTATTTAAATTACCTTTTATAATCGAAAAGTTTCTTCGATTAATGTTCCTAGCCTCACTTAATTCCTTGTTGTTCATTCCCGATACTTTACCTATTTCATAGGCCTGTATGAGTAACAAGGAATCAACGGAAATAGCTGGGCCGGCTAATGATCCGATAAAATTAATGCTAGAGGAACCTTGACCAGCAATAAGTTCAGCAATAAGCCCTCCTTCACTATGTCCTATTACTCCAATTTTCGATACTGCTACTTTGTGCTGCTTTCTAATAAAATCTACAGCAGAAATAACATCCTTGCTAAAATCGCCGATGTTACTATTAATGTAATTTCCACTTGAGGCTCCAATTCCACGTTCGTCATAACGAAGTACGATGATTCCTCTTTTTGTCAAATAATCTGCTATTACTTTAAAGGGCTTATGCCCTTCTATCGTCTCATCACGATCCTGAGGTCCACTCCCGGTCACCAGTACTACTGCAGGAAACCGCCCCTGACCTCTTGGTACAGATAAGGTTCCAACAAGTCTTGTTTGATCAAAATCATTAAAGAAAGCTACATTAAGTGTGTCGTAGTCATATGGTGGAACTGGAGTCTGCAATTTCCTATTTTTACTACTGTTGATATTCAACCTTGAGTCATATGTCAATAATTGCGCAATACTAGCACTAGATTGAAACACAAAAAAAATAAATATCAACAACCTCATAAGGAGAATTCTAAAACAAAAAATACAAGGAACTAAAAGCAATTTAATGTCCAAAATTTCCCGAATGGATATTTCTTACACAAAACAGACTTTTAGCACCTCAATAAATTTTACTTCTTTCAACTTTTAACGAGATGAATATGTGATATAGCGTACACAACGAAGCCCACCTATTTTCACAGGAATTAATAGTATATTTGCAAAATTTCAAAAAATGAGAAAGCTTCTTGGATTTATTCTGACACCTATATTTTATATCTGCTTTTCAATTTCTCTACTACTTTTCCATCCTATTCAATGGATTTGTTTGAAATTGGGAGGATACACTGCACATAAAAAAAGTGTGGATATATTGAATGGACTCTTAGTTGCATGCAACTATACTTTATTTAATCGCACGCGTTTTATTGACAACAGCAATATCCCTACTGGCAGACCAATTATTTTTGTTGCCAACCACCAAAGTACTTACGACATTCCACCACTGATTTACTTTTTACGTCGATTCCATGGCAAGTTTATCTCTAAAATTGAGCTTGCAAAAGCTGGCATACCAAGTATATCTTTTAATCTTCTTCATGGGGGAGCTGCAAACATCGACCGTAAAGATGCTAAACAGTCAATATCTGAAATATTAAGACTGGCAAATAATATGAAAAACCAAAATTGGTCTGCATTCATATTTCCCGAAGGAACCAGAACTAAAACGGGAAAAATGAAACCTTTCTCTGTGGGAGGGATAGCGACGTTATTAAAAAAGAACCCTGAGGCTCTCGTTGTCCCCATTGCAATCAAAGGTTCTTATCGTATGGTAGAATATGGTCTGTTTCCTTTAAGACCTTTTACTTCCATGAGCTGGGAAGTCCTCGATCCAATTGAGACCAAAGGACTAGATATAGAAGCTATTGTTAAGAAAACAGAAGAAATTTTAAAAGACAAAGTCGAAGGTTAATTATTTGACTTTCCTTCCTTTCCAATCATACTTCCCTACATTTCCCATAACACCTATATATACGAGGTAGATAACATGAGTAATGGAAAGCATAGGAAGATTCCATGACAGAGATGGCCGGCCAACAAAGGAACATAGTGGATATATAAAAAGGTATTCCGCAAGGATCTTTATAGTCAATGCTACTAAAAAAAACCAATGCACTTCGGGAAGATCAAGAAGAAAAACAAGAAATCCAGCCAATAATGCTAAATTAAAAAGCCAAATACTTACACCTAACCATACCACGCGCCTATCTTTGTATTTTGTACTTTTCGACGCCCATCTTTTTCTCTGACTGATAAAAGACGCTAAAGTAGGTTTTGCGTCTGTATATACAATTGCATCCTTTGCTTTACAAAACATTATTTTATCAGCGTATCTTTCAGCTACTTTATGCAGAAACAATTCATCGTCACCAGATGCCAAATTATCTATTCCCGTGAACCCCTTCATCTCATAAAAGATATCTTTACGATATGCTAGATTTGCGCCATTACATGTAGTTGGATTCTTATTTCCAATACCCGCAGCCCCTAAGCCAATCAGATACAAAAACTCAAGTGATTGCATCCGTTCAAAGTAACTTTTTTCCTCACTGTAAGCGACAGGTGATGATACCAAAAAAGCCCCAGTCTCTTCGAAACAGCTCACTACATGTCTTAACCACATATTTCCCATTCTACAATCTGCATCCGTGGTCACTATAATTTCTCCTTTTGCAATTGAAATCGCCTTTGTAATCGCTAGTTTTTTGTATGAATTCAATTGATCTCCTTCGTTAAGCTGGATCAATTTAACTCCTCTATCGGCATAGGTCCTTACAATATCAGCTGTACGATCTGTTGAATGGTCATCCACCACAATTACCTCTAACAACTCTGCAGGAAAATCTTGCGAAATAATACAATCCAATGTACGCCTAATATTATCCTCTTCGTTTCTTGCGGCAATCAGTATAGATACGGTGGTTTTTAATTCTGTTTTTAGATTTGCGAACAGAGAAATTTGAGACCAGCCTCGACGCATATAAAGCACGACAGCAACGTACAAAAGGGTCATCAAAATCAAAAACACATTAAGACTTGTTACTACCGACATAATTTACATTAAAGACAAATAGAGAACCAATAATTGCGGGCAAAATAAGATTAACGAACCAAATGCAAGATACAATAGCCATAACAGCTATCTCTTGCGTAGTGATATAACTGTATAAGTTACTTGCAACGAAGCTACGAACACTGAAATCAAAAATATCTAACGAGGGAACAGCTGATTGGATAAAGAATAGGATAAATATCATGAAAACCATTGACGTGAAAGGCATTTCAGGAATAAAAATAACCATCAACAAGATATACTGCGATGTGAAAATTAAAAATCTCGCCAAAGACAAAAGAAGTACTTTGAATAATTCTAACGACGTAAAATCCTCTAGGATCGAAAAGAAAGGCCTTATGCGTTCAAAAAAAGAAAATTTTCTCACTAAATAGTCAACCCATTGAACGTTAAAATAAAATATCAAAAATATCAATGCGTATATAATCGCCAAAAGCCAAATTCCAAACTCGACAGTATGAGGTGTGGGCAAAAATTCAGAAACGAACCAAGCTATACTTAATGCTCCAAAAAAGCTTGTAAGAACAAGTTGCGCAAATAACCCAACCCCCATTGCAACGGCTCCAGACGCCCGATTTTCCGTTTTCAGCAATAGAACACGCCCACCATATTCACCTATTCTGTTTGGAGTGAAAATAGCCCAAGTCAAACCACAAAAAACAGAACAAAGAGCCTTCCACCAACTTATTTCTTCTATTTTTTTACTAAGAAATTTCCATTTAATAATCTCCACTCCCCAATTTAACAACATCAACAGTATAACTGCAGCAAGCACCACACGAACAATTCGAGGCTGCACACCATTTATAAGATGTTGAAATTCTAGAAGATTCTTTTGATTACTGACCTTAGAATAAATAAACCAAGTAGCAAGCCCTACTATTAAGAGCTTAATCCCTAGATTCAAATATTTCTTGTGTTGTTTCGTCAATTTTAAAATAAAGCACAATGTTACTAATTTTTAACGAAATGTTAACCTAAGGCGGAAGGAGAAAATACCTCATCTTCGGAGAAGATCGTAATAAAGGTTCGATTCTAAAATCGTAATATTGCACCATGCAGCGAGAGAAATCAAAAGAAAGAATCATTTTAGGGATAGATCCTGGAACTTTAATATTGGGTTATGGTATTATAAAACAAAATGGTCAAAAACTCTCTCTAGTATCTCTCGGCGTTATCAAAATGGGGCACTTAGACGACCCAGCTCTAAAACTTCAACGTATTTTCAAAAAAGTATCGGCACTAGTTGAAGAATACAAACCAGACTACATGGCCTTGGAAGCCCCCTTCTATGGTAAGAACATACAAGTTATGTTAAAACTTGGCCGTGCACAAGGAGTTGCGATGGCTGCAGCATTAAATTTTGACATACCTATAGCAGAATACTCTCCGCGAAAAATAAAACAGTCGGTGACTGGTAATGGCAATGCAAGTAAGGAACAGGTCGCAGCGATGTTAAAGACTATTCTAAATTTTGATGAAACACCAGAATTTCTCGATGCTACCGACGGACTAGCAGTAGCCGTATGCCATGCATTCCAACAGAATATTTCATCAGATTCAAAGAGTTACTCTGGATGGGAAGCATTCGTCAAAGAAAATAAAAAAAGAGTCCGTTAAAGTTTAACCTGTCGGATAACATTCTTAACGTTAAGCTCTACAATATCTGTCATCGTTTTACATTGAAAGTATGCCTCATTATCGTAGAAATGTGCATAACCTTGACTCAAACGCACAATATTTTCCGGATTTGACAACACTTGAAGTTGAGACGCATCACGTAAATCCTTAATCCTATGACGTTCACTACGTACTCTATGAACGATCGAAGATCTTTCTTCTTGCTGATATTGCAAAACAGTTTTTTCATTCAAATGCTCCATAGCTAATTTTACGTATGGAAAATTCTCTTTAAAATACTGGGGCATATATACTTTAGGATTACCTTCATAAAATTGTTGATCGAAATCGATTGCCCTTATGCGAAACTGAAAATCGTCAAAGTCAGGCGTGATCTGCATAACAAAATTATAAGCTCTCATATCTCCAAGTAACGAGATAATACAACGTTCATTAAATTTAACAAACTCTTTAGCAATACGGGTTTGGTTATAGTCTGGATTATCTATCCCCCCTTTACTAAAAACATCACCTGGTATACCTACAATATGTTCTTCAACCAATGTATCTCGATCCACCAAGTAGTTTACTTGATTAGGTGATAAAATTTCTTCTAACTCCAGTCCATATATTCGAGATGCATCAGCTTGTTTAATGTAAAAATAATCATATACGTCATTAAGCCTATTTATAATACGAATTCGAAAGGGCTTTGTATTGCCAAAAGAACAATATTCGATTCTATCTATGATTTTATGTTGAACTATCCTCGTATTACCCGAAGCCTTTAATATTGCATAAACAACTTTCAGTCCTTCGTACAATCGATCTTGCAAATAAGGAGGATACAATGGCGTCTCCCAAAAAGTATCATTCCCATTCTTATCCATTACAGGCACTGTTTCTGTAAAATCCAAAAGATCTTTATAAGAAATTGGAAACTTTGCATCTCGTTGGTAAATACGCAAATATTTAGTTAAGCCGACACCAACTGGATAAATCGGCTTTTTTCTCGAAATTTTAACATCTTCAATTTCCATACACAAAATACAATCAGAATATATTAAAGTTACACAATTAAGGAGAATAATAAAGCCTACAACATCAGAATTAAAAATAAAACATTCGCAAAATATCCTCTATAATTTACAAATCATAAAATTTTATTCGGAAAATAGTTAGTATTTTTGCAAAAGAATAAAATTTGCAAAAAAAACAGGCTTATATAGGCACGGCTAAAAAAGGAAGAAGCTCCCCGGGCGAGGAGCTTCTACGCTAACCAATTATAAACCTATGTTATTTTGAGGGAAGTAACATGCTATTTAACAAAACTTTCAACTTTTATCCCGTTTTGTTAATACAAACATAAGATTTTTATAAAAAATTTACAAATTTTATTTGATTTTTATGTACTTTACAATAAACACAAAGAAAAACACACAAAAAAACCATTTTTTATGGATAAAAAGTATTTAAATTACGATTTAGACAATTTAGACATACAAATTTTGTCTACTTTAATGGAAAACGCATCAATTCCATACACAGAAATAGCAAAAAAACTAATAGTTTCAGGGGGAACCATCCATGTTAGGATGAAAAAGATGGAAGAACTAGGAATTATCAAAGGATCAGAGCTAATAATCAATCCACAAAAAGTGGGTTTTGATATCACTGCTTTTTTAGGAATCTATCTAGAAAAAGGATCTCAATATTCTGATGCAGTTCAACAACTACAAGAAATCAAAGAAGTTGTTGAACTACATTATTGTACTGGACAATACAGTATGTTTGCAAAAATTGTATGTCGAGATACAGCGCATTTACGTAAAGTTCTTAATGAAGATATACAAGCACTGAAAGGTATTCAACGAACGGAAACCATAATTTCGTTGGAAGAAAGCATAAAAAGGCAAATAACTTTATAGTATAAAAAAAAGAGGAGTAAAAGCTCCTCTTTTTTTTATACTATAATAAGTTTTGCAATAAATCGATATAAAAACGTACACCTTCTCTTATTTCTTCAACGAAAATATATTCATCGGCGGTATGTGATCGGGCAGAATCTCCCGGCCCCACTTTAACAGAAGGAATAGATAATAATGCCTGGTCACTCATTGTTGGACTACCATAAATTTTAGCACCTAGTTGAATTCCGGAACGTACAATAGGATGTTCCAAAGAAATACTAGAGGAATTCAACCTAGTAGACCTTGCTTTTACTTGAACAGGTACATTTTCTTCTATAAGATTAAGAACTTCTTCATTCGTATATACATCGGTTGTCCGGACATCGACAACAAAAATACAAGATGCAGGCACCACATTATGCTGAGAACCTGAACTTATCATGGTAACCGACATCTTAATCGGCCCTAAATATGAAGAAACTCTAGGAAAGCTAAAACTGCGAAACCACTCAATTGCTGCAATTGCCTTATAAATGGCATTATCGCCTTCTTCTCGAGCAGCATGACCAGCCACCCCCTTCGCTTCGCAGTCGAGCACCATCAAGCCCTTTTCAGCAACAGCTAAGTTCAACAAAGTTGGCTCTCCCACAATAGCAAAATCCAATTTTACAAGATGTTTTACAGCTTCCTCAATACCGTTTCTTCCTGAAATCTCCTCTTCAGCAGAAGCTAACAGACAAAGATTATAGCAAAGCTCCTCCGTTTCATAATAATACAGGAATGCAGCAATCAATGAAACTAAACATCCTCCAGCGTCATTACTCCCCAATCCAAAGAGCTTTCCTTCATCTTGTAAAGCAAGAAATGGATCCTTGGTGTAAGCAGGATTAGGCTTAACAGTGTCGTGATGAGAATTGAGTAAGATGGTTGGTTTTTCGGTATCGAAATGCCTATTATATGCCCAGACATTGTTACCTTCTCTTTCTACATCAACGCCTCTTTCTATCAAAAAACGACACAACAAATCTGCTGTGCCGTTTTCTTCTCGACTAAAAGATGGGATAGTTATCAGATTTCTTAAAAGTTCTATTGCATCGTCCCCCAGTCTTTTAACATCGTTAATCATTATAAAGTCCTCCGGCTTTTTTTGCAGATAGTTTAATTCCCTTAATAAAAGCTGAACTAAATCCGTTGTGCTCCATCTCATTTAATCCTGCAATAGTACAACCTTTAGGTGACGTCACTTTATCAATCTCTCCCTCTGGATGATTTTGTGTCTGCAGCAATAAATCCGCAGCACCTTTCGCAGTCTGAACTGCCATCTTCAATGCATCATGTGCATGGAAACCGATTTCAACTCCACCTTGCGAAGCTGCTCGAATAGCGCGTAAGAAAAAGGCTATACCACAAGCACAAAGTGCAGTTGCCGAAGTCATTAAGTCTTCTTGGATTACTACAACAGAGCCTACTGTCTCAAAAAGACGTTCTACCACACTAATTTTTTCTTCCGAAGCATCATCACTCGCGATACAAGTCATCGACTGTCCAATAGCGATAGCCGTATTAGGCATAGCTCTTACAACAACTGTATCTTGGCCTAAAACAGATTTAATATCAATACATGACACACCAGAAATCACAGAAACGATGATTTGATCTGGGCGAACAGCATACTTAATCTCTTCCATAACTTTTCGCAATTGCTGAGGCAATATTGCCAAAACCACAATTTCAGCGGTTGCTACCGCTTCTGAATTTCTATCACTTACGATAAAGCCTAAATCAGCCTCATCTTTCAATGCTGTAATATTACGACGGGTGAGTGTAATTTCAGACGGTAAATACTGCCCAGATTTAACCAACCCTTTAGCCAATGAAAAACCTATGTTTCCACTACCAATAATTGTTATTTTACTCATGTGCGATCATTATTTTGACATCAAACACGTCCCAAACTCTCCCTGTTGATAAAGATGGAGATTTAATGCATTTCCTATAAAAACATTTTTCACTCCTTTATCTATCGCTTGGAACGCATTTTCCAATTTAGGAATCATCCCTTCAAATATTGCCCCTTCTTTCTTCAATAGCTCAAAATCTTGTTTTTTCAACTTCTTAATAACAGAGTGTTGATCTTGAATGTCACGAAGTACGCCATTTTTTTCAAAACAGTAAATCAAACGCGTTTCGTAAATTCTCGAAAGCGAAATTGCCAACGCGGCGGCTATCGTATCTGCATTTGTATTTAACAACTGCCCCAAACCGTTGTGTGTAATCGCAGAAAAAACTGGAATAAATCCTGCTTCTAGAAATTTTTTCACACTTGATGTATTAACAGAATCTACTAGAATATCTCCAACGTAACCGTAATCTATATCTTTTACAGGGCGCTTTATAGCTTTTATCGTATTACCATCAGCACCGCTCACCCCTAGTCCATCACAACCAAATTTCTGCAATGAAGCAACGATATTTTTATTGGTCAAACCTGCATAAACCATCGTTACCACATCTAACATAGACTCATCTGTAATCCTTCGTCCGTCCACCATTTTAGCTTCAATTCCCAATCCAGCAGCTATACGTGTAGCAATTTTACCTCCTCCGTGAACAAGAATTTTCTTCCCCTGCAAAGCTGCAAATTTCTCTAAAAAATTCTGCAACTGTTCCTTATCATCAATTACATTACCACCTATTTTAATTATATTTAACACACTTCCCATCGATACATATATAGTATTATAATTTTTCTAACATCCTTTTTAAGACTACCTGAGCTGCCCATACTCTATTACTAGCTTCTTTAATAACCAAAGAATTTGGCCCATCTAAAATCTCAGAAGACAATTCCAAATCCCGACGAACGGGCAAGCAATGCATAACTTTCGCATCATTCGTTAACTTCAACTTCTCGTTATCCATCATCCAATTCTGAGCAACTGAATAAACTTGCCCATATTCCGTATAAGATGACCAATTCTTTACATACACGAAGTCGGCTTCACGCAATGCTTCCTCCAAGTTATCAGTGACATATGCTCCATTTGTAAACTCTTCACTCAATTCATATCCCATAGGATGTGCAATAGTAAAGTCTACCAATCCCTGCTCCTGAGCTTTACACATCCATTCTGCAAATGAATTCGGCACCGCCTGAGGCAACGCCTTCACATGGGGAGCCCAAGCTAGCACGACTTTAGGTCTATCAACATTTTTGTTTTCTGTAATCGTAATCAAATCTGTCAAGCTCTGCAACGGATGACGAGTTGCACTTTCTAGAGATACTACGGGAACGCCACAAAAATTTATAAATTTATTAAATAAATCTTCGTTATAATCGGCCTCTTTATCTTTCAAACTAGGAAAAGACCTTAAACCTAAAATATCACAATACTCCCCCATTACTGCAGCTGCTTCTCGAATATGCTCGACAGTAGTACCATTCATTACGACACCGTCTTGTGTTTCCAACGCCCAACCGTCTTTATCCATGTTCATTACCATAACGTTCATACCGAGGTTCAACGCCGCTTTCTGCGTACTAAGTCGTGTACGTAAACTGGGATTCAAAAACACTAATCCTAACGTTTTGTGTTTACCCAGGCTTTCAAAATCATACGGTGCAGATTTAAGCATCAAAGCCTCCTCTACAACATCTTTTAAATTATCAACATCTGCCGCTGAAAAAAACTTCTTCATCTATATTATATTAAGCTTTCAATCTTTCTTCGAAAGCTGTTAAAAATCTATCTGCTATATTCTTATCGATATTTAAGGATGGTAAAATCCGAATAACGTTGGGTTTAGCTTCTCCTGTAAAAATCTTATTTTTTGTTAAAAGCTCCCTTTTTACATTTGCTAAATCCTCTGGCAATTCAATACCTATCATCAATCCCCTACCTCTAACTTCTTTTACTTTGTCAAAGCTGCGCAATTGCTCAATTAGATATGCACCTACTTGCCGTGCATTTTCCAATAAGTTTTCGTTCTCTATAACATCAAGCACAGCCAATGCCGCAGCACAAGCTAAATGATTTCCACCAAATGTAGTACCCAATAGACCGAAACTTGCTGAAAACTTTGGAGAAATTGATATGCCACCAATAGGAAAACCATTCCCCATACCTTTTGCCATCGTGTAAATATCCGCGGAGATACCCGCATAATCGTGGGAATAGAAATCTCCCGTACGCCCATATCCACACTGCACTGAATCGGCTATAAAAACAGCGCCGTACTTATCACATAATCTACGTATCTCACGTAGGAAAGATACTGAAGCCTCACGAATCCCCCCAACACCTTGTATCCCTTCTATAATAACAGAAGAAATATCTTCTCCAAATTCACTAAAGGCTTTTTCCAACATTTCCTGATCATTAAATGGTAGGAATATAACATTATCCGTTTCATTAACAGGAGCAATAATCGATGGATTATCTGTTGCTGCTACCGCCAGCGAAGTACGTCCGTGAAACGATTTAGTAAATGAAATAATTTTCTTCCTTCCATTATGAAAAGAGGCTAATTTTAAAGCATTTTCATTAGCTTCAGCCCCGGAATTACACAGAAATAATCTATAATCTTCTTTTCCCGAAATCTGACCTAATTTTCGAGCGAGCTGCTTCTGCACAGGTATCTCTATAGAATTAGAATAAAAACCTATTCTATTAAGTTGATTAGTCAATGTTTTAACATAATGCGGATGCGTATGACCAATAGAAATTACAGCATGACCGCCATACAAATCAAGATATTCATTATCTTGATCATCCCATATAGCCGAGCCCTCCGCTCTTACAATATTTATGGGATTAATTGGATAAACATTAAATAAGTCCATTTATTAAAATATAGTATAAAGGCAAAAATATGTACGCAAATATAAATAAGAGACAGTGTATTAAGTCAATAAAATAAAATAAAATGTGAGATAAGTGATAAACAAAAAATCCCCGATGATAACATCGAGGATTCTTTAATTTGGAGAACTATATAAACTAGTCTTCCTTTTTTTCTTCAGCTGGGCTTTCTGTTTCTATAACAGTAGCCTCTTCAGATTTTACTTCATCAGTAGCCTCGATTGCCACGTCTGATGCTTTCTTTTTAGCACCACCACGACGGCGAGTAGTTTTCTTTTCTGTTTTCGCTGTTTGACCGTAAACTTCATTATAATCAACCAGTTCTATAAACGCCATCTCTGCATTATCACCTAAACGATTCTCAAGTTTGATAATACGCGTATATCCACCTGGACGTGTAGCAACTTTTTCAGAAATTTCGCGAAACAATATTGTAACAGCATCTTTATCTTTCAAGTAAGCAAATACCGTACGACGAGAATGCGTTGTATCGTTTTTAGATTTTGTGATCAATGGTTCCACATACGTACGTAGAGCTTTTGCTTTAGCCAAAGTTGTCGTAATTCGTTTGTGTTTAATCAATGAAGTCGCCATATTAGCTAACATCGCCTTACGGTGACTGTCAGTGCGGCCTAAGTGGTTTACTTTTTTTCCGTGTCTCATTTTGTTATTTTTTTTGTGCATACCGTCCTTAAAATAACAAGCTAAAATTGAAAATTCTCGATTTTAACTTATTACTACTTTGGGGAATTATGCAACAGGTCGCTTATTGTTTTTATTAATTACTTATTCTTCGTCAAGTTTATATTTTGTCAAGTTCATACCAAAAGATAAACCTTTAGACTTAACCAATTCCTGGATCTCGCTCAAAGACTTCTTACCGAAGTTGCGGAATTTCAACATATCTGCAACATCGTATGTCACGAGTTCAGCTAATGTACGAATGTCAGCTGCTTTTAAGCAATTTAGAGCACGAACAGACAAATCTAGATCCACAAGTTCAGTTTTCAAAATCTTACGCATATGTAAGATCTCTTCGTCCACAACTTTTGTTTCTTCCTTCGTTTGAGACTCCAATAACATATTCTCATCTGAGAACAACATGAAATGTTGAATCAAGATTTTAGCAGCTTCTTTCAAAGCTTCCTCAGGATGAATAGAGCCATCAGTAGAAATATCCAACAACAATTTCTCGTAGTCCGTTTTTTGTTCTACACGATAATTCTCAATGGTATATTTTACATTCTTAATAGGTGTGTAGATAGAATCGACAGCAATCAAACCTACTGGACCGTCAGTAACTTTATTTTCTTCAGCATTTACATAACCACGTCCTTTAGATACCGATAACTCGACCTCAATGGTAACGCTACTGTCCATGTTACAGATAACCAAATCAGGGTTTAATACTGTAAAGTTATTTGAAAACTTAGTAACGTCTCCAGCTTTAAACTGCTCCTGACCATTAATTACAACAAATATCTTCTCACTATCACCTTGCTCACCTGTCTTTTTGAAACGTACTTGCTTCAAGTTCAAGATAATCTCCGTAACGTCTTCAACAACACCTTTGATAGTAGAGAATTCGTGCGAAACGCCTGAAAACCTCACCGACGTAATTGCATATCCTTCCAAGGAGGACAATAAAATACGGCGCAAAGCATTACCAATAGTTACACCAAAACCTGGCTCTAATGGACGAAATTCGAAAGTACCATCAAAATCTGTTGATTTTTGCATGATAACTTTATCCGGTCTTTGAAATGCTAGAATTGCCATTTATTTCTTTTTAAAAGTTTTTATTAATAACGTAAAAATATAGTAGAAGCAAGCCATATCTTTTCGATATCGCTTACTTCTACTATTTATTTTATTTAGAGTACAACTCTACGATTAAATTCTCTTTAATGTTTTCAGGAATATCCGCTCTCTCTGGGAAAGAAACAAATGTTCCTTGTAATTCATTAGCATTCCATTCCAACCAACTGAATTTATTAATTTTCCGTCCTTCGACAGAAGAAGAAATTGCTTCCAATGATTTAGAACGCTCACGAACTGCGATCACGTCACCAGGACGTAGACTATATGATGGAATATTAACGACTTCACCGTTAACAGTGACATGCTTATGTGATACCAACTGACGCGCTGCTGCACGAGTTGAAGCGATACCTAAACGGTAAACAACATTATCCAAACGAGCTTCTAATAACTTCAAGAAGTTCTCACCTGTAATACCTTGCTTAGCAGACGCCTTTCCAAATAACGTACGGAATTGACGCTCTAATACACCGTAAGTATATTTCGCTTTTTGCTTTTCTAACAACTGAATTGCATATTCAGATTGTTTACCTCTTCTTTTTGATGGACCATGTTGTCCTGGAGGATAATTCTTTTTTTCTAATGCTTTATCAGGTCCAAAAATTGGTTCTCTGAATTTACGAGCTATTTTGGACTTAGGTCCTGTATATCTTGCCATTTTTCTTTCTGTTTGAAGTATCTATCAGCCTATAGCTGGAGAATCTTATCTTAAACAATACTATTATTAAACTCTTCTACGTTTTGGAGGACGACATCCGTTGTGAGGAAGTGGAGTGATATCCTTGATAGTTGTCACATCAATACCTACAGTTTGTAATGTACGAATAGCAGACTCACGTCCCGCTCCCGGACCTTTTACAAAAACTTCAACTTTGCGTAAACCTAAATCGTATGCAACTTTACCGCAATCATTAGCTGCCTGTCCTGCGGCATAAGGAGTATTCTTTTTAGAACCTCTAAAGCCCATTTTACCAGCAGATGACCATGAAATAGTTTGTCCTTGATTATTAGTTAATGTAACGATAATGTTGTTAAAGGTAGCGTTGATATGAGCTTGACCAACAGGCTCAATAACTACGATACGCTTTTTAGTAACTTTTTTACTCTTAGCCATTTCTCAATTATTATTTAGTAGCTTTTTTCTTGTTTGCAACTGTTTTGCGTTTACCTTTACGAGTACGCGAGTTGTTTTTAGTGCGCTGACCACGAACAGGTAAATGCTTGCGGTGACGTAAACCACGGTAACAACCAATATCCATTAAACGTTTGATGTTCAATTGAACTTCAGAGCGCAAAGCTCCTTCAACTTTAACTTCTTCGTTAATGATCGTACGAATCGCAGCTAACTGATCATCATTCCATTCTGATACCTTAACATCTTCGCTAATACCAGCTTTCTCTAAAATATAAGAAGCAGTAGTGCGACCGATACCGAATATATACGTAAGGCCTATAACGCCTCTTTTGTTTTTAGGTAAATCTATACCTGATATCCTTGCCATATAATATTTTAAGCTATTATGTGAATTAAAACTTACCCTTGACGTTGTTTAAACTTAGGGTTCTTTTTGTTGATTACAAAAACTTTGCCTTTGCGACGAATAATTTTACAATCCGCGCTACGTTTTTTTATAGATGCTCTTACTTTCATAGTAATAATATTTTAAAAATCTATTTACGGAAAAACACTTCGATTACTATTTGTAACGATAAGTAATCCTTCCCTTTGTTAAATCATAGGGAGACATTTCGAGCTTAACTTTATCTCCTGGAAGAATTTTTATATAATGCATACGCATTTTTCCAGAAATATGAGCGATAATTTCATGCCCATTCTCCAATTCCACACGAAACATCGCATTCGAAAGCGCTTCTCTGATTATACCGTCTTGCTCTATTGAGGCTTGCTTAGCCATATGCTCTTACTTAATTTACATTTTTACCCGCACAAACAGGAGTGCAAAGATAAACAAAAATATTGAAAACCAACTACTTTTTATTCAAAACTTTCTCTACATGCTCAAAGTTCAAGAGCACATCGGGCTTACCTTTTTTTATAGCAACCATCTGTTCAAAATGCGCAGATAACTTACCGTCGATAGTACTTACTGTCCATCCATCGTCCCAGAACTTAACTCCGGCTTTACCTGCGTTAATCATTGGTTCGATACAAATCACAATCCCTGTTTCAAGTTTAGGTCCTACACCACGCTTTCCATAATTAGGTACCTCCGGCTTTTCATGTAGGTGAAGACCAACACCATGACCAACCAATTCCCTGACTATACCATAATTGTAAGGTGCAACATGTTCCTGAATTGCAGAAGAGATATCCCCAACGCGTTTTCCAGCTATAGCTTGCTCCACACCTTTCAACAACGATTGTTTTGTGACTTCCAACAACTGCTTTGCTTCATCAGAAATCTCGCCAATACCAAAGGTATAGGCAGAATCACTTATAAAGCCATTCAAATTAACCCCTCCGTCAACAGAAACTAAATCACCTTCCTTGATTACATAATCACTAGGAAAACCATGTACAATCTGATCATTTACAGAGATACATAATGAATATGGAAATCCGTGATAATTCAAAAATGCAGGAGTGCCGCCATGATCGTGTATAAAGTCGTAAGCTAGCTTGTCTAAGGAAAGTGTGGTAATCCCGGGTTTTATTTCCTTTGCTATTTCACCAAGCAATAACGAGAGTACATTTGCAGACTCTCGTATTTGCTCGATTTGATCTTCTGTTTTATAATAAACTTTAGACATTTATTAAATTGCTGATTGATCTATTCCTTCAACTGTCGCTGCAGTAGAACGACCTTTTACTCTTCCTGTCTTCATCAATCCATCGTAATGACGCATCAATAAATGACTTTCAATCTGCTGAAGTGTATCTAAAACAACACCAACTAAAATCAATAAAGAAGTACCACCATAAAAATGTGCAAATTGGTTATTTACGCCAACTTTAGCTGCCAAAGCCGGCATAATGGCTATAACAGCTATGAATATTGCACCAGGAAAAGTGATTCTAGAAATAACATTATCAATAAAAATATTGGTATCAAAACCTGGCTTTACACCCGGTATAAAACCGCCATTCTTCTTCATATCTTCAGACATCTGTTGAGGATTAACCATAATAGCTGTATAGAAAAATGTAAAAGCAATAATTAATACAGCAAATGTTACATTATAAGCTACCGAAGTATAATTACTCAACGAAGTCAGAAAATCTGACTGTAAATTTGGAAAAAATTGAGATAAGGCCATTGGTAAGAACATAATAGCCTGCGCAAAAATGATAGGCATCACACCCGCTGCATTAACTTTCAACGGAATATATTGACGAACGCCTCCTACTTGCTTATTTCCAACGATCTTTTTTGCGTATTGTACAGGAACTTTACGTATACCTTGTACAACGAGAATAGCAAAAATGACGACAAAAAATAAGGCAACAAATTCAAGTAGCAATGGAATAGGACCACCACCACTTGGGCTCATCCTAGATCCCCATTCAGCCACTATACCAGCAGGTAGTTGGGCAATAATACCCGCCATAATAATGAGAGAAATCCCATTACCGATTCCCTTATCTGTAATTTTTTCACCAAGCCACATCACAAACAAAGTACCCGCAGTCAAAACGATAGCAGAGAGAACAGTAAATAAAGGTTCCGCAAGTGTTTTTGCTTCCGCTGGAACTTGTGTTTTAACATAAGCAACCGCTTGAACCAATGTAATAGCTAACGTCAAATAACGTGTAATCTGATTCATTTTTTTACGACCAGACTCGCCCTCTTTTTGCATCTTTTGAAATGCAGGAACCGCAATCCCCAATAACTGAACAACGATCGATGCGGAAATGTAAGGCATAACGCCTAAAGCAAATATAGCCGAACGAGAGAATGATCCCCCAGCAAACATATTGATTAAATCCAATATGCTATTTCCGTCGCTGCTCTTAGTAGCCAATGCATCTGGGTTAACACCTGGTAAAACCACGTGACAACCGATACGGTAGATTAGAAGAAGTAGTAACGTTGTAATAATACGATTACGTAAATCTTCAATTTTCCATATATTGGTTAAGGTTGTGATTAGTTTCTTCATGTAATATTAAAGTTTTACGATAGAACCACCTGCAGCTTCGATAGCTTTTTGTGCTGAAGAAGAAAATGCATGCGCGCTAACCTCAACTTTAGCAGAAAATTCGCCACGACCTAAAATTTTAATTAAGTCATTTTTAGAAGCTAGGCCATGTGTACGCAGTGCTTCGAAATCGACAACAGTCAAATTGTGTTTCTCCACCAATGCTTGAAGTACATCTAAGTTAACACCTACATACTCAACACGATTGATATTTTTGAAACCAAATTTAGGCACACGACGTTGTAATGGCATTTGTCCACCCTCGAAACCGATTTTAGTGGATGTACCAGAACGTGAACCAGCTCCTTTATGACCGCGAGTGGATGTACCACCACGTCCAGAACCTTGACCTCTACCGATACGTTTTTTGCTTTTTACAGAACCTTTAGCTGGTTTTAAATTACTTAAATTCATTTTGTTTGAAATTGTGTTACGCCTTCGCTCTCACTAAACAGGTCGTAACGATTAAAAAATAATTAATAAAATGGAAAGAATCCAAAAATTCTTTCCATTACAATATTAAATAGTTTCGATAGCTACTAAGTGATTCACTTTTCTTACCATACCAATAATAGCAGGTGTAGCTTCAACTTCTACTGAGTGGTTGATACGTTTCAAACCTAAAGCCTCAATAGTTTTCTTTTGGCGCTCGCTTCTGTCGATAACGCTCTTTATCTGGGTGATTTTAATTTTTGCCATGATAATTAACCGTTAAATACTTTATTTAAATCGACGCCGCGGTTTTGAGCAACCGTATATGCATCACGTAGGTTCCCTAAAGCATCGATAGTTGCCTTAACCACATTATGTGGGTTAGATGAACCTAACGACTTAGCCAATACGTCTTTGATACCCGCACTCTCCAAAACCGCACGCATTGCACCGCCTGCAAGGACTCCAGTACCATGTACTGCTGGTTGTACCAATACACGACCACCGGAATATTTTCCATATTGTTCGTGAGGCACTGTACCGTTGATGATAGGAACTTTAATTAAGTTTTTCTTTGCATCATCGATACCTTTGGTAATAGCTTCAGTTACCTCTTTCGCTTTCCCAAGACCGTATCCTACTATTCCGTTCTCGTCTCCGACAACGACGATAGCAGAGAAACTGAAGGTACGACCACCTTTAGTAACTTTAGCTACACGCTGGATGCTTACTAAGCGATCTTTCAATTCAATTTCGCTTGATTTTACTCTTTTTATATTGCTTAATGCCATCTTCTTATTGATTAAAAGTCCAAACCGCCTTCGCGAGCACCTTCAGCCAATGATTGAACACGGCCATGGTATAAGTACCCATTACGGTCAAAAACTACTTTGCTAATACCTGCTGCTACAGCTTTCTCTGCAACCAATTTACCCACTGCTTTCGACTGCTCGATTTTAGTTCCAGAAGCAGCAAATTCTTTCGAAATTGAAGAAGCAGAAACTAAAGTTTTGCCAGTTGTATCATCGATAATTTGTGCGTAGATACCTTTGTTACTTCTAAAAACTGATAACCGTGGACGCTCAACTGATCCAGTCAGGTTTTTTCTTATTCCTTTTTTGATTCGCTCTCTGCGAGATGATTTATTTCCTGCCATGGTTATTATTTTTTAGCTGATTTACCTGCTTTTCTTCTTAATACTTCACCTGCAAACTTAACACCTTTTCCTTTGTAAGGCTCAGGCTTACGGAAGCTACGGATTTTTGCGGCAACTTGACCGATCAATTGCTTATCAGCAGATTCTAAAATGATCGTTGGGTTTTTACCTTTTTCAGCAGTTGTAGTTACTTTAATTTCCTGTGGCAATACGAAAACAATCTGGTGAGAGAAACCTAAAGTTAACTCAAGTGTGTTACCTGTATTACTAGCACGATAACCAACACCGACTAATTCTTGTGTAGTTTTATAACCTTCTGTAACACCAACAACCATGTTATTGATTAAAGCACGGTATAGGCCGTGTAATGCTTTGTGTTTCTTTTGTTCAGTAGGACGTGTTACAACGATATTACCTTCTTCTTGTTTAACGGTAATGTCGCGATCTACTTGCTGTGTTAATTCGCCTTTTGGTCCTTTAACTGTTACCAGATTTTTATCTGATACAGTTATCGATACTCCCGAGGGAATAGCGATAGGCGCTTTTCCAATTCTTGACATCTTTTCTTTGTGTTTTTACCTAGATTAATAAACGTAACATAAAACCTCACCACCTACATTTTGTAGGCGGGCCTCCTTATCTGTCATTACTCCCTTAGAAGTTGACAAGATAGCTATACCCAAACCGTTCAAAACGCGAGGAAGATTATCAACACTTGCATACTTTCTTAAACCAGGTTTACTCACACGTGTCAATGTGCGAATAGCCGGAATTTTGCTAATAGGATGATATTTCAAAGCTACCTTAATAGAGCCTTGAACACCAGTCTCCTCAAATTTGTAATTAGCAATGTAACCTTTATCAAAAAGAACTTTTGTGATCTCTTTTTTTAGGTTCGATGCAGGAATCTCAACAACCCTATGGTTGGCCTTAATGGCATTCCTTACTCGTGTAAGGTAATCCGCTATTGGATCTGTATTCATTATATATAAAATTATGACAATGGTTTCCTTTTCTAACCTAAGAATGGACCTATTGTCTGTGTATAAAATTTTTCAACACGAAAAAACCCGATAAACCCTATTATGGGTTTATCCGGGCAAAAGTAAAAGTTTTTTTTCTGATTACCAAGAAGCTTTTTTCACTCCCGGGATTTTACCATCTAATGCCATCTCACGGAAAGTTACACGAGAGATACCAAATTGACGCATATATCCTTTAGGACGACCTGTCAACTTACAACGATTGTGCAAACGTACAGGTGAAGCATTCTTTGGCAATTTATCTAATGCAGCATAATCACCAGCAGCTTTTAGAGCCGCACGTTTATCCGCATATTTAGCTACCAATTTCTGACGCTTTACTTCGCGTGCTTTTAATCCTTCTTTAGCCATTGTTGTTTGAATTTTGATTTTTGAATGGTAAACCGAATTGTTTCAATAATTCCAACGCTTCAACATCAGTACCAGCCGAAGTTACAAATGTAATATCCATCCCTTGGATTTTATTGATTCTATCAATATTAATCTCCGGGAAAATAATCTGTTCAGTAATACCTAGGTTATAGTTACCTCTACCGTCGAAACCTTTATCATTTATACCACGGAAGTCACGAATACGAGGTAAAGAAACAGCAATCAAACGATCTAAAAACTCATACATATTATTGTCACGCAATGTTACTCGCGCACCAATTGGCATACCTTTACGCAATTTGAAGTTAGAGATATCCTTTTTAGATTTTGTAGGCACAGCTTGTTGACCAGTAATCAATGTCAATTCAGACACAGAGTTATCAATCAATTTTTTATCTGAAGTAGCTGCACCAACACCTTGGGATACTACAATTTTCTCCAGTTTAGGAACTTGCATAACGCTTTTATACTGGAATTTTTCTTTAAGCGCTGTACGGATTTCTTCCGCATATTTCGCTTTCAATCTTGGTACGTAAGTCATTATTTAATTTCCTCCCCTGATTTTTTTGCGTAACGAACAATTTTTCCTTCTGCATTAACTTTACGACCAATACGAGTAGTTTCTCCTGTTTTAGCGTCGATTAAAGCCAAATTAGAAATGTTGATAGCAGCTTCTTTCTCAATGATACCTCCATTAGGATTAGCTGCGCTAGGTTTAGTGTGTTTTTTAACGATGTTAGCGCCTTCAACGACAGCTCTGTTTGCGTCCACTAAAACTTGCAATACTTTTCCTTGCTTACCTTTAGAGTTACCAGCGATAACTTTCACTAAATCACCTTTTTTAATTTTGATTTTGTGAGTTGTTTTTGTTTTTTGTGCCATAATTATAAAACCTCCGGTGCTAGTGATACGATTTTCATGAACTGCTTTTCACGTAATTCACGAGCCACAGGGCCAAAAATACGTGTTCCACGTGGTTCATCGTTATTATTTAACAATACTGCAGCATTATCGTCGAAACGAATATATGAACCATCTTTACGACGAATTTCTTTTTTCGTGCGAACTACTACTGCTTTAGAAACGGAACCTTTTTTCACGTTTCCTGAAGGTAAAGCGCTCTTTACGGTAACAACAATTTTATCACCGATAGATGCATAACGCTTACGCGTACCGCCCAATACACGGATAACTAAAACTTCTTTAGCACCTGAGTTGTCGGCTACATTTAATCTTGATTCCTGTTGTACCATTATTTAGCCCTTTCTAAAATTTCAACTAATCTCCAGTTCTTTGTTTTACTCAGCGGACGAGTTTCCATAATTAATACCGTATCGCCGATACCGCAGGTATTTGTTTCGTCATGAGCTTTAAATTTAGTAGTTTTTTTCACAAACTTACCGTAAATAGGGTGCTTTACTTTACGTTCAACAGCCACTACAATAGATTTGTCCATTTTGTTGCTAACTACTAAGCCGATTCTTGTTTTTCTTAATTTTCTTTCCATTTCGACTTTACTTATTGTGCCTCAGCGGCTGTTTCAGATTTTGCAGCGACCTTACGTTTCGAAATCTCAGTAGAGATACGAGCGATATTTCTGCGTGCAGCTTTGATTACGTTAGGGTTCTCAATAGCAGAAACAGCATGGGCAAATTTCAACTTGTTAAGAGCAGCTTTCTCTTCTTTAAGACGAGCTGTAAGTTCCTCTTGTGATAATTCGATGATTTCTGAATTTTTCATTTGATTTCAGTTTGTGCTGGGTTATCAATTTTGTTTATATGAAGCCTTGTGGGTAACGGCCACAAGGCTAAACTATTGACATTACCAACGATTTTTATGCTTCTACGTAATCTCTACGTAAAACAAACTTAGTTTGAACCGGCAGCTTTTGAGCAGCTAAACGTAATGCTTCTTTGGCAACTTCCAAAGGCACACCTTCTGCTTCAAATAACATACGGCCTGGGCGTACTACCGCTACCCAGTATTCTGGAGCACCCTTACCTTTACCCATACGTACCTCTGCAGGTTTTTTCGTAACAGGTTTATCAGGGAAGATACGGATCCACACTTGACCTTCACGTTTCATAAAACGTGTAACGGCGATACGTGCAGCCTCTATCTGACGGCTAGTGATCCATGCTGACTCCAGCGATTTGATACCGAAAGAACCGAAAGCTAATTCCGCTCCACGAGAAGCGTTACCTTTCATGCGGCCTTTCTGCATCTTTCTGAACTTCGTTCTTTTTGGCTGTAACATGTTCGTATTTTATTTAATCCGCCCGTTGGCGGACATTTGTTGTAATCTATTAAACTTAATTAACCTCTATTTGCACCACCACGGTTATTTCCACCACGGTTATTATTTCCACCACGGTTATTTCCACCACGACCACCTTTACGATTATCGCGTTCGCGACGTTCACCGCCTTCGTTGCCAGTACGTGTTTTTGTGTTAGATGTTTGGCCGATATTAGGCGATAAGTCACGTTTGCCGTAAACTTCACCTTTACATATCCAAACCTTAACACCAATTTTACCGTAAGTAGTCAATGCTTCTGCTAATGCGTAATCGATATCTGCACGCAATGTGTGAAGAGGAGTTCTTCCTTCTTTATACTGTTCAGTACGAGCCATTTCAGCACCACCTAAACGACCAGAACACATTACTTTAATACCTTCAGCACCCATACGCATTGTTGAAGCAATTGTTGTTTTCATTGCGCGACGGAATGAAATACGAGCTTCAAGTTGTTTAGCAATGCCTTCTGCCACCAATTTCGCATCTAACTCAGGGCGTTTGATCTCGAAGATATTGATTTGAACGTCTTTCTTCGTCAATTTCTTCAACTCTTCTTTAATCTTGTCAACCTCTTGACCACCTTTACCGATAACGATTCCTGGACGTGCAGTATGGATAGTAACAGTGATACGTTTTAAAGTTCTTTCGATAACAACTTTTGCTACGCCACCTTTTGCGATACGTACAGAAAGATATTTTCTGATTTTTTCGTCCTCAACTAACTTATCAGAATAGTTGTTGCCTCCGAACCAATTAGAATCCCATCCTTTGATGATACCTAATCTGCTACCTATTGGATTTGCCTTTTGTCCCATTCTTATACTAAATTAGTTGTTAACGTTGTTTAAACTATCTACGACCAAAGTCACGTGATTTGAACGCTTGCGAATTCTATAACCGCGACCTTGAGGCGCTGGACGTAATCTTTTCAATTGACGGCCTCCACCTACAGATATCTCTTTTACAAATAAAGCACTGCCTTCTAAAGAAGCTCCTTCATTGCTAGCTTCCCAGTTTTTAATAGCTGATAATAATAATTTTTCAACACGTGCAGCAGCTTCTTTACTTGAATGTTTCAAGATATAAAGAGCGTTCTCTACTTTTTCACCACGGATAAGATCTACCACCAACCGCATTTTACGCGGTGAAGTAGGGCAGTTCAATAACTTGGCAGTAGAAGCTCCTCCTACTTGAGCTTTTTCCTGCTCTTTGCGCTGTCTGATAAGGACAGACTTCTTAAGTTTCTTTGTTGCTTCCATTACCTAATTATTTTTTCTTTTCTGCGTGGCCTTTAAATGTACGCGTAGGCGCAAATTCACCAAGCTTGTGACCTACCATATTTTCTGTTACATACACAGGAATAAATTTGTTCCCGTTGTGCACTGCGAAGGTATGGCCAACAAAATCAGGAGAAATCATTGATCTACGAGACCAAGTTTTGATTACTGATTTTTTGTTTGTTTCATTCATAGAAAGAACTTTTCTTTCTAAGTTGTGATCGATATAAGGACCTTTTTTAATTGAACGAGCCATTATTTTTTCCTTCTCTCAATGATGTAACGATTCGATGTTTTCTTCTTGTAACGTGTTTTAAAGCCTTTAGCTAACACACCTGTACGTGAGCGTGGGTGACCTCCCGAAGTACGACCTTCACCACCACCCATAGGGTGATCTACTGGGTTCATCGCAACACCACGAACGCGAGGACGACGACCTAAGTGACGTTTACGACCCGCTTTACCTAATACTTGGTTTGCTTTCTCAGCATTAGATACTGAACCTATTGTAGCAACACAAGTCAATAAAATCATACGAGTCTCACCTGAAGGCAATTTGATGATGGCATACTTACCGTCACGAGCTGACAATTGCGCATATGTTCCTGCAGAACGTGCAATTGAACCTCCTTGACCTGGGTTCAATTCAATGTTGTGGATGATCGAACCTAGCGGAATATTAGCAAGTGGCAATGTATTACCAACTTCTGGGGCTACTTTATCACCTGCAATTACTGTCTGTCCAACTGTTAAACCAGCTGGAGCTACGATGTAACGTTTCTCACCGTCTGCGTAATGCAACAAAGCAATACGAGCAGTACGGTTCGGATCGTACTCAATAGTAGCTACTTTTGCAGGGATATCTTTTTTATCGCGTTTGAAATCTATTAATCGGTATGTTTTTTTGTGTCCCCCACCGATATAACGCATAGTCATTTTACCGGATTTATTACGTCCACCTGATCTCTTGTTGCTACCTACTACCAACGACTTTTCAGGAACGTTTGTAGTAATATCAGAGTAGTCTGCACCCACTCTGAAACGCGTACCAGGGGTTACCGGTTTGAATCTTTTAACTGCCATTTCTTATTATAGTGTACTGTAAAAGTCAATAGTTTCGCCATCTTTCACCGTGATGATGGCTTTTTTATACTTAGGGCTTCTTCCAGAAACGAAACCAGCTTTCGTGTAACGGCTCTTTGCTTTACCAGCTACTACCGCAGTATTTACTGCTAATACAGTAACACCGAACATTTCTTCTACAGCTTGTTTAATCTGGATTTTATTAGCTCTGTGGTCAACTTTGAAAGCATAACGATTCAATTTCTCCGTCAATAACGAAGCTTTCTCAGTCAAAATAGGTTTTTTGATAATTTCCATATTACTTAGCGAATGCTTCCTCCAAAGTTTTAACAGAATCCGCAGTTAACAAAAGTTTTGTTGCATTCAACACATCGTAAGTGTTCAAATCTGAAGCTGCGATTACTTTTGCTTTCTTCAAGTTTCTGCTTGATAAATAAACATTGTTATCGTATGCTGGCAAAACCAATAAGGTTTTCTCGTCAGCTACGTTCAACGCGTTGATCAAAGACACATAGTTTTTAGTTTTGATGGATTCGAAGCTTACTGCATCTAACACCAAAATATTGTTCTCTTGTGCTTTATAGCTCAATGCTGATTTACGTGCTACTTGCTTCAATTTTTTGTTCAATTTGAAACTATAGTCACGTGGTT
The DNA here is from genome assembly GCF_965644235.1 of Sphingobacterium sp. LRF_L2. NCBI lineage: Bacteria > Pseudomonadati > Bacteroidota > Sphingobacteriia > Sphingobacteriales > Sphingobacteriaceae > Sphingobacterium > Sphingobacterium sp. LRF_L2. The sequence continues at coordinate 345,002 of NZ_CBFFRI010000006.1, read as the reverse complement.
GAGGACCGAATACACGACCACCACCATTAAACAATGGAGATTTGATAGAACCCGCACGAGCACCACCAGTACCTTTTTGTTTATGCAATTTACGCGTAGAACCCGCGATTTCATTACGTTGTTTAGATTTGTGAGTTCCTTGGCGTTGGTTCGCTAAGTATTGTTTCACATCCAAATAGATCGCATGGTCGTTAGGCTTTACACCGAATACTGACTCAGGCAGTTGCACCTTGGCACCTGTTTCTTTACCTGATAAATTTAATACGTTAACTTCCATCTCTACTATTTGTCTACGATTACATATGAACCTTTAGCTCCTGGAATGGAACCACTAACAACAATTAGGTTTTGATCAGCATAAACTTTCAAAATCTGTAAGTTTTGAACTTTCACTCTATCACCACCTGTACGACCCGCCATGCGCATTCCTTTGAATACACGTGAAGGCCAAGAAGAAGCACCTAGTGAACCTGGAGCACGTAGTCTGTTGTGCTGACCGTGAGTCGCACCACCTACACCACCAAATCCGTGACGCTTCATTACACCTTGGAAACCTTTACCTTTAGAAGTACCGACTACATCTACGTACTCACCTTCAGCAAAGATAGTCACATCCACGATGTCACCTAGTTGTTTCTCGTCTTCAAAAGTTTTGAATTCAACTAGCTTACGCTTAGGAGCCACTCCTGCTTTTGCAAAGTGTCCTTTTAAAGGAGCTGTCGTATTCTTTTCCTTAGCATCATCATAACCAAGTTGAAGAGCCGCATAGCCATCCTTTTCTACCGTACGTATCTGCGTTACCACGCACGGCCCAGCCTCAATTACTGTACAAGGGATATTCTTCCCTTCCGCATCGAACAGGCTGGTCATTCCTACTTTTTTACCAATAATTCCTGACATGTTATAAATAAATTAATTAAAAGTCCATCGAAGCAGTAGGGCTTCGCTCAAGACATACTTTCCCCATAAAGGGATTGCAAAATTACAAACATTTTTATAACTATCAAATAATTAAAGGATTATTTTTAACTTTTTTCTTTTCACAATATAAAATCATCGGACTATAGCAATGCGTTATCCGATTTGTGCCATGGAAAACGCACCGCTTACAAATTGTAATTTCTATAAGAAGTACAAGAAATGCGAGTACATCCTCGACATAAATTAAGCAAAAAGTGCCCTACACTGACATGCAAGGCACCCTATTTTTTACAAAAAAATATTTTAATATTGCCCCGTGTTAAGCATAACTAATGTACAAGCATCTAAACTCGCTATACCAGCAGCCTCCAACCTAGCTCGAAGTTCGAGATTCTCAGTACCCGGATTAAAAATTACTCGTTTAGGACGTGTCTCCAAAATATAATCATAGTATACCTCTTGATTCAAGGGCCCCACATATAAAGTAATAGTATCAATATCCGTATACACCTCTCCCATTTCTTCGATGTCCACCCCTGCAACTTTACCTCGCTTACGGCCTACATTGACGATAGGATAACCTTTCCTAACCAACTTATTTGCGACCAAATAAGCATAACGTGCTGGGTTCGTACTTGCGCCTAATATAAGTGTCTTTTTCATACATCATTTATAAGTTAGTTAACAACAAAATCTCCATTTGCATTATATGCATTTTGTCTCAAAATAGGCATTTTTAAGATTTTATACAAATCATCTAATTTCACCAGACTACCGTTCGCCATATTCGACAGAAATACGATCGTAATATCGTCAGTAAGATCACGTACGTAGAGGTTTCTAAACCCATGCCACCACCCCGTATGGTACACGATCTGTGCTTGTTTTGGTGAAAAAGTACGCCAACCATAACCGTAACTAAATAAGCTGCGCTTAGCATCGCTACGAGGCACATATGCAGAGTCCAAAACTTGTTTTTGCAAAATACGTCCTTCTTTTAACGCTAAATCTAGTAAAAACAAATCCTGAACAGTACTGTAAATACCTTTATCACCAACTGGACCATCAAGAAAATTCTGCACAACAGATCTTCTCCAGACTTTATCATGCCCTACAACATCTGTGGGGATTTTTTCGTATACAGCTTTAGAAAGCACAGCCGTATTTTTCATACCTGCAGGATCAAAAACAGTTTCCTTCATGTATGTAGCAAAATCCTTACCGGTAACCTTTTCAATAATAGACCCCAAAACCATAAAATTAGAATTATTATAAAGGAAGCGTCCGTTTGGGGCTCCGTATCTAGGAGGCTTATGTTCTATAAGTAAATTCATAGCATCCATATTAGTCATACCTTTCTTCTTATCCTTCCAAACCTCCTCCGAAAAATAAACGTAATTTGGCAAACCACTGCGATGAGTTAACAACATTTCAACAGTCACACCTAGGTACGGAAATTCTGGAAAAAAATCATTGACTGTTTGATTTAGTCGTAGTTTGCCTTGTTCGACCAATTTCAATATACCTATAGCTGTAATAGGCTTAGAAACCGATGCTAGTTCAAACTTTGAGGTTATTTTTAAACTATCTTTGCGAAGATAATCTGCCCATCCGAAGGACTTCTGATAAATAATCTTCCCCCCTTTTGCAATTAATACATTACCATTAAATGCAGATTTAACATGCAATTTCTGCATGAAAGCATCAATTAGCGGATCCTCATCTACTGGGTTGTACACAAGAGATATACTATCTTTTTCATCTTGCCTTTGTACAATTTCCTCTTGTCTTTTTTTTGGGGAAGAACAAGCGTACATTCCCACAGCACCAATTAAGATTAAAATAAAAAAATTTACTCTCACTATTACTACCTCAAATATTACGTTTTACCTAAAAATGCAGAATTACCCAAAATAGTATTTATTACCAGAAATAACAATAAAAAGAATAAAGAAAACTATTTACAGCATATTTTTTACAGAGAAACAATCCCCAACCATTACTTAAGTTCTTTAACCAGTATTGTTTAAAAAAAAAAAAAACAATACTTTAATCAATACTAATATTTTAATAAAAATTAAATCACACTTACTTAAAACATAAAAAGCCCTTTAGTAAGACTAAAGGGCTAAAATCATTAAATATTTTACCAGTGACTAAGCTAACAAGCGAATAGGCGCTTCCAACAATCCTTTTAGAGTTTGAAGAAAAGCTGCTCCAGTTGCACCATCAACAACACGGTGATCACAACCTAACGTCAACTTCATAATATTACCAGGAACAACAGACCCATCTTTAACAACAGGAACTTGTTGAATAGCTCCTACAGAGAGAATAGCACCGTCTGGAGAATTGATAATCGACGTAAATTCATCTATACCAAACATACCTAAGTTCGAAACCGTAAAAGTAGAACCTTCCCAATCAGCAGGTTGTAATTTCTTAGCCTTTGCTTTCTGCCCATACTCTTTTACCTCAGCGGAAATATGAGAGAGCGATTTTCCATCAGCAAAACGAACTACAGGAACCAACAAGCCATCTTCTACCGCCATGGCGACACCTACATTAACATGCTCATTAAAACGAATCTTATCACCTCTCCAAGAAGAGTTGACTGCAGGATGTTGCTTCAAAGCAACCGCTACAGCTTTAATAACAATATCGTTAAAGGAAACTTTTACAGGAGCAACTGTATTAATCTGTCCACGTGCAGCTATCGCATTATCCATATCAATTGAGATCGTCAAATAGAAATGAGGAGCCGTAAACAAGGATTCACCAAGACGTCGAGCAATTGTTTTACGCATTTGTGAAACATTTTGCTCTGTATATTTTTCTTCACCAATAAACTGAGGTAAAGTAATAGACTTCGTTTCAGATACAGGAGCAGAAGACGAAGCAACTTTTGGAACTTCTGTTTTTGCAGAAGGCACAAATCCTTCAACATCTTTCTTTACAATACGTCCTCCATCAGCAGACCCCTTCACATCATTTAAATTAATCCCTTTATCTTTCGCAATTTTACGAGCTAAAGGTGACGCTTTTACACGAGAGTCGTCCTGATTTACTTTATTATCCTCTATTGCAGCAGGATTACTCTCAGCCTTTGCGACAGACGATTCATCTTTAGAGGTTGATTCTTTCGCAGAAGTACCAACACTAGATTTCTGATTTAATAAAGGTGTGATATCTGTTCCAGCAGGCCCTACAATGGCAATAATACCATTAACTTTCGCGGCTTGACCAGCTTCAACACCTATATAAAGTAATGTACCTTCAGCGTAGGCTGTAACTTCCATAGTCGCCTTATCAGTCTCTACATCCGCAATTGCATCATCAGATTTAATTGCATCGCCGACCTTGAAATTCCATTGTGCAATGACACCTTCAGTCATAGTATCACTTAACAATGGCATTGTAATCACTGTACAACCTAAATCCTCCGCAGAAACAGCATTTGCCGTAGAAGAATCTTCAGTAGGAGTTTCAGACTTCTCTTCTTTAGTAGGCTCTTCATTTTTAACTGGTGCAGCACCACCTTCCAAAAGCGCTTTATAGTCCTCTCCTTCTTCACCCAACACAGCAATAACAGCATCAATAGCTACCGCTTCACCTTCCTTAGGTCCAATATACAACAACGTACCCTCTTGATAAGATTCGAAGTCCATTGTCGCTTTATCTGTTTCAACTTCAGCAATTAAATCGCCTGAGTTTACCTTATCACCGACTTTTTTGTGCCATTTAGCGATAACACCTTCGGTCATGGTGTCGCTCATTTTCGGCATTTTTACTACTTCAGCCATTTGTTATAGTAGATTATATCTTTAAGTTAAAGTAATTCCTTTTAATTAGTCCATCACAAAAGGATAATCCTCTTGTACATAAACATCTTTATAAATTTCAGACGCATCAGGATAAGGAGATTCTTCAGCAAATTTAACAGAAGCTTCAACAATCTTCTTAATTTCAGCATCTACCTCAGCGAACCAAGTATCATCAGCATATTCATTTTCCAAAATTGCAGCTTTTGTTGCCAATAGAGGATCTCTACCTTTGTAATCTTCAAGTTCTTCCTTTGTACGATATTTGGCAGGGTCAGACATCGAGTGACCTTTATAACGGTAAGTACGAATCTCTAAAAATGTCGGACCTTCACCTGCCCGAGCACGCTGAACAGCCTCATCCATCGCATTATGCACAGCGACAACATCCATTCCATCTACTGCTGCGCTTGGCATATCGAAACCGTGTCCCATTTTATAGATATCAATCATATTAGTTGTACGAGCTACTGAAGTCCCCATAGCATATCCATTATTCTCACAAACGAATATTACAGGCAATTTCCAAGTCATAGCCATATTCAACGTTTCGTTGAAAGCCCCTTGACGTACAGCTCCATCTCCCATATAACAGACATTCACATTCTGTGTACCCAAGTATTTTTCCGCAAATGCGATACCAGCGCCCAAAGGGATCTGACCACCGACAATACCATGTCCACCCATCATCTTATGCTCTTTCGAGAAAAAGTGCATAGAACCACCTTTACCTTTCGAACACCCAGTTATCTTCCCGAACATCTCCGCCATACAAGCATCAGCAGAAACACCTTTAGCTAAGGCATGCGCATGATCTCTATAAGCCGTTATAACTGAATCCTCTGCTTTAATAACAGACATTGTACCCGCCATAACAGCTTCCTGTCCAATGTACAAATGACAAAAACCACGGATTTTTTGCTGTCCGTATAACTGTCCTGTCTTTTCTTCGAATTTACGCATAAGCAGCATAGATCTATACCACTCTAGATATGTTTCTTTTGTTATAGGTGTTGAACTCATTTTAAAGTATTGAATTTCTTAACTAATCCGACCACAAATCTAATCATTTATAACGATATTTCGGACAATATTTCAGCGGTAAATAGTGCTTTTTTGTCACAAAAATATTTTATTCCATATTACGACTACCGCAAAAAGAAGCTATATCACCTCTTCGTTTTTCAGCAGAACCATCAACTGATCAATCTTAAGCTTTTGTTGTTCACCAGTCACCATATTCTTCAAAGATATTTCACTCGCGGAAATTTCTTCTTCTCCAACTAATAGAACATAAGGGATTCTCTTGTCGTCCGCATAGCTCATCTGTTTTTTTAATTTAGCAGTAGTCGGGTATAGTTCTGCTGCAATGCCGGAATTTCGCAACTGCAGTAAAATCGGCAATGTATACGTTTCAAAAGCTTTATCGAAATTAGTAATAAGTACTTTAGTCCCTGTAGCAGAAGAAGAAGGAAATAATTTCAATTCATCCAACACATCATAGATCCGATCCGCGCCGAAAGAAACCCCCACGCCTGTTAAATCCTTTAAACCAAACATACCTGTCAAATCATCATAACGTCCACCTCCACCTATGCTCCCCATCGACACTTCATTCGTTTTCACTTCAAAAATACATCCTGTATAATAATTTAAGCCCCTTGCTAAAGTAATATCAATTTCAACTATAGCATTTAACAAGTCCTCTCTCTTAAAGTTCACAATATAAGTAAAAACATCTTCCAACTCTTTTACTCCCTCCAAACCTATAATTGAATGTGCCAAAATTCCTTTCAAAGCTTCTATTTTTTCAATATTTGAGCCTTTTAAAAGAATAATCGGCTCCAAAACAAGCAAATCTTCGGCAGTAAAACCTCGTTCCAACAACTCGCGATTCACACCTTCAAAACCTATTTTATCTAACTTATCAATAGCTACAGTCATATCGACAATAAGCTCCGGTTTACCGATAACCTCTGCAATTCCCGACAATATCTTCCTGTTATTCACTTTAATGGTAAAATCGGACAATCCTAAACGACCTAACGCTTCCTCATAGATCAAAATGAATTCCGCTTCATTCAATAAGGATGAGGAACCAACGACATCTACATCACATTGATAAAACTCGCGATATCGACCGCGTTGCGGACGATCCGCTCGCCATACTGGCTGTATTTGAAATCTCTTAAACGGAAGCGTGAGTTCATGCTGATGCATAACAACAAAGCGCGCAAAAGGCACAGTCAAATCATACCGTAGTGCCTTTTCAGATATATATGAAATTAATTTATTAGACATTTTCGATCCTACTAGATCGTCCGGAGTTTTGGATAAAAAATCTCCTGAATTAAGAATTTTAAAAATCAATTTATCACCTTCCTCACCATATTTACCGGTCAAGGTACTTAGATTTTCAAAAGAAGGAGTTTGAATTTCATTATATCCAAATTTTTTAAAAACTGTTCGTAACGTATCAAAAATATAATTACGTCTTTCCATCTCTTGGGGAGAGAAATCACGAGTCCCTTTCGCTAATGAAGGTTTGATATTTGCCATACGGCAAAGGTAAGATATACAAATGAAAAGCGAAAGGCTAGGCTAGCGAGAAAATTCTTCTGTTTCGAATACCTTCAGGAACTCACAAGCCTTCTCCGCGGCAAGTTTTTCAGCACTTTTTTTATTAAAATCCCTTCCCAAACCACACACTGCACCATCAACCAGCACCTGCACATTGAAAAGCTTGGTTGAGTCCCCGGGCGGGTTATCAACCTGAATAAATTGTATCTCTTTTCCGAAATGTTGACACCATTCGATAAGCCTGCTTTTAAAGTTAGTTTCTGTAATCTCAAGCTTATGAATATCAACATGCGGCTTAATAATACGCGTAAGCAAAAATTCCTTAGTAAAAGTATATCCCCGATCCATATATACCGCACCTATCACTGCTTCAAAAGCATCTCCCAATAAAGAACTTTGTTTATTGGGATAACTAATCATTCGTGCATCGTATTCAATAAATTCATTAAATCCCAATTTGCGAGACAGTTGATTTAGATTCACACGACTCACTATTTTAGAGCGAAGTTCCGTAAGAAAACCTTCATCCTTGTAGGGGTACAACTTAAAAAGCAGTTCTGCGACCACAGATCCGAGCACAGCATCGCCTAAAAACTCAAGCCTTTCATTGCTATTTTTCACACCGTCTTTAATCGTAATAGCCACCGATTTATGACGAAAAGCCATTTTATACAATTTAATATTACCGGGCACAAAGCCGAGAACATTTTTAAGTTTACGGATGTAAGCCCGATTAGGGGAAAAATACAAATAATAAATTTTGGAAAAGGGCATTCTGCTATTGTATAAATAAGGAATAGGCAGTTTCTCCTCGAAACCACCTATTCCATTGTATCTAAATAATCCTCTTGAAATACATTAAGAGCGATATTTCTTCACAATGATTGAAGCATTATGCCCACCAAAGCCGAAGGTATTGCTTAAAGCAGCATTAACTACGCGTTTCTGTGCAGTATTAAATGTAAAGTTCAGGTTATTATCAATCTGCGGATCATCCGTAAAATGATTAATAGTAGGCGGAACAATATCATTTTTCACAGAAAGGATTGAAGCAATCGCTTCAATTGCCCCGGCCGCCCCCAGAAGATGTCCTGTCATGGATTTTGTCGAACTGAGATTCATTTTATAGGCATGTTCGCCAAATAAGCCGATAATAGCTTTTGGCTCACTGAGATCACCAACCGGCGTAGATGTACCGTGAAGATTGATATAATCAATATCCGAATACTTGAGCTCTGCATCCGTAACAGCCATATTCATCGCTAATTTAGCCCCCAACCCCTCGGGATGAGATGCGGTAATGTGATGAGCATCGGCACTCATACCACCACCTGCGACTTCTGCATAAATTTTAGCTCCACGTGCCAGAGCATGTTCCAGACTTTCCAGGATAATAGCCCCGGAACCTTCACCCGAAACAAAACCATCGCGATCTTTGTCAAATGGACGAGACGCCGTTTTAGGGTCGTCATTGCGGGTAGACAGCGCATGCATTGCATTAAACCCACCTATCCCAGCTTCGTTTACCGTCGCTTCCGATCCACCAGTGATAATGATATCAGCCTTACCCAACCGAATATAGTTAAAGGCATCAATCATCGCATTCGTGGCAGAGGCGCAGGCAGAAACTGCCGAAAAATTTGGCCCGTGCAAACCATAGCGCATAGAAATATGACCAGGAGCTATATCAATAAGCATCTTCGGGATAAAGAAAGGATTGAAACGAGGTGTTCCGTCTCCTCTGACAAAGTTTGTCACTTCTTCCGTAAAAGTTGTTAGCCCACCAATGCCAGCTCCCCAAATAACACCGATTCGGTTGGTATCTAGTTTTTCAAATTCAAGTCCAGCATCCTTAACAGCCTCATCTGTAGAAGCAATAGCGTACTGAACAAAAGGATCGACTTTGCGAGCCTCTTTACGATCCATAAATTCATGTGGATCAAATCCCTTCACTTCACAAGCGAATTGGGTCTTAAATTTTGATGCATCGAAATGCGTAATAGGAGCAGCGCCGCTTACACCATTAATCAATCCTTCCCAATATGCTGAGACAGTATTGCCTAGTGGTGTAAGAGCGCCCAACCCTGTTACAACTACTCTTTTAAGCTCCATTAAGTATGTTTGGCCTAATAAATTAGTTATTAACGTTCTTTTCTAAGTAAGAGATAGCTTGACCTACTGTACTGATGTTCTCAGCTTGATCATCTGGAATAGCTACGTTAAATTCTTTTTCGAATTCCATGATCAACTCAACTGTATCAAGTGAGTCTGCACCTAAATCATTCGTGAATGAAGCCTCTGGTGTTACTTCGTTTTCGTCTACACCTAACTTTTCAACGATAATTGCTTTTACTCTTGATGCGATATCTGACATGATTTTATAGTTTAATTGTTTAATAAATCTGTGCAAAGAAAAATAAATTTCCCCAAATATCAAACCTTTTTAGATTGAAGATTTGAAATAAGAACGTTTTTATTCCAGCATTGTTTCAAAAACCGCCGCTGTTAGCTACAAATCCAATATTAATAATTTTTTTTTTATCTACCAAGAAGCACTGATAAGACAAAGAATTTAATTAGAAAAATAACACATATGGGCCTTTTTTTTATAATTTCGAAGAAATTGACAACAGCGTGAGCGTAACAAAAAAACATTTAACACTTGATCTAGACTTCGACTTGGAATTAGATTTCGTATTGGTGGGTATAAGCTCTTCTCTACGAGATTACAGACTTTGTCACTTCGTTTATAAACACACCGGCTTAGCCTTCGTTCGGGGCAAAGAAGATTATATTGATCATAAAGGATATCTAAAAGAAAAAGAAAAAGATGAAATGGATTACCATATTATTTATGAGAGAACAAAACAAAAAGGAACAAAAAAACATTTTTTCACTATCTACCGCTATTGCGATCCAAACTTCGAATTCGAATACTATATTATCAATAACAGAAGCTTAGACGGGCAAGCCCTAGTACCAGAATTACCTAATTTTGACTATTTCTTGATCGTCAAACATTTTATCGACCAAGACGATTTACGTGTACTTTTAGATGATATTAAAAGCATCAATGAGGTTATGCTAACAAAAGAATTAGACCCTACTTCATTGAAATCCAAAGAAAATCTTATATTTTAGTGCTTTAAATCCCACAAAGTGTAAAATTTACACTTTAGTAAACCTAACTTAAAAACAGATTGCTATTTTTGCACTAAAAGTAAAAAGCAAATAAGCACATAAACGAACACACAAATAAAATACTGTAAATGAACAAGATTCAAAAAAGGACAAAAATTGTTGCCACACTAGGTCCAGCATCAGCAGACAAGAATACATTAACCAATATGATTGCTAAAGGTGTGGATGTTTGCCGCCTGAACTTTTCTCATGGAAGTCAAGACGATCATTTAAAAGTAATCAAAACGATTCAAGAGATTAATAATGAAAACCCTTTCAATGTTGGGATTTTAGCAGATTTGCAAGGACCAAAAATCCGTATAGGAAAAATGAAAGAGGGCGGTGCAGTATTGATTAATGGCTCAGCTGTAGAGATCACTACAGAAGAACTTATCGGTGACGAAAATCGCATTTATATCACTTATGAAAACTTCCCTAATGATGTAAAAGAAGATGAAATCATTCTTTTAGATGACGGCAAGTTACAATTGCGTGTATTGAGTACAAATCATAAAGATACTGTAAAATGCGAAGTAGTGCATGGCGGCGTTCTTACATCACGTAAAGGCGTAAATCTTCCGAACACGAAAGTATCCATCCCTTCATTAACAGAAGAGGATTTGGACAATCTAAACTTTGCGTTAGACAATGGAGCAGACTGGATTGCAATGTCATTTGTACGTTCAGCAGAAGACATTTATCAATGTAAAGAAATCATCAAACAAAAAGGAAGTCACGCACTAGTTATCGCTAAGGTAGAAAAGCCAGAAGCTATCGATAATATCGACGCCATCATTGAAGCGACAGATGCTGTAATGGTTGCCCGTGGAGATCTTGGTGTTGAAATGCCAATGGAAGAAGTTCCTGGTCTACAAAAAATGATTGTTCAGAAATGTCGCGACCTTTCTAAACCTGTTATCATTGCAACACAGATGTTGGAAAGCATGATCACAACACCTCGTCCAACACGTGCCGAAGTAAATGATGTTGCCAACTCTGTACTTGACGGAGCTGATGCCGTAATGCTAAGCGGTGAGACATCTGTTGGTGAATTCCCTGAAATTGTCATTGAAACTATGGCAAAGATTATTACACATGTGGAACAGACATCTTACCCCTATTACAGTACTAAAGAGAGTGTACACGCATCAAACACTAGAATTCCAGATGCCATTTGTGGGTCGTCAATACACTTAGCAGCGCATACACAAGCATCTGCTATTGCGGTTATGACGTCCTCTGGATATACAGCGTTTGAAATATCTAGCTATCGTCCAAATGCAGACATTTATGTATTTACTGGCAACAAAAAATTATTAAACTTACTTAGTTTAGTATGGGGCGTTCGCGTATTTATTTATGAAAAATTTGAAAGTACAGATGGTACTATTCAAGACGTAAACCGATTGTTAAAAGAGAATCAACTTGTTTCCTCTGGTCAAATCGTGATCAACACTTCTTCCACACCATTGCATGAAAAAGGCAGAACGAACACAATTCGCGTATCTGAAGTAAAATAATTCATACCGTTTAATAAAAAAGGTGTCTACAAAAAATGTAGGCACCTTTTTTTTGTCACATTCTTCCTCAAAAGAACGTTTACAATATCCTATACAAGCAATTATGTATCAAAGCTATTACATGAAAGATTTTAACACTAATTTACTCTATTTCTTCTTTTCTTTGGGCGTTGTCTAACTAAAATTATGAAAAGAGGGATTATAATCTTACTATTTCTATTAATAAATTATGCCTATGCTCAACGTTCTTTACAGGGAATAATTGTTGATCATGCCGATAAGAAAGCCCTGGAGAATGCTTCAGTAGTACTCTTAGACGGAGACTCCATCATGCGATATTTCGTACGCGCGGATCAACAAGGAAAATTTAGCATCAAAAATGTAGATGTGGGACAATACCTTCTTTTGGTCACCTACCCAAAGTTTGAGATATTTAGTCAACAGATAAAATTGCAAAATACAGATCTCAAACTAGATTCCATAAAAATCAGCTCCCAATCCAATCTCTTAGAAGAGGTTGTTATCAACCAAAAAATACCTATCAAAATCAAGGGAGACACTATTGAATATAATGCAGGAAGTTTCGAAACCGAGAAAAATGCAAAACTCGAAGATCTATTACGAAGATTACCCGGACTCACAGTCTCATCATCAGGCGAAATAACAGCACAGGGAAAAACAGTGTCAAAAGTACTTATTGATGGCGAAGAATTTTTTGGTTACGACCCTAAAATTGCTATTCGTAACGTCAGAGCCGATGCAGTAGACAAAGTACAAGTGTATGAACGAAAATCAGAGGAAGCAGAACTCACAGGCATCGACGATGGCGTTAGACTCCAAACCGTAAATGTCATTTTAAAGGAAGAAGCGAGGGTAGGTGTATTTGGCAATGCCGACGCCAGCCTGGGAACAAAACAATTATTTGACACCAATCTTTTTACCGCAAAATTCAACCGTTCGGAACGCATAGGCGTAACTGGAAACTGGAATAATATGGGAAATTCAGGAGATGCAAGTCGGATCCGAATGAATAACCAGATTGTTGGCAACCCCATGTACAAAAGTGCAGGTGTAAACTATGAGAACAATTTTTTCAAAAGAAAATTACAGCTTACATCCAGCTACAACATCAATAACAACCAACAAGCAAACGAATCCACTAGTTACAAAAAACTTATCCTAAACAATAACCAAAGTCAAGAAACTAACAGCAGTTCGGAGTCTAGCTCAAATAATACCAACCATGTATTTCGATCACAAGCACGCTATAAATTAGATTCTGTCAGTAATATAAATATCCAATTGAATGCAGGCAAAGGCAGTAGTGAATCGGCATCCAATTCTTCCAGTATTACGACAGGAAATGAAAATATCAAAGCAAACGGATTCGAAAAAAACAACAGCTCAACAAGCGACAAAGAAAACATGGACCTGCGTCTAGACTATAGAAGACGTCTCAATAAAAAAGGACGTAGCTTAAATCTTCATCTAAACACACAATTCGATAACACAGAAGGAACAAACCTAGTGAACGAAAACACAACATATTATCGCAGTACAGGTGATAGTGTCATAAGAGTAGACCAAACACGTAAAACAGAAAACAACACTCAACGCTTAGGTGCATCATTTAATATCTCCGAACCCCTTACAAAAAACATCAATCTTACAATTGGGTATTCATTCAACACCAATCAGCAGAAAGGTTTAGTAAATGCCTACAACAATTCAGAGCAAGGGCTTTCTACTTTGGACACTCTCTATTCAAAAAATCAAATTGATGCTTCCAACAACAACGGTATAGATCTAAATTTAAGTTTTCGTTACGAAAAATTCAACATTAACTTTTCCAACAAAACAGTCTATAAGTACCAAGAGCTAACCGATAACTATCGCGACCTCAATCTTGCAAGAAACTTCTGGCAAAATAACTTCAACGCAAATTTCGACTACAGAATCAGCAATAGCAAAAGTCTACGTTTAGATTATCAAAACAGCACAAATGTACCCAGTTTTTCACAACTACAGCCGTTACAACCTCCTACCAACGAGCTATATGTGCAATTAGGAAACCCCGATCTGAAAAGAGAAGGAAATAACACGATACGATTGAATTTCAACAAATTCAGTTTGCTTAAAGCCTCCTCCTTAAATGTAAATGCAACAAGCAGTTTCACAAGTAACGCAATAGTAAACAAATCCATTACGGATACATTAGGAAAAACAATCACCACTTTCGTTAACATCAATGATCATGTCAATTGGAATGCAAGATTGAATGCAAATTATGGGCGACCGATATGGAATGGAGTTATACAATTCGGACCTTCCGCTTCCATCTCCTACGACAACAATTATGAATACGTCAATGGAGAACTAAACAAAAACAATACCTCCAACTTTAGTTTAGGTATTAATGCCAATAAACAAAGCTCTAAAAATATAGACTTCAATGCCCAAATTGACATAGGTTTAAACGAAGAAGCAAATTCCATTCAGACCCAACTCAATAACACAGCATTTCGATCCTCCGCAAATGCAGATTTAAAATATTTTCTACCTTATAAATTCAGCCTTACACAAGTTATCTTTTACAGCTACACAGGAAAGACAAAAGTATTTCCGGACCCCGTGCAGCAATTCTATATGAATCTAGAACTAACACGTAAGCTACTAAAAAGTGAATCTCTTTTACTAAGTGTAAAAGTTTTTGACGTATTCAACAGTTTCAATAACATAAACCGTTCATCTGGGAATAGCAGCTTTTCGCAAACACAACAAGAAATGCTCACCCGATATCTTATGGTTGGTTTAAAATGGGATTTTAACAAAAATTTAGGAAAGAAAAATGAATAACTATATCTATCTAATCTTCGTTGTTGCTATTTGCAGTACTATTACCCCGCTACAAGCGCAACATGCATACTTTCCGATTAAAGGTGTAATAAGTTTTGAAAAAGAAGTCTACCTGCGCGCACGTATAAGAGAAATGAGTACAAAACCAGGTGGAGAAAATCGCGGTATGATGATGCGTTTTGGGGGAGATATTAACAACATGCCAGAGAAAAATTCCTCCATGTTTTCGCTTCAATTCGACGAAGACGAAACACTCATGCGGCCTACTGAATCAGACAATTCCACGAATACAAATTTTTCGAGTAGAAACTCAGGATCGGGAAGAAATACAGGATCTAGTCGTAACGGACGCCCGCAAAACAATACGGGACCAGGAGGAAATCCAGGTAATAGAGGCATGCGTGGGCCAAGCCAAGATAAAATTTACTATCAAAATCTAAAACAAGGTACTAGCCAAATTGAAATGCAACTCGATGACAAATACCTTCTTCAAGACTCATTACAACAGATAACATGGCGTTTTACCGATGAATATAGAGAAATAGCCGGTTATGAATGTAGACGTGTCAATGGCGCTACGCCAGATTCACTTTATATTGTCGCATTTTACACCGATCAAATCCCTGTTTCCGGAGGCCCCGCCTTAGTACACGGTTTACCAGGAATGATCCTAGGTTTAGCTATCCCCGAAATGCACATAAATTATTGGGCTAGAAAAGTAGAATTTATTGTTGATAATGTGCCAAAACAATGGTCAGACAAGAAAAGCAAAGAAATGCAAATGCGAGAATTCTTCGATAGCCTTCAAAACAACAGAATGTTTGGAGGAAGCGGAAATCCTAATCAAACACGGAGAAATCTTTTAGAAAATCTTATTTATTAGATACTAAAAAGTGTGTGTGTTATGTAGCAACAAGAGCTATAAAGAATTCTTTATAGCTCTTGTTAAAGAGTTGAAAACAAGATCATAACTATGATCAATAAGTTCAAGCAGACGCCTATCGGACACTTCTCGGTTACAATACACCGTATTCCAATGTTTTTTATTCATATGATATCCGGGAACCACCGTCTTCGGATAATCGGCACGCAATTCTAATGCGAGATCTGGATCACATTTGACATTAAAAGATAAAGAATCCACTTGTTCGAGCCCGACGAGCAGAAAAACCTTCCCTCCTATTTTAAACACCAAGGTATCAGGTCCAAAAGGAAGTTCTTCCGTAACGCTTTTTTTTTGAAGGCAATATGTCCTGACATCTTCTATATTCATGCTTCTAGCTTAAAGCCTCGATAAGTTCACGTTGCAGTTCCTCCCCCTTGTCGTCATTATACCACTTCTGCATAGTTTCTTTAATTTCTTCAAAGATCTTCCCATCCTCCTTCATGTGGACAAAAATATCCTGTAGCCTTTGAGGACGCGGTCCCCAAATCACTTTGTCATGTCCTACGTCATTTCTGATGATTAGTTTGGGAATAGATTTCCCTCCGTCTGTCAAATAATCATCAATTAGAAAAGGAGCTGTATCCCGCAATTGTATTTCAAAATCTATATTGGGATTATTTTTCACAATCTGATACAGTTGTGCAACTGAATGCGCTGCGTCACCACACCAAGGCTCTGTAATTACTATCCAATGTTGATGTTCCGTTATTGCAGAAATAAAACTTTTAATAGCATCATTCGGCTCGAAACGTTTCAACCAGCGATTCATTCTGGACCAATTAAGTTTGGTATAGTTAAAATATTCTTCATCTCCGTAAGGCTCATAATCCTGAGGAGATGCTAAAATCTGTTCAAAATAATCTAAATATTCCTGAAAGGTCATGTCATTTTGTGTTAACAGACGAATTTAGCAATTTATTCCGGCTTAAAAAAAATAAGGTTAGACACAACTTAATTATGACGATAGGACAACCAAATGACAGTTTGGCAGAACAGACATACAAAAAAAAGACAGGGTTTACATTTTTATGACGTTTTTCACCTTGGCACAGCAGTTGATAATAATGGTAGAAAATAATTAACAACTCGTAAATAATAAAAAACAAGATATGTCAAAAATTATAGGAATCGACTTAGGTACTACGAACTCTTGTGTTGCTGTGATGGAAGGTAACGAGCCCGTAGTAATTGCAAACAATGAAGGAAAACGCACTACACCTTCTATTGTTGCATTTGTTGAGGGAGGAGAGCGTAAAGTGGGCGATCCCGCGAAACGTCAAGCTATCACTAACCCTCATAAAACTGTTTATTCTATCAAACGTTTTATGGGTCTATCTTACGATGAATCTGTAAAAGAAGGACAACATGTTCCGTATAAAGTTATCAAAGGAGATAACAATACACCACGTGTAGAAATCGACGACCGTAAATATACTCCACAAGAAATCTCAGCAATGATTCTTCAAAAAATGAAGAAAACAGCAGAAGATTTTCTAGGACAAGAAGTTACAGAAGCTGTGATCACAGTCCCAGCATATTTCAATGATGCACAACGTCAAGCGACAAAAGAAGCTGGTGAAATCGCAGGATTAAATGTTAAACGTATTATCAACGAACCTACTGCGGCAGCTTTAGCATACGGACTTGACAAAGCACATAAAGACATGAAAATTGTTGTGTTTGACTGCGGTGGTGGTACACATGATGTTTCTGTGCTAGAGTTAGGAGATGGTGTATTTGAAGTAAAATCAACAGATGGTGACACTCACTTAGGTGGAGACGACTTTGATAATGTAATCATAAACTGGTTGGCCGACGAATTTGCAAGTGAAAACGCAGGCTTTGATCTTAAAAAAGATGCAATGGCTTTACAGCGCTTAAAAGAAGCTGCTGAAAAAGCAAAGATCGAGCTTTCTAGCACAACCTCTACAGAAATCAATTTACCTTATATCACTGCAGATGCTACTGGCCCTAAGCATTTGGTACGCACATTATCACGTGCAAAATTCGAATCATTAGCATCTGATTTGATCCAACGCACTATTGCACCTTGTAAATCAGCATTAAAGAATGCAGGCTATTCAACTTCTGACATTGATGAAATCATCTTAGTAGGGGGCTCAACACGTATCCCTGCAATCGTAGATGCTGTCAAAAGTTTCTTCGGAAAAGAACCATCTAAAGGGGTAAATCCTGATGAAGTAGTTGCTCTTGGCGCTGCAATACAAGGCGGTGTATTAACTGGGGAAGTGAAAGACGTACTACTATTAGATGTTACTCCTCTTTCTTTAGGTATTGAGACAATGGGAGGTGTAATGACAAAGCTTATCGAAGCAAATACTACTATTCCTACCAAAAAATCAGAAGTATTCTCAACAGCATCAGACAATCAGCCTTCAGTGGAGATTCACATCTTGCAAGGAGAACGCCCTATGGCTTCACAAAACCGGACGATAGGTCGATTCCATTTGGACGGAATTCCTACCGCTCCACGTGGTGTTCCTCAAATTGAAGTTACATTTGATATCGATGCAAACGGAATTATCAAAGTTTCAGCTAAAGACAAAGCTACAGGCAAAGAGCAAAACATCCGCATCGAAGCTTCTTCTGGATTATCCGACGACGAAATCCAAAAAATGAAACAAGAAGCTGAAGCGAATGCAGAGGCCGACAAAAAAGTTAAAGAAGAAGCCGATAAAATTAATGCTGCTGATGCCTTAATCTTCTCTACCGAGAAGCAATTAAAGGAGTATGGGGATAAAATATCTGCAGATAAAAAATCACCTATCGAAGCTGGTTTAGAAAAATTAAAAGTAGCTCATGCTGCAAGAAATTTTGATGAAATAGACAGCGCTTCAACAGAACTTCAAAATGCATGGAATGCTGCATCCGAAGAAATGTATGCGGCCTCACAACAAGGCGGAGCACAACAACCACAAGGCGAACCTAATGCACAAGGGGACAAACAAGGTGGTGACGATGTTCAAGATGTAGAATTTGAAGAAGTAAAATAAAGGATACAAATTCCTACCATAAGAAAGCCCGAAGGTTAAAACTTCGGGCTTTTATTTTATAACATTTTTTTAAAACAAGCTATATATTCTCTGATTATTTATAATAGCGCAATATTCCTTTATCAAATACCGTCCATATTCCCGAAGGCATATTCGCACGCTTTAATGCATTATTCGTCCATGTATTACATGAAAAGAATAAACTATAAGCGCCAACCGCTTCATAAAATGCATCATCGTCATTATACTGTGCATCTGTCGATATTAGGATTGCACGACCAAGACTATCCTTTTCCAAACTTTGAAGTACATAATCAATCAATCGTTTATATTGAGCAGGCGTAATACGCGTTTCTCTGCAATATTCTCCTTCAAACATCTGTTTATAATAAGTGACATGCAATGCCGTTTCACCAATTCCCAACCCAGCAACCAATGCAGTCTTAAGCTTCAAATCTTTCCATTCAGGCGTATGAAGATAAAATCCTTTATCACCCCAACCGATGGCTACCCAGTTCTGAATACTATCATTTCCTTTCGTTGCTTCATAGGGAAAAATATCGCTCCAAACAATCTGATCATTCCTGACAGGCAATACCACATCCGTATGAACACCATTCGATAAAATATACACCTTAACACCATCCTTTGCATACTCCATTGAGGAGTTAGTCGATGGAATACGAGATAGGATAAAATCAGCCGAAAAATAAAGCAAAACAAACAGAAGCAAGCCCAAAAGAAAATATCCTACCCACACGATCATTTTTTTTACTGTTACTCCCATAAAATATTAGCAAAAAAAGCTGTCTTCCACTATTTAACATCGCAAACAATGGAAGACAGCCTCTACAATCCGTATCAAAAATTAAAATAACTTCTCTGGATAAACCCCTTGTTCAACCAATTTCAAAATAGATTCCTGTACAATGGGTTTATCTTCTTTGTATGTTACTCCAAACCACTTAGACGAGGTAGGGATCACCCGGAAATCCGCTATTTTATGCTTCACCATATAATCAGGCACAGAGGGAATATAAAATTCAGATTTAGGATTTCCCTCATTTTCCGCTACAAAATCCTTAAACATAGCTTCTGCAATCTCAAATATACGCGGAGTGAATCCCCAAAAATTCATAGACACTCGAGTTTCAGGGGACAAAGTATGTTGAACACCATCCTCCTCGAAAACAATCTCTTTTGTACCATCAGCCTGATCCACATAGTAAATATTGGTTCTTTCTGTCACAGATTCCATATGCCCCTGTTCATCAACCTCACAAACTCCACGAGAAACATAACCGTAATCTGACATCGTGTTTCCTACCTGAAATCCCATTAAAGACATCTTATCATCAGAGACCTCGTTCGTAAGGAAACTGGCCATTTTCTCAAAGGAGTCTTTACCATAAAAATCATCAGCATTAATAACACAGAAAGCTTCTCCCACTTTATCTTTCGCACTCATTACAGCATGAGCAGTTCCCCAGGGTTTCACCCTTTCCACAACCTTATCAATACCAAACTTTGTCAAATCAAAATTTTGAAACGCGTAATCCACTTCGATTTTGCCAGCGAGTTTCAAATCAAATGCCTCACGCATTTTATCTAAAAACTCCTCACGAATAATAAACACAACTTTACCAAAGCCCGCCTGGATAGCATCAAAGATAGAATAATCAATGATAGTTTCACCATGTGGTCCAAAAGTGTCCATTTGCTTTAAGGATCCATATCTGCTTGCCATTCCCGCAGCGAGAATTAATAAGGTGGGTTTACTCATTATCTATCTTGTTAGAACCAATATCATATTAAGCAGGGCAAAGATAGAAATATTATTTATTTCTTTTTAAACATCGCATTAAGGATTCCCGAAGCGATTTTCCCCAACAGTTTAACACCTTCACGTGCCAAAGTTCTAGAAGCCTGCGTCTGTGCAGCCTCCAGAGGAGTCTGTCTAGAGGTTCGGACTGTTCCTGCCGACTTCGCTTTTTGCAGTTCCTTCTTCTCTAACTCCTCGGCCTTTTGTGTCTCCACATGCCGAAGTTTTTCGTCTACTATTTCCGCTGCACTATACCGTTCAATACGTTGTTGATATTTGTCGTAAAATTCTGAGTTCTTCACAGTAGCATCATACACAAGAGAAGAAGCGGGCCCCATCATAGCCCTAGCAGGAACCAAATGTGTTGCAACGACCTCCGTGGGAATACCCTTCTCATTTAACACTGTCACTAAGGCCTGCCCAGTACCCAACGAAGTCAGCACCTTATCAATTTCATAAAAAGGAGAATGCGGATAAGTCTTTACCGTTTTACGTAAATTTTCTGCATCATTCGGCGTAAATGCTCTCAATGCATGTTGTATACGATTTCCAAGCTGCCCTAACACAGATTCGGGAATATCCGTGGCTGCCTGTGTACAAAAAAACACACCAACACCCTTCGAACGGATTAAACGGACAATCTGTTCAATTTGTGAAAGGAACGCTTTTGAAGCACCATTAAATAATAGATGAGCTTCATCAAAAAAGAAAACCAGCTTAGGTTTTTCCAAATCTCCCACCTCAGGCAAGCGCTTAAACAACTGCATAAGCATACTTAATAAAAAAGTTGAATAGAGTAACGGCTGATCCTGGACATCAGCAATATTTAACAAGGTAATCACTCCACGCCCGTCCAACTTATTAAACAAATCATCCACATCAAACTCTTTCTCACCGAATATATGAGCCATTCCCTGTTGTTCCACTGCCACTATCTTTCTCAAAATAGTTCCAGCCGTCGCTGTACTAATTTTCCCATAGTCATCTTTTATCTCTGCCGCACCAGGTCCCTCAGCCAAATAAGACAACGTTCGTTTCAGATCCATCAAATCGACTATAGGCCATTCCTGATCCGCAGCATACTTAAACAATGCTGCTAGGACTCCTTCCTGCGTTTCATTAAGCCCCAATACACGAGAAAGAAGAATCGGACCAAAATCTTCAACCTTAATACGCATCGCAGCACCAAGCTTACCACTTAGTGAAAAAATCTCCACTGGAAAAGCCGACGCTTCGAAAGGAATGCCTACTGCGTTACCTCTTTCAATCAATGCGTCATTAACTTTTCCAGACTCAGCCAAACCTGACAAATCCCCCTTAACATCCAACATAAACACCGAAACCGCTGCATCAGAAAGCTGCTCAGCAATCAACTGTAATGTTCGTGTTTTTCCTGTACCGGTAGCACCCGCAATAAGCCCATGTCGATTCATCATTTTCAGTGCAAGATTAACCTTCGCTTCGGTAATGATATGACCATTCAATATCCCGGCTCCGAGTTGAATAGAAGCACCTTTAGGACTATACGACGCTGTTATTTTATCCACAAATTCTTGTTGCTTGGCATCCATAAGTAAGTAATTAGAGGATTATAATAAAAATGACATACAATTGTAACAATTCCAACTAAATATAAGAATATATTGCGATTTAATAAAAAAATAACTTTTCAAAAGAGATTACGCATCAATTTCCAAAGAAAAAATTGTATTTTTGAGTTAGACAAGAACAAAAAAGCGTGTTAAATAAGATTACACAAATATTGGCTGCTAAAGTGTGCTTTGCCATCTTTTTTATAAAGATGCTCATTGCCGCTACACCTATATTTATAGATGTCTTAGACAAAGGCACCATCCTCCAAGTTGTCCTGCAGCTCGAAATTGAAAACAATGCTAAGGGTAATAACCCATGCGAAGATCATCATGAGACTGGTTCGAAGTTCTTCAGCCTCAGCTCTTCAGACTATTGCTTCTTCTGTAGTATTTTGGAAAACAACGCGAAACAGCGAAGATATTTAAAAGACGAAAAATCGATACGAGCGTATCATCCTTCTGTACCCACCCCGCCTCCTAACGCTTAAAAATTATATCAACGTATTTCTGAAGCCTATTTTCAATAGAGTTTCACGTTCACAAATTGTGAAGTTAAAATCGAATAACGGACAATTTAATTCTAGTATTATGTTAGGAACTCGTACGTCTGCTTTTCTTAAATTATCGAAAAGAGACTTAAAATATGATTTTCCAGCGAGTGTTGTGGTGTTCCTAGTAGCGCTGCCACTATGTCTGGGTATTGCAATGGCATCAGGAGCGCCATTATTTGCAGGGATAGTTACAGGTGTAATCGGTGGTTTAGTAGTCGCCTCGATCAGTAAATCACCATTAAGCGTGAGTGGACCCGCAGCCGGTTTGACCGTTATCGTATTAGGAGCCATTGAGAAACTCGGCGCCTATGAAACATTTTTACTCGCTGTTGTTATCGCGGGGATTATCCAACTGATATTAGGTATTATCAAAGCAGGCATGATCGGAAACTACTTTCCCTCGGCCGTTATATTAGGCATGCTGGCTGCGATTGGTATAACCATAATCTTAAAACAAATACCTTTAGCTTTTGGAATGACGGAATCACATGCTTTTGAAATTGATAATGGAGGAGGAATAGCGTCCTTTCACGACACCATACTCTCGAGTATCAATTGGGGGGCAACCCTGATCTGCCTGTTATCTTTAGTCATCTTAATTTATTGGCCAAAAATAAAAGGAGCTAATAAAATCCCAGCTCCTCTAATGGTTGTTGCTATCGGAATCGCATTGGCATTCGCTTTTCAAGGATCGGAAATAACACTGACTCCCAGTCATTTTGTAGTCATACCTGTTGTGAATTCCTTTAACGAATTCACCAATTTATTCGCTTTTCCAGACTTCTCTCAGATTTTAAATAAAGACGTGTGGATTGTGTCCATCACTATCGCAATTATTGCCAGTTTGGAAACACTACTTAGTATAGAAGCCATCGACAAGTTAGATCCATTTAAAAGAAATACACCTACAAATCGCGAACTTATCGCACAAGGAATAGGGAATGTTACCAGCGGCTTTTTAGGCGGTCTACCAATGACCTCTGTCATTGTACGTTCATCAGCAAACGTACAAGCAGGAGGAAGAACGCGACAATCAGCTATGTTGCACGGTATGTGGCTTTTAGTCGCTCTATTGGCTATACCATCCCTCATCAATTTAATTCCGCTGTCCTGTCTTGCAGCCATTCTCTTACATACAGGTTATAAATTAGCAAAACCAACACTGTTCAAAGAAATGCTTCGCAAAGGCTTAGATCAATTTGTCCCCTTCTTTGTCACCATTTTGGCAGTAGTCTTCACCGACTTACTTATGGGCGTAGGGATAGGCATTTTAGTTGCAATATTTTATATCATTAGAGCCAATATGCAAAATGCATTCAAGATGGAAATCCGGGAACAAAATGGCGAAAAAATTGTTATCATGACGTTGGCGGAAGAAGTTTCATTTTTAAACAAGGTTCCAATCCAACAAAAATTATATAGCCTTCCGAAAAACGTTGAGGCTATCCGTATTGATGGAAAACACAGTAAGTTTATCGACAAAGATGTTATTGAGGTGTTAAAGGATTTTGAAATGAATGCCGTAAGCAAAGGAATCGATATTGAACTGGAATCCATCACCTACAAAAAATAATTGATTAGAAAATAATAAATACATTAACTTGGCAGCACAACTCTGCTATTACAAAAAAGAAAAAATGGGAAATAAGGAACTAGAATTAGGATTTCAAAAAATATTAGACGGTAATAAAGATTGGTGTGAATTTGTAAAAAATGACACTACAGGTCGTTTTCAACAACTTGCAAAAGGTCAAAATCCAGAAATCTTATGGATTGGTTGCGCAGATAGTCGTGTACCAGCAAATGAAATCACAGGCAGAAAACCCGGTGAAGTCTTTGTTCATCGCAATATTGCAAATATGTGTGTACATTCCGATATGAGCTTACTATCGGTGTTGGACTATGCCGTCAACGTACTAAAAGTGAAGCATATCATCGTTGCAGGACATTACGGATGTGGAGGCGTTGCAGCTTCCCTAAGCGGCAAACAATTTGGAATTATCGATAACTGGTTAGCTCATATCAAAGATGTTTACAGATTACACGCACAAGAGATCGATGCCATCGGAGACCATGAAGCGAAAGTAAACCGCTTGATCGAATTGAATGTGCAAGAACAAGTATTCAATTTATGCACCACCTCTATCGTTCAAAATGCATGGAAAAACGAGCAAGATTTGGCGGTACACGGGATGGTTATCAACATTGGCACGGGTGAATTAATCAATCTGGAGAATACATTCACTTCAAATGATAGCTTAGGAAAAGTATTTGCTTTTCAATAGTAAACTATACCTCTCCAGAGAATAAGGTTACCTCCAAAGCACTGGTGGTAACCTTATTAATTTATAAACTCTCCATTTTGGCTGACGCTCTTTAAAAAAGGGCTTGCATAGCGATCTAATATGACGGCAAACTCATATCGACTCACATATTGTTTCACATCAAAGCTTCCTTCAAAACCAAACTTTGAAGACCAATCCCTTTCAATTTCTCGATCTATTTCGTTTCCTCTCAAGCCAACAAACTTGATAAGCGCTAAAAAATCACTCCAAATCAAATGTTCAGGATTATTATCCGCAAACCAAAGTTGACTTCTCGAATACAACCGGTTGAAGACAGGTTGTACATCCTTCATCTTTACTTTTTCATATTTATCAAAAACACATCTACCTGCTCTAACGTCCATCGCTAAAATACCCGATAAACCAAAACGTTGCAATGCATAAAAGTTTTTATCCTTTAAAGAGACATCCTGATAAGGCATAATACGCATGCCATACGTCATCAATTCCATCTGCAATTTTCGGACATCTATTTTCTCACTTGTGGTTTTAAAAAATGATACATAAGCCGCCGTCGCCCCCAATGCTTGCCCCATCGCAGACTGAATAACCACAGCCTCGGTTTCTTCTTTTAACATATTTTGAGCCATGATCGGACTAAAAAAACCAGCATGTTCTCCTGAAAGCAATTGTTTTAACGTCACAGCATACAATCCATCGTTCATCACACCAGAAACCACTAAACCACGCAATTCCCGTATAGAGATCGCTTCAATCGGAAAGATTTCTCCTACATGGAGTGGTGAAGAAACAAATTTAGTTCTGAGATCTCCCCCCTTCGAAGCATCCACTACAGCACGAAATTCAAACTTCTCCTTATTAGCTAACACCGCCGCCCAATTGGATTTATCAGCTTTTAAGCTAATGAGTTTCTGTCCTCTACATACTGTCAGCTGCGGACAGTTATGCAAAATTTTATCTAATGCATTTAAAAATAAACGCGGGCTCATATCTTTCTTTACCACCAAAGCCAAAGAATCGTCTCGACTTTTTGACAAAGCCATATCCATTAAAATTTCTAACCAAATTCCGCCGTCAAGTCCAGCATGCTCCTCCACAGTAATCTGTTTGGTAGAAAATTCAGGAACCAACGTATCTGTCTCAACGACCCAAAGAGTAGGCACATTTGACCGCGCAGACTGTACCGCAGCGGAAAAGGCTAACATTCCAGAACCGTAAACCAATACTTGTGGTTTCTGCTTCTTCTGCGCCATGCAAGGAAACTCTAGAAACACAAATAATAAGCTTAAAACTATATACCTCATTTTTTTAAAAGAAAACTATCGTCAACTAAAATACACAATTCTAAGAACCCCATAGGCAGCGTAATGATTAAAAATAAAAGACAAAAAACCATATCGAAGCATCGTATTAATTTTGAGAACAGCACATCCGATATCAACCATAAATAATTAACTTTGTATCATGTTAAATGAAGAAAAACCACTGAATTTTATCGAGGAGATTATTGAAGAAGATCTTCGTTCAGGAAAACATGATGGCCGCGTGTTGACACGTTTTCCTCCTGAGCCAAATGGATATTTACATATCGGGCACGCCAAATCCATTTGTTTAAATTTTGGCTTGGGACAGAAGTACAACGGCAAAACCAATCTTCGTTTTGATGACACAAATCCTGTAACAGAAGATACAGAATATGTAGAAAGTATCAAGCAAGATATACAGTGGTTAGGTTTTCAATGGGCAGAAGAACTTTATACTTCAGACTATTTCGAAACATTATATTCATATGCTGTAGAGCTTATAAAAAAAGATCTGGCCTATGTTGATGACAGTACTGCCGAAGAAATTGCAGCCGCAAAAGGAACACCAACAGAGGCTGGAGTGCCAACACCTTACCGTAGTCGTTCTATTGAAGAGAACTTAACTTTATTTCAGGAAATGCGTTCTGGTAAATACAAAGATGGTGAGAAAGTACTTCGTGCAAAGATTGACTTAGCCAATCCGAACATGCACCTTCGAGATCCTTTGCTATACCGAATTAAACATGCACATCATCACCGTACAGGAGACAGATGGTGTATTTATCCAATGTATGATTTTGCCCATGGACAATCAGACTCCATAGAAAAGATCACACACTCTATTTGCACATTAGAATTTATACCGCATCGTCCATTATACGATTGGTGTATTAATAAATTAGAAATTTTTCCTTCCAAGCAATACGAATTTGCCAGATTGAATCTTTCCTATACTGTAATGAGTAAGCGGAAGTTATTGCAGCTAGTCAATGAAGGTTATGTAGAAAGCTGGGATGATCCACGTATGCCAACTATCTCCGGATTGAGACGTAGAGGCTATACAGCAGCGTCCATCCGTAACTTCTGCGACCGTATTGGTGTACAAAAACGGGAAAACATGATTGATGTCAGTTTACTTGAGTTTTGCATACGTGAAGATCTCAATCACACAGCTTGGCGTCGGATGGCGGTACTTGACCCGATCAAGTTGATTATCACCAATTATCCTGATGAGCAAACCGAAGAACTTCATGGTGAAAATAATCCAGAGGTTGAAGGAGGCGACGGTTCAAGAACCATTCCATTTAGTAAAGAATTATGGATAGAGCGTGACGACTTCATGGAAGACGCTCCAAAGAAGTTTTTCCGTTTAGGTCCTGGATTATCTGTACGTTTAAAGCACGCCTATATTGTAACCTGTCACGATTTCGTGAAAAATGAAAGCGGTCAAGTAACAGAAATACATTGTACTTACATTCCAAATTCAAAATCAGGCGAAGACACTTCCGGTTTAAAAGTAAAAGGCACGATCCATTGGGTATCAGTATCTCATGCTCAACAAGCAGAAGTGAGACTCTATGATAGGCTTTTCAACGATGAAAACCCTGCCGCTGCAGAAGATTTCAAACAGTCTATAAATCCAGATAGCTTAAAAATTATTCAAAACGCCTACATTGAGCCAAGTTTATCAAAGGACACAACGACACAAGGATATCAATTTATTCGTTTAGGCTATTTCACCCTAGACAGCAAATCCACAGCAGACAAATTAGTCTTCAACAGAACAGTGACGTTGAAAGATTCCTGGGCAAAAGAAGTAAAAAAATCATAAGAGCTCTCTCTTAACATAGCAAAGGGGCAATGAAATATTCATTGCCCCTTTTTCATACAAGAAACTTCTATCACACGCAACCAAGCGTACGTATTCTCTTAAAATATTATGTTGAATTGGAAACAATGCCAAACGCTACACATTTTTTTTGTTGGATCAGATTACTCATTGTGTAAAATGCGGTATCGGAGCTCCAAGCTTAATCAATTCCTGACACTGGTGCCCCCCATGCTTCGCCCACCTGTCGCACCTCAGTACTGGCTTTACAAGCATCTGTGTCACGGTAAACTCTGCCCCCATCTCAACCTTATTCTTCAAGCATTTAAAATTCGGCACCTCAAAATGTTTCTCAGGATATCCTGCGACACCGATATATCGAAGCCCTTTCTAAGCTACACCTCGCGATACAGATCAACCAGTCCTTCAGGCAACTCCACCTCGATTATTTCTTCCTCCATATCAATATCCAGTATAAGTTCCTCATTTAAAGGAAACAACAATTCCTTTCCTTGAAAGTCCACTGTAGCAATAAACTGTTGAGGAAGCTCCTGTACATTCGTGATTTCCCCCAATTCACCTTCGTGTTCATCAATTACCAAGAAGCCCACCAAATCCGTGTAACGAAAATCATCAGGATCACGTTCAGGCATCTTATCATTAGGCAAATAAACTTTCCTTTTCACCAATGGTTGTGCTTTATCAATATGGTCTACATCTTCAAGATTTAGATAAGCCGTACTATTCTTTTGAAGCTTAATAGAATCAACAAAATATGGCACCAATTTCTTATTTACTTCAAGAAAAAGCACATCAAAATCCAAATCCATGTAATCCTCGAATTCAAAGAAAAGCTGAAGCTCCCCCTTTAGTCCGCGTGTCTTAGTAACATATCCAATATAAAATGTATCCGATAAATTCATACCGCAAATTAAAAAATGAAAATTAAAAATATTCGAGCAAGGTTCTCATTCCTATTTTATGAAAAAAGCCGAATCGTTAAGGACTCGGCTTTCTTGAATCTGTATGAATAGTATTTATCCTTCAGTTTCTTCTGATGCAGGAGCTTCAGCTTCTTCAGCAGGAGCCTCAGCAACTGGTGCATTTTTAGCAGCAACAGCAGCAGCCTTATCTGCATTTTTCTTTGCTTCAGCAGCAAGAGCAGATTTTTTAGCTTCCTCTTTTGTTTGTGCTAAACCAGATTTTTTACCTTCAATTTTTGCATCATTACCTTCAGACCATTTAGCAAATAGTTCTTCCGCTTTAGCATCATCAAAAGCACCTTTTTTCACACCACCTTGCAAGTGTTTTTTGTAAAGAACACCTTTAGCAGAAAGGATAGTACGAGCCGTATCTGTAGGTTGTGCACCTTTGTTCACCCAATCCAAAGCTTTTTCAAAATCCAAAACGATAGTTGCTGGATTTGTGTTTGGGTTGTAAGAACCAATACGATCGATAAATTTACCATCACGTGGAGCACGTGAATCTGCTACTACTACGTGGTAGAAAGGTTTCCCTTTTTTACCATGTCTTTGCAATCTAATTTTAGTTGCCATGTTTTAAATAATTTTATGTATTCAACATATCCCCCGTGCTTCGTACAAGAGGGGATGCAAAGATAACAATTAAAATGAAAAAATAAAACGCAAAACGAGTTAAGCCCCTGAATATTACAGGGAGAGCTAACTATTCATAAACAATTTTAGTAAGATGCCCTTTAAAAATTGAGCCATCAAGAGACTGTAAACCATAACTGAATTCTGTAGGGTTACCATCTGCATTGGTTACCACATGAACTTCCACACTATTATCCCAGTCAGGAATTACCGTCTGATTGTACTCTCCCATGAATGCTTGTAACTGCACATTATGAGGTAAATAACGAGAAACAACCTCTTCAGATCTATAAGGATGAAAACCTATAGCCTGATAAATTTTAAAAAGAGGATTCGGTGTGTCTTCATATTGCAAAAACTGAAAAGTAGTTAATAGCTCTCCACTAAGAATATCTCCAAGAGAAGATGAGTAATTTCCTGTATTCAAAACACTCTTTATACGATGAACCTGATCTCCATCGTATTCGTAAGTTAACACCTCCTCCGGACCTAATACAAGACCAGATAAACCAACAGAATAGGGAGCTGCAACTTTCAACTTTCTATAGCGAACTGTTGCAGGTAAATCACTACTGCCAGTATAGTTGAAAGTCGTCAAAGTCCCATCTGTCTTTAATTCTCTATGAACGCTCTTCCATCTGTTTTCCTCTGAGATGAAACTTTTTGACTCTTGAAGGAGAGAATCAATAACAATTTCTTTAAGACGACCTTGATTATCCCAAATATAGCGTAACTTCTCTACGTAAATATAGGCAGACACTGCATCCTCACTTTCATGTGCTTGACGCGTATACGCAACTCGACCATCACTCCCGTAAATAAATACTTTATCGCCTACCTTAGACAGTCGTCCTTGTGTATCATAGCGAAAATCATGAGTCCGCTCCTCGGATACAGTCATAGACTGCGTCCCCTCATTAACAGTCTCCACATTCGTCTCCACGATCATACTTATCCGCTCTTCCGTCAAAGGTTGAACAACATTATCTTTACAAGATATTACCAGGAAGACAAAGATAGCTCCAAAAAAACAATAGGATTTCATAATTTCAGCATTTGATTCTTAAATCAAAGATATAAATTTATACCTATAACTTTTCGTTCTATTTTCCCATTCACACATTACTTCTTACCTTCACACTATGAATTCTGTTGCGCCTTTAAAAATACTAAAAGCTTCGGCTGGCTCTGGTAAAACCTTTAGTCTTACCTTACACTACATCAGCTTACTCCTATCCAACGAAAACAGTTATCGAGAGATCCTTGCAGTTACGTTTACGAACAAAGCTACAGCGGAAATGAAAGAAAGAATCTTGAGTGTCTTACAAGGGTTAGCCTTAGGAAGCAGAACTCAAAAGATAGCCGATTTCCGCAGGCTTCTCCTACAGCAACTTCCTGATTGGAACGCGCAGCAGATTCAAGAAAAAGCATATCAGGTTTACCGTAAAATCCTCCACAACTACGGTCATTTTACCATTAGTACTATTGATGGTTTTTCTCAAAAAGTGATACGTAGCTTCACTTATGAGCTCAATCTCGACGCCGCTTACAAGATAGAGATGAATACAGCCAAGGTAAAGCAAGACTTATCCTTTATGCTTAATCAACTACTTGATGAAAGACCAGATCTTCTGACTTGGATTATCGAATTTGCAGAAAAAAAGATAGCAAATAATGAAAATTGGAACTACAGGCAACAACTTTTAAACCTAGCCGGATTAATTTTCACAGAAAATTTTCAAGAATTCAATACTCACCTTTCCGTTGCAAATGCAAACAACCTGTTTGATTTACTCCATAGAGATGTGGAAGAAAAAAGCAAATTCTTCCTCGACACGCTAAGTCAAGCTATAGAGACATTTTCACAGACTTTCAAAATTTTTCAACTAGCTGCAGACGATCTCAAAGGCAAGTCTAGAAATAAACTCATTTCAGCAAGTAAAATAAACCCGAAGATCCACAAGGAATCCTCTAGTAGCCTACAAAAAATCTTCGAAAAATTCTTAGAACTCCCCGAAAATGACGATGCTTTCACAGCCGCAGACAAAAGCCTACGTGAAGATATACGACATGCCCTATCCCCTGTACTCCAACAATTTTCCGAGCTCTATAAATTCTTCCCTACATTTATAGCCTACCAAGCTGTCCAAAATAACCTATACTACCTTCGTTTATTGAAAGAAATGAGCGATTTACTGAGCCAATGGCGTAAAGACAATGGCGCGCAGCTCATTTCCGATTCCCAGATCCTACTCAATAGATTAGGGTTAGACGACCATAATGATCCCACTTTCATTTGGGAAAAAATCGGCAATCGTTACAATTATTTCCTTTTTGATGAATTCCAAGACACCTCCAGAATACAGTGGAAAAACTATAGTCCACTACTTATCAATGCATTAAGCAATGCAAGACAAAAAATCAGTGAACATCTTATCGTTGGCGACGTCAAACAAAGCATCTATCGTTGGCGCAATGGAGATTGGCGCATCCTTTTGCAACAAGTAGAAGAGCAAGTTTCCCAGGCATTTCATCTAGCCCCAGAAGAGCGTTCAACATTTATAGAAAACGGCTCATTAGACACCAATTTCAGAAGTTA
The DNA here is from genome assembly GCF_965644235.1 of Sphingobacterium sp. LRF_L2. Classification (NCBI taxonomy): domain Bacteria; kingdom Pseudomonadati; phylum Bacteroidota; class Sphingobacteriia; order Sphingobacteriales; family Sphingobacteriaceae; genus Sphingobacterium; species Sphingobacterium sp. LRF_L2. The sequence goes on along the minus strand of NZ_CBFFRI010000006.1, from coordinate 312,546 downwards.
TCCACATATCATAAAGCTAAACAACTATTTGTTTCATACTATTCCTAAGATGTTACAGGATGTATTAAACGAAAAAGTGAAAGAAAACCTACAAGAAGAAGCTCAAGAGTGGTGGTCAAGCTCTGGAAATAGCGAAATGCTCATCAAAGCCTATGCAAACAGTGCGCAAGAAATACCACAACATCGTTTAATCGACAACGCGAAACAAGGATCCATCGAAATCCAATATATCCCTGTCACAGATGGCCGCTGGCGCAGAAACCAAGTCATCGAGGAGTCTCTACAATTGCTCTGTGAGAAAATAGGCGATTGGCTATCCCAAGGCCGCTATGAAGCCAAACAAATCGGCATTCTCGTCCGCAGCAATGCCCAAGCCCGTCAGGTTATCCAAGAGCTCATGACCTACAAAAACAAAAGTAGTCTCACTTTCGAAGTCATTTCAGGCGATGCTCTTTCATTAGCTTCAAACGACGCTATACTATTATTGCTCGAGACCCTAAAAGCCTTTGTTTATAGTTCCGACAAGCATGTCATCCATCGTGCCAAAATGGCCTATCTATATCAACTGTTAAAAAAACACAGCAGCTTTGAGGACAACAACTGGTTCCATTTCAAAAAAAACAATTTAGATTCCTTACGGGACATACTGCCAGAAGCATTGGTAAGCCAATGGAAAAAACTACAACAATCACCACTCGTCCACTTGATAGAACAACTTATCGAAATCTATGGACTCCACGAGAAAGGCAATATTCACCTACCTTACATCCTTGCTTTCAAAGATATCATTTCCAATTTCTCAGCGGCAGGAGAACGAGGAATAACCCAATTTTTGCAATATTGGGAAGAAGACGGCTATACCGCAGCTCTTCCATCCAATGGAAAAGTAGACGCTATCGAAGTAACAACAATCCATAAATCTAAAGGTTTAGCTTATGATGTTGTAATGATTCCATTTTGCTCCTGGGATTTAGATGGGAAGCTTAATGGCGATTTTTGGATCGACACCCTAGAATCCCCATTCCACAGTCTTGGTAAAATCCCTATTAAATACAACAGTAGTGTAGGCAATTCCATCTTTTTCAAACAATATTATGAAGAAATGCTATTCAATTATATGGACGCACTAAACACCTTCTATGTTGCTACTACCCGCGCCATACAGCACCTCTACATATCAGCTCCGTCTTTCAAAGAGAACGTCGATCGGAAAACAGGTGAAATCACAGGATTCGACATGAAGAACGAATACATCAGTGATCTATTATTTCAGGCGCTAAGCACTGAAGAATCAGGCTACAAATTAGATAATTCCAAGCTAAACATAGACCATGTCATTCCCCCATCAAACGAGACAGCACCACTAAAAGAAAAAAAACAAAACATCGATTCACCAGAAGAGAAATTCAGTGAACGGATTATTGTCCTGCAGTCTTATCCCATTTCCCATGAATTACAAAAAGCCTTCGACAAATCCAGCAAACGTACGATTAACAACATACTGATGTTAGAAAAAGCTGCACAGTACGGTATTCTCGCACATGAGATCATGTCCGAAATTTCGAAAGAACAAGAAATTATTTCATTTGTTGATAGCTACATTGAACAAGGTATTTTGACAAACGATGACAGACCTTTTATTATGGAAGAAATACATCGCATCTGGCAGCATCCACAAATAAACCAATGGCTAACAGGTTCATACAAAATTTGGAATGAAGCCAGCATCATCTTAGAAAATGGAGAAACCATACGCCCCGACAAAGTTTTTACAAGTCCAGATGAAACCATCGTTCTGGATTTCAAATTTACCAAGGGAGACTATGCAGATCATCAATGGCAGGTAGATAGCTACAAAAAAGCTTTGAGCAATCTAGGTTACACAAATGTTAGTGGCTACCTCTATTATGCCAAAATCAATGAACTTGTAGAAGTAACATAATGAACATACAGATGCAAGTCAATCCATCCATTCATTTAATTCACCTTTTAAGCGGGCGGAGCACAACTCCAGGCCGCTAATTTTCATTTTTAGTTATGCAGGCTCCATTTTTACGTTTAGTAGCAGAAGATATCAAACAGCGTTTTGGACAGGACCTCTCTGATGTTGCCATTGTTTTCAACAACAAACGTCCTATTACCTACCTAAAAAAGCATCTCGCAGAGGTGTACGGCCGTGCAATTTGGTCTCCACAATTCTTCACTATTCAAGAATTTTTCAAACAATCCACAGCAGAGAACGAAGCCAGTCAGCTCAGCCAATTCTTTTACCTCTTCGAACTGCACAACGCCATGCTGAAAGAAGAAGGAACAGAACCAGAAACACTAGAAGAGTTTTACCCAATCGCAGAAATTATATTAAGTGATTTTGGACAATTGGACTATGAGTTAGTCGATATCGAACATATCTACATGGAGTTATACGACACCACCAAAATTGATATTGCCTTTCAGCATTTTACGCAAGAACAGCAACAGTTCATCCGACAATTCTGGCAATCCTTCAGTATAACGGGGCACTCCAACCTACAACAACGTTTCCTCAAATTATGGAGACGTCTCCCCAGACTCTACTCAAAATTCAAGCAGAAGTTACAAGAAGAAAAGCAGCTCAATTACCCCACTCTTTATCGCAATCTGGTCGAGGGAAATGTAATCAATCCAACTTTTGTTGAGCGATATCAACAAATCCTCTTTGTTGGATTCAATGCGCTAAATAAAACTGAAGTTCATCTCTTCAAAAAATGGCAAGAAGAACAAAATGCTCTTTTCTATTTTGATGCCGACGCATACTATCTAGACGACACACAACAAGAAGCGGGATTATTTATCCGTCGAAATATACAGCGCCATGGATTAGTCAATGCATTAGGGGAATCCCCCAATATCATCGGCAATAGACGTTCACAAGTTCACCTGTACGCCTCATCGGGAAAAAACAGTCAAACGAAATTATTGTACGATATCCTTCAAGAGCAAGAAAATGACGAAAAAAGTTCTGCTATTCTATTAGCAGATGAGAGCCTACTTGTTCCTCTTTTACAAAGCCTACCTGATGTAACACCTAACATTACAACAGGTTACCCCTTAACACAGTCTCCCATATTTGGGTTGATCGATCTATGGATGGAAGTACAACAAGATATTAGCCATTTGAAAAAACAAAAGATATCCTTTCAACACATCGAAACCTTTGTGAACCATCCACTCAGTAGAATATCGAGCGAGGAGCGGGCCGAGACTCTCCATAAGATTACAGAAAAACAACTATTTGAAATCGATATCAACGATATTAGTATAGGTACAAGTATATACCCTCATTTTTTCCGTCGTATCCTTCAAGCTACAGAATTAATACCCACGCTGACACATCTATTAGACTGTTTGCTGATAGCCAACGGCGAAGAAGATCGCGTGCGACAGATAGACAGCAACTTATTAGTAGAAACAAAAAAAGTGCTCAACCAGTTGCAACTTGGTATAGAAAACATAGGTCCCACATCCATTCTTTTTCAAATCGGGTTAATACGAAAAGCCATAGCTCCCATCAATTCAGCCATTGAAGGAGATCCCCTAAAAGGACTACAAATTATGGGACTTCTAGAAAGCCGCTGTTTAAATTTTGACCGTGTATATATATTGGGCGCAAATGAAGGTATATTACCGAAAACATCAAACTCTCCGACTTTTCTTCCCAATAGCCTGCGGATAGCTTATGGATTACCTGTTTTAGAAAATCAAGATGCACTTTCTGCATACCTTTTTTACCGCCATTTTCAATACAGTGAAGGTTTACATGTCTTTTTCAACAGTTTAGTTAGCGAAAGCAGTACTGGTGAAGAAAGTAGATTTATTAAACAATTACAATTTGAAAGTAATTTTCATTTTGTACAACACACACAACAACAACCAATAAGTTTCCAACCACCTCATGAAGAACTGGTCATCGAAAAAAATGGAGCCGTATGGAAACACCTATGGGAAACATTTATTCTGCAGCGAAAGAAAATATCGGCAACCGCATTAACAACTTATCTGCAATCCCCTTTACAATTTTTCCTCAAGCACGTTGCAGAGATTAAAGAGCCACCAATCATATCTCACGAATTTGAGATGAACAGGCTTGGTACTGTTATTCATAATGTAATGGAAACCATTCTCAAGCCCTATAAAGGTTTAGATACCTGGACAAGTACCAATATCCTAAAAGAAAAGAAAAAAAATATTGACACACTCGTACTGCGAGAGATTGGCGAGCAATATGCAACGAATATCCATTTACTCGACGAGCTCAATAGCATGCAGCGTATTATGCACAAAATAGCTTGTGAATATGTTAACATGTATCTTGAATATGATATAGAACATTATAAAGCTTTTCGTATCATCGAATTGGAGAACGACAAAGACTACATACTCGACTTCCCCATCACTATTGAAGGGAAAGAAGAAACCATACGTATTTTCGGTATTATCGACCGAGTAGACGAAGTATTGACAAAAAATGATCAAGTAAAAACACGGATTGTAGACTATAAAACTGGAGGAGATAGCGTCTCCTTCAAAACGCTGGACGATGTTTTTGCAGCAAACACAAGCAATAAAGCTTTGGTACAGACGCTATTTTATGCTTATGTCTTTGAAGAAGTTACGGGAAGAACAAAACTTGAGCCACATCTTTACGTTGCACGCAAAATGCGCGAAGAAGGCACGTTATTTAACAATGGGAAAGAAATTATAGAAGGTGAGCATCTGGAAATAATAAAGCAAGAATTTCTCTCCTTTTTACGACGTACTTTAGAAGAGATTTTCGATAAGAATATTCCATTTAAGCATAATCCGGAGACTACTGTATATCCATCAGATCCTTATACACTTTTCTATCGGAATGCAACTGTTCCAGAAACAGAATAATAAAAAAACAGGATTTTTCACAAAGTAAAAAGGGGCAAATAAACATTTGCTCCCTTTATCAAAAGAGTCCTTATTTGTCAGATTCACCAAGAGCGAACAGAAAAAAACATAAATTTCAACAAGTTAACCTACAGAAGACCTAGCCAGTTGAATTGACATTTTTGTAGATATCCGGAAGATTGCGACACAGGCCATTATAATCAAGACCATAGCCCACAACAAACTCCTTTTCAATTTCAAAACCTACATACATAATGTTATCAAACTCATATTGCACACATTCCGGCTTCATCAAAAGCGCACACACAGCAATACTAGCAACCTCCATTTTTTCCAGTGCATCGATAGTATGTTGCAAAGACTTACCCGAATCTATAATATCCTCCACGATAATCACTTCCCGTCCTTTTAGATCCATTCCAACTCCAAGCAACTCATGAATCGATCCTTGTGTAGTCCCATCATAAGAAGCCAACTTGACAAACGATATTTCACAAGGAACATGAATTTCTTTCATTAAGTCAGCCATAAACATAAAACAACCGTTTAAGACTCCCACAAAAACAGGATGCTTAGCTTCATATTTCATACTGATATCAATACCCATAAGACGGATACGCTTTTTTATCTGCTCGTAGTCAATAAAAAGCTCAAAGTCCAGTTGGTCTATTTTGATATGTTTCATTTTATTGCTCCTCTTGTTTCTTTTCTTTATTAAACAATCTGTCCAGTAAGTTTTTTCGCTGTGCTTCCTCTAGTTCCATTTCTTTCATAATAGCTTCCTGCTCTATGTCAATATCTCTAAAAGCAGTATCCACCAGTCCTTGCGGACGTGGGGGCCGAAGATTCGGCTGCAGTACAACAGAGTAAAAACCATAAGCCTCAGGAACACTCTCATCATTCAGCTGTTGTCTCTTCGTCATAATATACCCGTAAGTATTAAAATGCCGCTGTACCCATGGTTTCAAATGACCAGTATAATCAAACGAAGATAGTCCCGTCTTAGGCCTTGGAATAATACTCGATAAATAAAGACTCTCTCCGATCGTTAATTCGGATGGTGTTTTTCCGAAATAATACGACGAAGCTTCTGTTATTCCGTAGACATTCTTACCCCATTCAATCACATTCAGGTAAACCTCAAACATCCGGTCCTTACTAACCTGCTTTGAAGCCTCCATTAGCCAAACCAAAAGAATCTCTTCGAATTTTCTCATCATCGTTTTATTTCTATTCAGAAAAATATTCTTAACAAGCTGCATCGAGATTGTACTCGCTCCACGCTTAAATGCTTTCTCCTTGATATTCGTTGCTATTGAGAGCTTAAATGCCTCTTCTTCAAAACCATGATGTTCATAAAAGTAAGGATCCTCGGTATTCAAGACCGTCTTTTTTAAAATGGAAGAAACCTGTGCAAGCGGTGTGAATTTCGGGTTCGCTGGGCCAACAACAATTTCCCGCATCAGCAAAGTATCCTCATAAGCTTTATATACAAAAGCATTATTCATCTGACCGATATCTGCTTTCCCCCATTTCACAATACGCAACGATTTATCATCCATTTTCGATGAAAATTTCAGGTTATCTGGATCGTCAAAATTCACAAAAAAATCCAAATCATAAGCTATTTCACCATCAACCTGAATACCTTCAACCGTTTCAAACAACCCGGAAGGAATAGCATCAAAAAGATGTTGCGCCTCAAATCTGCCCGTGTGAACAGATAAACTTAAAATTTGGTTTGGTTTTGGAATAAATTTAACATAGGGGTGAAACACAAAATCCTTTACCTGTATACTACTTTTAGGATCAAGTTCCAGTGCAAACTTTCCAATATTAATTTGTCCCTCTCCAGTCGCCTGAGGCAATAAAATTTGATCGGCAGACAACCGTCGATGCTGCACACGTAAATTCTCAAAAGCCCATTTTCCTCCTAGCGTTAAGGAATCCTGACTTTGACGTTTTACATTATCAAGGTCAAACATCACTTTATCGAAACTCACACGTAACCCAAATTTCTTCTGCAGAAGAGGAAACTCTACATTCTGCTTATCCGAAGAAACCTCCACCCGCAATTCCTGCCGATCCGGATTTACGTGCCCGCTTAAATTCCATTGCGCATCATGGTCATTGAGAAAAAGACTTGTTTCAAAATCACCACCATCCACTATTGCCTTTGGTAAGCGAATACGTTGCTTTAGGCTATCATCCTGATAGGACAGCTCAAAATTTTCCAGTTCCATGTCACGTGGAATCTTGAAGAAAACCTTTTTCATCAGCCCATCTATCAATGCCGCATAGTTCTGTTCTTCCTTTTCAGGCTTAGTTAAGGTATCCTTCTCTTTCTTTTTAAATAAGAAATCATAGTTACTCGTCGAGTCACGCTTCACAAGCGTTACATGTGCATTTTTCAGTGCTAAGTTTCCCAATTTCACCTCGCCAAATAACAAGGGCAGCAAACGTACAGAAACCGCCATAGATTCAATTCTTGCTAATGTATCACGTTTTTTTGGAAGCACTTCGATCCCCTTAAAAGTTACCGTCGCCAGTCCAGTAAAACGGTAATCCTCCACCTTAAACTCTACTTCATACTGCTTCAACAATGTAGATTCCACCTTCTCCATCGCCCGATTTAGCATACGTCCACGCAAAGCCAAGCCAATACCGAGCCCAACCAATAAAAGTAATAACACTGCTCCGGAAGAGATCCATGCAACTCTCTTTTGCTTTGGTGTGAAAGATGGCAATTTTTGAATGATATTCATGTTCATTTATTTCGATTTAAAAATAGAAGTTTTTTTTCAAACCGAGCTTTTAAAAACATGATTTCCGCATTCCTATGACCATTATTTAACAAAAAATAAGTATTGCTATACCTCAAGCACACACCCGTGAAAAGCAAAAGATATCCCATTTCACTTCGCCAACATCCGTTCTCACTCCAAGAGAAAACACAGTACCGCGCTTCTTTAAACATCCACATGACAAGATTATATTCAGCAATCCGTACCTTTGCAGCAGATAATGTTATTATGATTACGAAGGAACAAGTATTACACGCTTTGGGTCATGTCGAAGAGCCTGATTTAAAAAAGGATTTGGTAACCTTAAACATGATTCAGAATATAGAAATCTTACCCACTAAATTAAAGTTTGATGTTGTGTTAACCACACCGGCATGTCCACTAAAGGGACATATTGAACATGCTTGCCGGAATGCCATCGCTTTATTTATCAGCAAAGAAATCGAAGTGGATATCAATATGACCTCCCGCGTTGTTAGCACCGAGTCTGCACAATTAGAAGGCATCAAGAACATTATACTCGTTTCTTCTGGGAAAGGTGGTGTAGGAAAATCTACAGTAGCAAGCAATTTGGCTCTCGCACTTGCAGAGACTGGCGCTAAAACAGGTCTTCTCGATGCAGATATCTACGGTCCTTCGTTACCCATCATGTTTGGCCTAGAGGGTACACGTCCCGAGTCTATACAAATGCCACAAGGCAAAACCAAGATCTTACCTATCGAAAAGTTTGGTTTAAAATTGCTTTCCATAGGGTTCTTCACCGACCCCAATCAACCCATTCCATGGCGGGGGCCTATGGCAACTTCAGCCATTAAGCAACTTTTTGGAGACACCCACTGGGGAGAACTGGATTATTTAGTTGTCGATATGCCTCCTGGTACTGGAGATATTCATATCACGGTTGCGCAATCCTACCCAATATCGGGTGCAGTCATCGTTACTACACCGCAGCATGTCGCCCTAGCAGATGCCATTAAAGGTATAGGTATGTACCAAATGGAAGGTATCAATATTCCAATTTTGGGTATTGTGGAGAACATGTCTTATTTCACGCCAGCCGAGTTACCGAATAACAAATATTATATCTTTGGTAAGGACGGAGGGAAAAGACTTGCAGAAAGCAATAACACTTCATTCTTGGGGGAAATTCCTTTGGTCAAATCCATTGCTGATGCTGGAGATAATGGCTTTCCTATTTTACTGGACGCCGATGAAGCGGTATCAGGAGCTTACAAAGACATCGCAGGTCGCGTAGCACAAGAATTGAGTATTTTGGCAAATCAGACTGTTTAAATTTTTTTGAATAGGAGCCCCTGCTCAAAATCTAGACAGCAATTTTATGTTATCTAAGATAAGGTGCCATCTGCTTAGCCATACTTTTTTTGACTTCGGGAGTAAACATATTATACGCAGTTTGATACAGCTTGAACGCTTCTTGCGAATGAACTAAGCTACAAAATAAAGCAGGTATAATAGGGTTATCCCGATTCTCTATTAAAAATTTCACTTCATCTCGAACCACATCTTCTGCAATGCCCTTATCCTCTAACACCTTTAACTGATCATGAATAACCTTGGCCGCTCCAAAATCACCTAATTCATTATTTACCACAAGTTCTTTTTTCAAGCTATCCTGCAAATCTATCATCCTCTCACTATGCAACGCTGAAATCTTAACAAATCGCTGATACAATATAAAGTTATCCCCTTCAGCACTTACCTTCAATTTTGGTTTATGGCTATCGTATAATAATGCCTGTTCAAGCTCAATCTGATTCTTAGCCCCCGCAATAGACAAGTCATATTGCATTGTTTCCGTCGCGTCTAACCAAAAGCTGTCCGACATCAAATATTTTGGCAATTCATTCCGTCCCGAACGCGCATAGTTTTTCATTTCAGCAGGACGCATTACATCCCTATTCCATGAAACTACTATAGTATAGATCCCAGAATAAGCACTGTCTAATTTTATTTTTAAATCTCTATTTCGAATAGACTCTGATGCAACATTCTTTCCCGTAGAAGACTGATAGATATCAACGTACAATGTAGAATCTACAGGAAGATTACCAACAAATGTAGCAACAGGAGCTTTCTTACAGCCTAAAAAATAGAGAAGGGAAAATAGCAGGAAAACACGAAAAAAAAGGCTTTGCATAATATTATAGATTCTCACATTTCTTTTAGAGTAAAAACCGAAACAACGGTTAATGATTATTCTTTAAGAGAATAGGTTTTTAAAAAAAATTGACACAAATTATTCCAAACTGGAATCATAATTATCTTTTACTTATTTCACGGTTAAATATAGTGACTTATTTTAGTTCGTCATTCATATAATCTATCCCAATTTTCAAATTCGTAAAAACTTTAACACGGCGTGCATTAAGACATAACTCGTCCCATTAAAAAACACCTCTTTACATTTCTGCAAAGAGGTGTTTTGATAGCAACAATAAAACTAATTATTTCACAACTGCCTATTGTAAAACACCATAGAAAAATGCGCCCTCATCCTCTACACGATAAAGCCCACCCAGTCCTGTTACAGATGCATTTGTACTTGAAACCCAATCGACCTTAAAAGGTCCCGTTTTTAACCAATCGGCAAAAGCTCCAATTTGTGTTGCCCGCGTTGTCCAGTTTGTATTTGAAACGGATGGCGTATAATTAGATAAAGTCAAAATACCATCTGAATAAACGTAGCTAAACGAAGCATCTGCCAAATATGCTGTAGTACCTGATAAATACCTGATGTTAATTTTCACTGTCGTTGAATTTTGAAAGGCAAACTCAACACTAGTTATTGTCCTATTAGTAGCAGCAAATCGACTTACCATAGCATTAAAGACATCATTAAAACTAGAAGAAACACCACTTGGAAGTGCATTTCCAGAGATATAAATGGACTTGTAAGTCCCGTTATAATTAAACAATGATTTCAGAGGCGTTAGTGGCACCTCATTTTGGAAAACCTCATATTCGGTCCCCTTTGTATCGTAAATATAAAATTTACCATCCGCCTTTATTTTTCCCGAAGACAATTGAAGATCTCCATAACTTAAATCGGTTGCTAATCCAATGCCATTAAGAGAATAGAAGAATTTCCCACTACTTGATGATACACTCTCATCTACCTCAATTACCTCGTATGTTAAGGTCTTCGCACCATGATTGTATTTAAGCGCCATTTTAGTACTTACACCATCCTTCGTAAAATTGATATAATTGTTCAAATGATTCGCAAAAAAGTCAACATAATCGTCAATAATATCTTTAAAACCTCCAGTGGTATATTTTTCCTTTTCTTCAGCTGTCACTTTCGTCAAGATCATTGCATTTTGGTATTTCTTACCTTTCAGTATCAACGAGTCTGTTGTCGAACGCACATATTCAAATTCGATATCACTTTGCAATCCAGAGCCAGAAGAAGCTCCATCCACAACTGCACCGGGATCTTGTAACAACGTAATATAATTATAAGTATCGAATATCAAAGATGCATTCATCACCCAAGTCACACGATAAGTTGAGGTCGCAAGTAAAGAAGCAGTCTCATCCGTAATATCGCCCACCATATCAACAGTTTGATCTTCATGAAAATCCATGTAGAATCCAAAAGCACCTCCGGCAGATGTAGGCAGCGAAACATGCCACCCATATGGAGACTCTAACAATTTGTTTTGCAATTCTTCAAGTCGTTCCCCCATTCTTTCTTCAGGAAGTTGATCAAAAACAAGATCAACTTCTGATTTACTACAGCCGAACAAAATAAGAATTGTAAATCCGCAAAATATCTTATTTATTAATTTCATATGTAAATAATTTGTTTTTTAAAGGTCATATGGAATGTCCAGATTATTTTCATTCGTATTTGTGTTTTGCAATCATGGACATTTCATATGTAAATAATTTGTTTTTTTAAGGTCATATGGAATGTCCTGATTATCTTCGATGAGCCCTTCGTGGTTATTTTCATTCGTGTTTATGTTTTGGCAATCATGGACATTTCATAATCATTAGTATTTATAGCCCAACTCTCCATAGAAATAACTCTCTGGATTATTTTGTACATAGAATCCTCCTAAATGTTGCCAGTCGGAAGCTGAAGCGCCAAACGGCAACCAATCTGCAACAAACGTATTACCAGTTAGAAAATTTTGAATAGGCAATATACCCGCAGCTATTGTTGTAGCATTTGAGTAAACCCCTGTTGTGCCTCTTTGTTCTATTTTGGTAAAAAGAGCTTCTCCTGTAGATGTGTTGACAGACATCGTGAAAGAGAAATTCGCTTCGTAATGCGTTCCTGCAGTATTATTATATCCCAAAACGACTTCCAATTCATTCGTATTCGTAATATCAAACCTCATATAGTTCAATGAACGTCCTGCAGAACCTACCGCAGCTACTGCACTAACAGCATTTTGATATATTTCGGTAAAATTCGCCGATTGGCCATACGTATCAAAAACTTCAGCGTTAGGATCAAAAGTTAACGATGAAAATACATCTCCCTGATTTAGCCAGTAAGCAAATGATTGATTTTGAACATCGTTATAATCATCTTTTAATACACGTTGCACTTCATATTGGAGCTCTCGAAAATCAATACTAAAATATTGGAGAAAATAGTCTACCACCAAAGCTTCCTTTTGTTTCATTTTAGTGTAAGCATCTTCACCAGAAGCTAACGCATATTGATCATACCAAAGCTGTCCTTGTACCAACAAATGAGCAACTGTTTCTGCAAAGTCTTCGGTATAAGCACTTCGCGCATACCGAGAAATAAATCCCAAACTTCTTGAGGTTGATTCTGGATTAGCCGTTGTATTTGTCCAATCCGATTCGTAATCAGCTTTTGAAATCTGTTCAAAGGAAGAAGGAATTGCTACAGTTTGATTCAATATATGCGTGAATTCATGGTGTATAGTACGTAAACGTCTTCTGACTGTGTTCGATCCCGTAAAAGACATGTCCGGATTATCAAAGTCAATCCCGTTCAATTCATATAGAACGATTTTTCTTCCTCCTTCCGCAGTACCTAAAGTTACACTACCATCACTGTTGTATTCAGGAGAACCATAAAGTACAAATTGCTTTGGTGAGTATTTTTTTATAAATGTTGCCCCAGCAACTTTTTCATAGGCTTTAAGATAAGCTTTCAATACGGCTGTCATAAAAGGCTCTACTTGTGTATATTTAACAGGGGAGATATCTTTAGAGACTTCCGTTAGATTTCTGTCAAACCGATAAACAACTTCAATATTGTAGGGGTTTACAAAAGTCTCCAAAAGCCAATCGTCTAATTCTGTCGCCACATAATTATCCGAATTGTACGCACTCAAATCAATATCGAGTATTTCATCTTTTTTACTACAAGAACATAATAGCAAAAAGGCAAGTATGTATAAACTAAAAGATTTTATTTTCATGGCTCATTATCTAGGATTAAGTTCTATACCAGCCACAGTAACGTCTTGCGGCAATTGAAACATTCTGCGATTGTCATCTGCATCCAAAACAGTAAATGTCTCTGTATTATCTATAGCTATATGATTATGCGATACAGGGATACGGTGCCTTAACACATCAAACCAACGGAGGCCCTCCTGCATAAATGCTATTCTCTTTGTTTCGAGCAAAGCTGCCATTATTGCTTCATTATCATCTTCCAAACCATAATATGCTTTCGCTTTAGTTGCAGATAATGCATGCGTAGTACTACTGTAATTCACAATTCGCGTACTTGCGAATACATCCAGATCTTTGATAGCACTACTAAGTTGTCCTTTCCTAATATATGCCTCTGCTCGGTTTAATAATGCTTCGTCGACTGTAAATAATGGGAGCATAATATAAGGATAACCTATACCCGCAGCAGCGTTCGTATAATAAAAATATTCATTAAACTTATTCGTTGTATAGTTTGGTGCGGTATAGGTTCCAGAACGATTACGAAATGCAGCACCAAATACTGTTACTTTATTATATAAGGTTCGCATCTTATCACCAAAGCTATAGCGTGCATTCCCGGCTCCGCTGCTTCTCTGAAATACAGAGTAAGCATTTGTCAATAGCAAGTTCCAAGGCTTCTCTGCCTTCGTATACTCTTGGCGATGCTCTGCATAGGTCAAGTTATACAAGCTTCCGTTATATTGCCTCAAATTATCTTTAAAATTTCCATCAGGGATTATTGCAGACACATGTTCAACAACTTTATCCCAGTTACCTTTAAACAAGTAAAAACGTGCTGCAAATGCATTAGCAGCCTGCGAATTAAAATGATATTTTGGAACTTCCCACTGACCGCCAGTCAACAATGGAAGTCCTTCATTCAAATCCTTTTCAATCTGCTCATATACAGATGCTACTGTACCTCTTTCATACTTTGCCAATGCCACAGTTTCCGGTTCAAGGACATAAGGAATGCCAGGAGAGTCATTAGCTCCACCAATGACATATGCTTTTGAAAAAAAAGTGACCAACATAAAGTGTGCATAGGCTCTAGCGACCAATGCTTCTCCCTTATATTGTAGAGCCTCACTTCCAAAATCATTCTCTTCAATTGCTTTCAAAGCATGGTTAGCTGCTGCAATCGCTTCGTAAGTCGCATTCCAATATCTTCCAGGCCTTCCGTTAGCCGTTCCCTGTACATCTTCCCAAAAATATAGATTAACAAAAGGCTCATCATTATGTCCAGCCAATGCCGCAGACTTATCTTCGGCATTGTCAGAAGCAATTTCAGCAAATGTCAGGTATTCCTGTGCCGGATATGCTGAAACCAATAGTTTAGCAACATTGTCTATCGTACTTAAATCTGTACGCATATCAGGTTCCTGTTCTAAGAATTTCTCACATGCCACGAAACACGTCACACTTAGAATCAATCCTGCGTAAAAAAATATTTTGTATCTTTTCATAATCTTCTTATTAAAAACCTATCTTCAATGACAAAGTATATTGTCTTGGCACCGGCATAGCAACTCCTCCGTTGTTAAAAAATTCGGGATCTGCTCCATTAAGTCTATCATCTGAATACAACAATGCGATGTTATTTCCCACCAAAGAAACAGAAGCATTGCTCATTTTAAGTCTTTTAATAAATTGGCTAGGCAATTGATAATTAATTGATATTGTTTTCAATCGAATAAAATCTCCCTTTGCAACCCTTTGATCCGAATAGTTATAAGCATTATAGGTATATCGAGGATTAACAGTCGATCCATTCGCTCTGTAAATCTTATTGTCCATAGTAAATTCATCTAATATGGCCGGAATATTTGTATAGGCCTCGTCTCCAGGCATAATCCATCTATTCACCATATCTTTTGATACCGCCGTATAATCGTTATAATCAATAGAATAAGTTGGTTGCAAACGCACCCAATTTCCCGCAGCAAAAGTAAACAACGCCGAAAAACTAAAATTCTTGTAGCTAAATTGATTATAAAAACCACCAGTAAACGTTGGATCTACAGGGCCGTGATATTTTAGGTAATCGATATCTGTACTCTGTAAATAGATGTATGTATCCTTAATACCTTCAGTTCCAATATAAGTTGGATAACCATAATTCGGGTCGAGACCATCAAATTGGATAGAATAAAGTCCTCGTTGAGAGTGCCCTAGCAATGGAGCTCCTTCAGCACGAACAAGTGTCCAAATATTTTGATTCACATCAAGTCTCGTCACTTCGTTCTTATTCACGGCAAAGTTAAATTGTGTCCTCCAACCAAATCCACTCTCCCGTTTTATCGGAGATCCCGCAATAGTAAATTCTACACCATGAGATTTCATCTCTCCAAAATTGGCACTTTTATTATATTGCCCACCGATTCCAGAAGTACGAATACCGCCAATTAGATCGAAAATATTACGTTTATACCAATCAAAGGTTATATTGATATTATTAAAGAAAGTCAAATCAGTACCTAAATTAAACTCATATAACTTCTCCCAGGTTAGATCAGTATTGGTCAAATTGTCGATATAAATCTGTGATTCTTTCTCATCTTCATAAGGTCTATATGTTACCCGGTTATAATATACTGTCGAAGAATTATTCGCATTTCCCATACTAGCAACAAGACCATAGGTACCTCTAATTCTAGCTGCAGTCAATGTACGATTATCGTTGTTAAAGAATTCTTCCTGATCAACATTCCACGCGCCAGAAACATTCCAAGTGGGAAGCCATCTAGCGGTATTTGAACTCCCCATTAGGTTGGAACCATCATATCGAATTGTGGAATTTACACTGTATCTATCTTTGTAAGCATAGGCAACTCTTCCCATAGCCGCGGCAAAACGATCGTAAGTATAGTACATACCAAAATAAGGATCGCCACCCTCAATCATTTTTTTGAAATAACGGTAATTAGGGTTTACCAATCCACCATTTTCATATTGATAACCAATACCCTCATAATCAGAAAATTGACGATCCGTATATCGAATTTCCATCGAACCAAAAATATTTAAACGATGATCCTGATTAAACGTTTGATCAAATTCTAGATTATTACGCAGGTAATAATTCTTAATGCTATTCAACGTAGTATTGTAAAATCCGCCCTCCGGCAAAACAACAACAGGTAATTCATTTGGATAATCTGGGTCAGAATAAAGTAAATCATTATTCTCTAAAATTATGGCGTCACCAGCAGCTTGCAATGCTCCCACCATGTTACTGCCTTCAAGCACATAATGCTGCCTTTCAGATTTCGCATAACGATAAGCTCCATCTGCCGAATACGTTAACTGCGGTAATATCTTATAACGAATGCCGCCTTGGACCTTCATGTCCAGCATTGTGAGTTTAAGATAATTTGAATTTAATTCATTAAGAATATTAAAATCAGCATAGTTACGTGTGAAATATTCCAGATCCCCATTCTCATCATAAGGTGTAATCAAACGGCTGGTATTTAAAGCATATGAATACGGATTTATATCAAAACTTCTAGAATACTGACCGTATACAGGATCAGATGCACGCGTTAACGTTCCAGGTGTTCTCTGATCACGAATCGATCCATTAAATAACATTTCCGCACTGAATTTATCACTCATTTTTAGCGAATTCCGAAAATTAACAGTGTAACGCTTCACATTATCGCCCAATGTCTGACCATTATCCATAAGAGCACTCGTGGAAAAATAAGTCTGAGAATTCGCAGTTCCCGAATTTATACTTAATGAGTGTTCCTGTAGAAGCGAATTTTTGAACAAAACATCAAACCAATCTGTATTCGCTTTAGCATATCTTTCCAAAAAGGCCAAGCGATCAGAATATGTATTTTTTAACGCATAGGAATTTGTAGCTTCATCATAATCATATAGCAAATTATACATCTTCGTGAAAATACCGCCTGTCTTTGCTCTAGACGCTGGTGAATGGTTAAAATAACCTTTGTTTTCCATTTCTAACAAAACGGACATTTGTTCTGCCGAATTCATAATATCAAATTGATCATAATTCGGTTTAAGATAGGTGGTATATGTACCTGAATAATTAACATTCGGCTTTCCTTCTGTATTCCGCCCTTTTTTTGTGGTAACGACGACAACTCCATTCATTGCTCGCGCTCCATACATCGCTGTAGCCGCCGCATCTTTTAGTATGTTAAACGACTCAATATCATCGGGATTCAAACCTGCTACCGAGGATCCAATCAAGGTATTTGCATCACCGGTAGATAATGCCTCATTAGAAATGTTCACCACATCTTCCATAATAATTCCATCAATAACCCATAACGGTTTATTATCTCCAGAAAGTGACGTGGCTCCACGCACACGTATCTTTGGTGCCGCGCCAAAGGTCCCCGATACATTTTGCACCGATACACCTGCTACTTGTCCTTCCAACATACGTGATATATCAGGCACCCCTGCGCGTTGGGCGTCTTTTGCTAAGACCTTACTAGAAGCCCCCGTAAAAAGCTTCCTATCCAAATTTTGGTATCCCGTAGCAACGACAGTTTCTATCGTATTATCTTCTGATTCCAAAACAATAGCTATATGAGAACGATTCGCGACTGCAATCTCTTTATTTTTATAACCAACGTACCGAACAACAAGTACAGCATCAGATTCTGCAATAATGGTAAATTCTCCAGTTGCCCCTGTAGTTGCACCAATAGACGTTCCTTTTACAAGAATCGAAGCACCAATTAGTGGCGCGCCATCTGTTCCGTTAATTGTACCAGATATCCGGTTTTGGAATACTCTCGTTGGCTCTTTCTCGACCTTCTCTCCTTTATAAACCACAGAAATCGTTTCAGCAATAATTCTAAAAGAATAATTATCGTTAGGCAGAACCACCTTCAAAACATCTTTTAGTTCAGCATTTTGCACGTTTACATTTATACGAGTCGACCTCTTAACGACATCATCACTATACAAAAACTTATAATCTGTTTGCTTACTAATTTGCGTAAACACATCTTCTAATTTGGCATTATTAAGAGAAAGAGAAACTTTCTGAGCATTACTATCAGCGTAAACACATGTGATAAAAAACAACAGAAGGGATGTTGTGATTTTCATAATCCGGAAAATTAAGACAATGGGCGGCTTCAACACTTCCACACACCTTTTGTCAAATGAGAAGTTATTCATACATTTGAGTAATTGAGTAAAATTTAGGGGTTTGTATTCTTTTAATTTAACTTGATTGCGTACAGGGGTGCTGCAACACTCCTGTTTTTTTGTCTTCTACAGTAATTCTATTTCATAGTCTATTCTTTAGTAATCAATAATTTATTTTTGTTTAGTTTAAAATCTAAATCACTTACGAACTCCAGCATTTTCAACACCTCTGTTAAACGAACATCGCGTCCTATTTCCCCCGAATAAGTATCGGTCAAGGAAACATCCTTAGAAAACGAAACCTCTAAATCATACCAAAGCTTTAGCTGTTGCGCAATATTGACAATATTATCTTCTTTAAAATAAAATTCATTGTTTTTCCAAGCAAGGTCTTTTTGCAAATTTGTCGGTCTCACTTTCAGATTTCCGTTGCTCCATTCCGCGCTTTGCCCCGGTGAAATGACAACGGATTCTTGAGCACTACTTACCTCAACGCGGCCTTCGGATAAAGAAGTCTTACTTTTTTCACCATAGGTAGATACATTAAAATGAGTTCCCAAAACACGAACATTCATATCTTTAGTCTCCACATAGAAAGGTTTCCTTTCGTCCTTTGCAACTTCAAAATAAGCCTCCCCAGAAAGATACACACGCCTTTCATGTGTACCGAATTGACTAGGAAAGCGCAACTCGGTATTTGAATTCACCCAGACGGCCGTTCCATCTGATAGCGTCAACCTAAAGAAATTTGCAGCAGGTACAACTAAGGTATGATAAACCAGCTCAGACGTCGCTGAAAAATCAGAAGATTGATCCTCAACAAAGTTTGCATGTGTCGCGACACTTAAGGTATCATCTACTTTCACCTCCTCCCCATTTGCCAAAATAATCTTTGCGCCAAGATTCGCAGGCAACACGTCATTTTTATATTTCGCATCTACACTTTCCACAAACCGTGGGTCATCTACTATGATCCTATCCGTTTTCATCCAGTATATTCCCAGACAAGAAAGGATGGCGATGACTGAAGCAGCGGCAAAGAGTGTTAAGCGATTCTTTTTCTTTGGCATACGCTTACCCTCTAAAACACTCCAAGCTACGTTTTCATCTATATTTTCCAGCCACTTAGAATCAAAGTCAGCACCTTTCTCTAACAGCTCATTATACAAACCTCTATTTCTGCTATCTTTTTGAAGCCAATCAACAAGAATACAATCTTCTTCTTCTGAAAGAGATTCCATTTTAAACTTCTTCGCTAAAATAGCCGCTATATCGAAAGGTTTTGTATCCATAATTTAAGTTAAGAAACCTAAATTCGGATTTGGGGTGACAAGAAATTTGTTTTTTTTTAAAAATTAAAAAGAAATGCAGCAAAAATTACCGAAAAATAATCTGGACGAAGTTTTTGACGTAAGACATGTAACCCTCTTTTCTTTTGGGTCTTGATGGTATTTATACTCAATTGCAGCTGTTCCGCAATTTCTTCATTTGAAAAACCGTCCACATAACTCATTGTCATAATTCTCTGACAACCATCCGGTAGTGAAGAAAGCGTTTCATGGATAGCATGCATAAATTCAGTACGGATAATTTGATGTTCATAGTCTATATCGTCACTCTCTTGGTAGCTATTCCTTTCCCAAAACTTCTGAATAGTTTTACTTTTCCGATTCAAGTTATAAACAGCAAATTTAACCGCGGAATAGAGGAAGGATTTAATTGCATTTTCGTCATCCGAAACCATTTTCCTGTGCTGAAAATAACTCACAAACGCATCTTGAGCCAAATCTTCCGCTATGTTTTCATCTTTTACCATTTGCCACGCAAAATAACATAGCGAACGATAGTATTTGCTAAATAATGCCTTATCGGAAACTACAGTACTCATATTTTGACTGTTAACAATGAAAAAGTCTGTTAGTAATCTGGATAATTTTGAGAATTTACCCATTTATCTTGCCAAGATATTAAAAAAAACCTATCATAGTCGAAAAAAAAATTACTCTTTTTTTTTCGATTTAGCAATTCCGAAAAAGTATGACTGCTATAGCCAGAATACAACATAACAATATAGGATTCCAATCTCGGCCATAAAGAAAGCGTAACAACCTAGGTCATTACGCTTTCTTTATGGAACAAAGCAAAAATATTACTTTCCTTCACCTTTATCTATACGTTCCTGTATAAGCTTCCAATCATAATAATGAAATACCTTTCCATTGCTCATGGCAACAAGCATACCATTTGGAAATTTCGGTCCCAAGTTCAAATTGACAGCATCGGCTCCATCACATTCAACAGCCGAAACAGGGATGTCGGCTAATTTCTGATAAGCATTCGGATTTCCGTTCATTCCTTCACGGGGATAAACTACAAAGGAATTATTCTGTTGATTAGACAACAAAATATAACCAGTAGAATCACCTGTTTTATAAATGGCAATACCTTCATGATCAGATTTCGCATCATATTGTCCGAAAAAGGCAAGCTCATTATCGTTTTTCAACGCAGGATCCGCATAATACTTCCGCACACCGGCAGTTTCATCAGAGTAGTACACATAACCCAATTCGTTGTCCACTGCGATAGCCTCGATCTCCTTCTTACCACTGTATGTACCAAATTTACGAACAACCTCCCCTTTTACGATCCCATCAGTACCGGCTGTTATTTCATACTGCCAAAGGTAAGAACCCGACGGACCAGTTTTTCGGCCTACAATCGCATAAATTTTCGCCTGTACCGAATCTTTTTTCGTATAAATAGCTATCCCCATACCATCACGCGCATCCTCTCCTTCTTCGCCATCAAAAATAGAAATTCCACCATTATCAATAGGCGTCAAATCAGGTAAACTATATACACGAATCTTATGAGCCTTGCGTTCCGTTGTTATGGCGATATCGACCTTTTTACCATTTACATCAAGTCCGTACGCAATATCCACATTATTCGGACGCTCTAGCCCTGTGACTTTCTTTACAATCTTGCCCTCTAAATCGTAGACATATAATCCCCCGCCAACTTCCTTATCTGTACCTACGATTAAACTTTTTGTAGGGTCTGTCGGATGGATCCAAATGGCAGGATCATCCGTATCAAATTCTGTCTGTTCCGTTACAACCGTTGGCACAACTGCGTCCGCAGCTACGGGCGCCAATCCTGAAGAACAAGACGCTAAAAAAGCTAATCCTGCACCAGCAATTATAGTATTGAGTTTTTTGTTCATGTTTATTTTTCAGTGTGTATGTGTTTAAATTCTATTTGTCGACCTTCGGATCTTCTTCCCTCACCTTATTCACAGCTGTAAGAAAGTCGCTTCTCTATCCAGCAGATAGTCAAAAGCTACAGTTTACGGAATAACCTTTATTTTAGACGCATTACCCGTAAACTGTATTTTATCAGGTTATTATCTCATAAGATATTGATTCAACAAAAATCCTATAAATCAAATTTAACCCCTAGATTGAATCGAGCTTGATAATATTCCATTTGTTTTGTGCGTGAAGAAATCCCTTGGTAATAACGAAGTGGTTGATTCGTCAAGTTATTTGCTTCAACGAAAACACGGAATTTTGGTGTTATTTTGTACGCTGCATTGGCATCCAAGAACAACTGTTTATCGTAGTAATTATCCTCAAAAGCATCACCACCCAACTCGTCAATATAAGAAGACGTGTAATTTAGTGACACGCGAGAAGTAAATTTACTATTTTCCCATGACAACGAGCCGTTGAACATATGTGGAGCCGTCCCAGGCAATTTAACGTCCGTACGCTCTTCGCCATCCGCGTTGGTGATCCCTTTCGCCTTCGAATTCGTGTTCGTATAGTTCACGTACACACCAAATCCTTTCAAGAAACGCCCCGGTAAGAAGTCTAATTGACGTTGGAAAGCAACTTCAAATCCGTAAACATCTACATTATCACCATTACGCTGTTGTACAAATTGGAAATTTTCACCACTAGCAATAGGATTTTGTTGATTAGGAAAATCATTCGCAAAATCAGCCGTTGTATATTGGCTATTGCGGTACGTGTAGATGAAATCTCTTAAGTTCTTATAGAATACACCTCCAGAAACAATACCAACAGAGCGGAAGTAATGTTCCAACATCAAATCGCCATTATACGAATAAGTTGCATTTAAGTTTGGATTACCCGCTTGAATTTCAGTATCACCCGGTATTGCACTCACATATGGCGCCAATGCATAATAATTCGGGCGAGCTAATGCTGTGGTAAATGCAGCACGAAGAACAGTAGCCGCACTCGCTTTGTATTTAAAGGAGACGCTAGGCAGTACATTCGTATAGTTGTTCTTCGTATTCACAACACCCGCCAACTCTTCCTCATCCAACACATAGTTACCTGTGTAGTTAATGCGGGTATGCTCTACACGAGCTCCTACAATCATCGACAGCTTATCACTAAAATCCTGATCCCAACGCACATAACCTGCCATAATACGCTCCTTAGCTGTGTAATTTTGCGTTAGGAATTCAGCAGGATCCGCTTCCTCTTCATAAAGCGCACTATTTTTTAAATCCAGGTTACCCAAGTAATTACGGTCTACGAAATAGCCCGGTGCATATTGATCCCCAGCTTGAAATCCATTCCCTCCATAATACACATTCGGTGTTTCCGCCAGTGATCCCAACTCTTCCGCAGGTGTATATTCATAAAAAATATTATCTCTAGATTTATCTTTTAAACGAAGACGAAGTCCTGTGCGCAAACGACCTTTTTGGCCATCGATCACCGATAATGGGAAACGTACATTGACCTTCGAGCCGAACTCCTTCTCTTTCGTAAAGTTATCGTTTTCAGTGATCTTGCGTAAACTAAAATCCGCTGGATCTTCATCCGCGCTAACCAAAGGCTTTCTCGGATCTGTTAAGCTTTGGCTCAATGCCACATCTTTCTGTTGGAAATCGATATAGCGTTCATTCGGTCTATCCTCACTTGCGGTCGCATAGTTTGCCGACCAGTCCAAATCTAATTTAGAACCCAACAAGTGTTCACCACCAATTGCATAATTCTGTACAGTCTGACGTTCCAAACGCGCATTTTTATTTTTAGCGTTATCGATACCACCTTTTGTTTCACGACGTATATTACCCGTGTATCCCGTAATATTATCATTTGCATCATATACAGGCTCTATATCGCGGTAGCGAACTCGGTATCTATTTTCTAAATCGTCACGCCAGTTGTACATTGCATTTGCATAGAGCATATGTTTGTCATTGATCTTATAATCAAAAGCCAACGCCGTACTTCTACGAATGCGTTGCACATCATATTTACGGATATCCATCTCCTGCAAGTAAGCATTGCCGTTATCATCCTGATCCCACACGCCTTCTACATTATCTGAACCAAAACGGTTGTTATTGTAGGAACCGCTAAACACAATTCCGATTTTATTATTCGCAAAACGATTTCCATAAACAAGGCCTGCAGTATAATTTGCTTTTTCACGAATCGGTCCATACCCCCCCGCCAAAGTAGCAGAAATACGCTGTCCATTCGGAGAGGCACGTGTAATCAAATTCACAGAACCACCGATAGCATCTGCGTCCATATCAGGTGTCAATGTTTTGTTCACCTCAATGGTAGAGATCATATCGGCAGGAATAAGGTCCATTTGGACGTTACGGTTATCTCCTTCCGCCGAAGGAATACGATCACCATTTAGCGTCACCGAGTTCAAATTTGGAGCCAAACCACGAATAATAATATTACGAGCCTCACCTTGGTCATTTTGCATCGTGATACCAGGTACACGTTTTAACGCATCGCCAATATTAGCATCAGGAAAACGTCCGACCTGATCTGAGGAGATAATATTAGAGATATTCTGATTATTCTTTTGCTGGTTTAGTGCTCTTGCTTGGCCCTTCAACATGTCACCCATTACTACAACTTCAGATAGTGTGTTTGCCGAAGAAGATAAAGCAAGTTCCAAGTGGTTCTTTTGTCCGCGTTTCACAACGACTTCCATATCAAGTGGTTGGTAACCAAGATACACAACAGAAACCGCGTACGTTCCTTCAGGAAGCGCCAAAAATTCAAAGTCGCCATTCTGGCCCGAAACCGTATAACGGTTTCCTTCCGCAATACGGATAGTCGCGCCCGGAAGCGAAAATTTGTCGTGTTCGTCAACAACCTTACCGGTCAAGACAGTACTCTGGGCCTGTACAAAAAGCCCCAGTAAAATAAATAGGATAGTAGAAAATAATCTCATAGATTGGATTTTGAAATTGCGACAAACCTATGGACTTAACATAAACCTGAGGTAAAACCTATGTTAACAAAATATTAATTTGCAATTTCTTAACCTGATCAGCCCAGAACAGCATACCAACCAAATAAATAACCAGAACCCCACCACACTACGGCAAACAGTTAGCAATAGGATATTACGTATTACGACGGCAAAAATACAAAGCAACTAAAATGGAAACATATGCTATATCAAGGCATCAACAATTTGTAACTAGTTTGAGACAGATAAGCAATAAGATGAACAGAATTTACAACCCCCAATCTTTTGCATTAGCTTACTTTGTACTATAGTTAACAATTTATAAACAATAGGACAACCGTTTTTCAAATCACATCATATAATGATTGGGAACCGAGAAAACTATTCAATTAAAAACTTGAGGGAATTTACGACGCAAACAATTATGTAACTTATGCTTGAAAAAAAAAGAAATACATCCTCCATCACCGATATGGAGTGTAAACCAATTCGAAAATCAGTAATAAAAACGTATGAAATCTAACAAATACCTAACCTTGTATAATAAAATACCAGATACTCGGCGTGTTTTATTATTGTTATGCAGCTTTCTTGTGCCTCTGTTTGTTTGGGCGCAAAACAAAACTGTTACCGGAAAAATCACCGATGCAAAGACGGGCGAACCGCTAAGCAGCGTTGCAGTAAAAGTACAAAATAGTGGATCAGGCACCAATACTGCAGCTGACGGCACATTTAGCCTCGAAGCACCTACAAATGCCGTGCTGCTCGTCTCCTTCATCGGTTACGAATCCCAAACGGTAGACCTTACGAACAAAACCAA
Source organism: Sphingobacterium sp. LRF_L2 (assembly GCF_965644235.1). Taxonomy (NCBI): domain Bacteria; kingdom Pseudomonadati; phylum Bacteroidota; class Sphingobacteriia; order Sphingobacteriales; family Sphingobacteriaceae; genus Sphingobacterium; species Sphingobacterium sp. LRF_L2. The sequence continues at coordinate 287,145 of NZ_CBFFRI010000006.1, read as the reverse complement.
CGTACAAATCGCGCTCCAAGCCAGTAATGAGTCTTTGGACGAAGTCGTTGTCGTTGGTTATGGTACCATGCGAAAAAAAGATCTGACAGGATCCGTTGTACAAATTCTACCCGACAAAATCGCAGAAGAAAACCCTAAGACTGTACAAGATATCTTACGTGGGGCACCAGGTGTGCGCGTCGGTTACAGTCCATCCTCAAAAGGAGGTGGTAGTATTAATATTCGCGGCCAACGTTCTGTATATACAGCGGGCGGTCATAGTGACCCTTTACTTGTCCTCGACGGAATGTTCTTTTATGGCGAACTTTCCGAAATCAATCCAGATGATATCGAACAGATCGACGTGTTAAAAGATGCCTCTGCAGCCGCAGTATACGGTTCCAAAGCAGCGAATGGGGTTATCATTATCACGACTAAAAAAGGAAAACAAGGCAAACCGGTTATAAACATGACCAGCAATATCGGTACCACGACAGTAGCAAATTACCGCAAACGCTTTACGCCGGAAGCCTATTTACAACACCGGCAAGATTGGTTCACGAAGAACACCTATGGTGTAAATGCTGAAACAGGAGCATATGAAGCTTACCAAAAAGGTACTTATGCAAGTCAACCGGGGTATTTTATGCGTCCGGATCAATTGACAGACGTTTCCTTGGAAGATTGGCGTTCTTACACCACAAACACAGCAGGTGAATCTGATCAGAGCATCTGGGCGAGACGGTTAGGATTTACAGGCAATGCCTTAGAAAATTTCGTCAATGGCAAAGTTACGGACTGGAAAGACCATACCTATCGTAGCGGATTGGATCAAGATTACAACATCAGTGTCAGCGGAGCAAGCGAACAAACCAACTACTATCTGTCTATGGGCTACTTGAAAAACCAAGGTGCCGAAGTGAGTGATGCCTACCGAGCGATAAGGGCCAATATGAAAATAGACACTAAAGTAACCAAATGGTTCGAAGTAGGAGCCAACGTTAATTTTCAGGACCGTTCGGATGGCAATGTCGATATATCATTGGATGAATCATTGCGCAATAGCCCTTATGGAGATTACGCCGATGAGTTCGGTAACCCAATACAGTTTCCATTAGATGGAACTTACAGCCAACGCGGTTACAACTATGATTTTCAAAAACAGTATATCGAACTGGAAAAAGGGTATACTGTATTAAACACGATATTATACGCGAAGATCAAGCTTCCTTTTAATATCACGTATTCATTCAATGCCGCACCACGCTATCAGTTTTTTTATGATCGCTACTTCACCTCAGCCGATCTCCCTGGATCAGATCCTAGAACGAGAGGCGTAAACCGCGAACAAGCAAAACGCTTTGACTGGACATTAAACAACACGCTTTCCTGGGAAAAGACATTTGCTGAAAAACATCGTTTGAACGTCACTTTAGTACAAGAGGCCGAATCACTGGAATCTTGGCAAGACCGCATTGAGGCAAGAAATATCCTTCCTTCCGATGCCTTAGGCTTCCACAACACCTCTAATGGGGACAAAGAATATAGTGGATTTTCCAGTGAGGATTTACGTCAAACTGCCGATGGACTTCTAGCGCGTATGTTCTACTCTTATGATGACAGATACATGCTGACAGCATCTTTTCGTCGCGATGGTTATTCCGCATTCGGTTCGTCGAATCCTTACGCCTATTTCCCTTCAGCATCTATAGCCTGGAACTTTACGAATGAAAACTTTTTCAAATGGACCGATATCATGAGCTCTGGTAAGCTCCGCTTATCCTACGGAAAAAATGGAAACCGCTCGTTAAGCGATCCTTATCTCGCCCTCGCGAACTTAGGAACAGGTGCTAATAAATACCAAGGTTATTTAAACAATTCTGGCGAACTAGATCTCTATCGCTACCTTCTAGTCGATCGCCTCGCCAATCCGAACCTACAATGGGAAAAGACGTCATCTTGGAACTTTGGATTAGATTTTGGATTTCTCAAAGATCGTATTACAGGTACCGTAGAGTACTACAATATGCAAACGCATGATATGATCATGAATGAGCGAATTCCTGAAATCACAGGTTTTACGAGTATAACCACCAACCTCGGTCAAGTAAACAACAGTGGTATTGAGCTTGCCTTAAATACAGTGAATATCCGCAGAGAGAATTTTGAGTGGTCAACTACCGCAAGCTTCTCCTACAATCGGAACCGCATCAAACATCTTTATTACGAATATGAAGACGTTCTTGATGATGCAGGAAATGTAGTAGGTAGCAAAGAAACCGACGATGACATCAATGGATGGTTTATCGGAAAGCCGATCAGTTCAATATGGAATTATCGCGTAACAGGAATCTGGCAAGCCAACGAAGTCGAGGAAGCTGCAAAATATGGACAGTTACCTGGAGATCCTAAGGTTGCCAACAACTATACCGCAGATGATGTCGTTGCTTCGGACGGGACGATTACACATGTTTATAACAACATGGATAAAGAATTTTTAGGAGAAACAACACCTCCATACCACTGGTCTTTACGCAACAACTTTGTGCTCTGGAAAGATTTCACTTTCTCTTTTAACATTTATTCTTACATGGGACATAAGAGTCTGGAAACCTTCTATCTGAACAACGACGATGATGGCGGACGCATGGCCTATGGTATGGCAAATTTACCTGCTAAGGAATATTGGACACCAGAAAATCCAACAAACGAATATGGACGTATTGAAGCTGCTGGACCTACAGGTGCTGGTAGCGCTGCAAAACTATACGACCGATCTTTTATACGCCTAGAAAATATCACGTTAGGCTATACGCTTCCTAAAGCATGGACCTCTCGATACGATTTAAATCGTGTGAAAGTATTCGGAACGATACGCAATGTCGCCACTTGGGCCAAAGATTGGGAATATGGCGATCCCGAAGTAAGTCCAAACTTCAATCGAAGCAATGGCGAACTCGGAGGACTTTCTACACGCATCTATACCTTAGGACTTAATCTGTTTTTTTAACTTATTAACGTGACAAACATGAGACTGATAACTCAAAAATTACAACATATATCCTTTGCGCTACTAATCGGCGGAACTATACTAGCCAGCAGTTGCTCTCGAGACTTCCTGAATCCCGATCCTCTCTCTATTTATGAACCTGGTAGCACATTTAATACAGAATCAGGATTAATGTCGGCAATGGCCATCTGCGATAGACATCTGAAAGCCTATTGGGCTACAGATCATGGTGAAATGCTAACTTTAGGGACGGAATACATTTTTTCCGAACTAATGGTGGCTTCGGCTACGGATAAACGAAATATGATGTCTGACGTAGCTGCAATGCTAACACCAACAAGCGAAACCACCTTACAAAACCTAGACCGGACAAACAGTATTTGGTATTTATGGCAAGAAACTTACAAAGGGATCATGTATGCCAATACGATATTAAGCTATGTGGACGGTATACAAGAACTCGACGAGGCTACAAAAAACAAATATAAAGGACAAGCCTATTTCCATAGAGCTTTCCGCTATATGGCATTAGTCTTTGAATTTGGCGATATACCACTCGTCAGCAAATTGGTACAAGTTCCTAAGCAAAATTACCGTACCACAAAACGCGATGCTATCCTCCAAATGCTGACAGAGAATTTGGAATTTGCGGTAGAGTGGGTTCCAGAACAAAGCCAGATGAGCTTGATCGGCATGGTCAATAAAGGAGCCTGCCGCATGCTACTGGCAAAATGCTACCTTGCCTTAGGTGAATATGCGAAAGCTAAAGAACAAACGGATATTTTGATCGATCAATCAGGCTACTCATTGATGCAAAACACTTTTGGTACGTTCAACGACGGTGGAGAACCGCTGACATGGCCAATCACCCGCAATGTCATCTGGGATTTACATCGCCCCGAAAATAAACTCATTGCAACGAACAAAGAAGTCATTATGGGTATGCCAAATCGTGGTGCCGAAGCGGAGTCATTTATTAAAATGCTCACCATGCGTATTCTTTACCCCTTTGTGTTTGATGGCCGTCTAAAAACAACCGACGGAATGCAAGCAATCCAAAACCCGAACCGCAAAAGCGCAACGTACAATTCAAGTTACGACTATGCACGCGCTTTCGGTCGTGGGATAGCCACCTTCCGCCCCACCAGCTTCTCTACTGACGGACTCTGGCATGTTAATAACACGATGGATGCTGGTGACTTACGCCATAGTTCCGCGACCGGTAACTGGGTAAAAATGGAAGACTACAAAGTGAACAACAAAGCATCCGTAGACTTTGGGAAACCGTTACAACTATTCCATCCAACAACAGGAGCGCTCCTATGCAGTGACACTATTCGTCGTTGGTTTGACGTGCCCCATTACAAATTTTACATGGACGATCCTGTCAACGAAGCCAACCTGGAATCGGCAGGCTTACAAGGTGCTACCAATGGAGGAAATGCAGACTGGTACCTATACCGTTTGGCAGAAGCTTATTTGCTACGTGCCGAGGCTAAATACTATTTAAATCCGACCGACGGAACGATAAAAGACGACTTAAATGCCGTGCGCGAAAGAGCACAATGTACACAGTTATACCAAGGTACTGTCACTATTGGCGATATTATGAATGAACGTGCACGGGAGTTATACTGGGAAGAATGGCGAAATGTGGAATTAAAACGGGTATCCCTGTGTTTAGCACGTAGTGGCAGAGCAGATGAATGGGGCAATACTTACAACCTTGATAATTTCGACAAGCAAAGTGGGACAGACTCGCAAGGTGGAAGCTACTGGTACCAACGCATTGTCCATTACAGTATGTACAACAAAGGACCTATATCGATCGATGCCACAGGTAATAGTAACCCGAATTACACAATGGATAAGAAAAACATGTATTGGCCCATTCCAAACGCAGCAATAACGGCCAATAAAAAGGGGCAACTCAGCCAAAACTTCGGTTATGATGGTTATGATCCTGCTACCCCAAAATGGGAAACCTGGCAAGAAGCCGTAGCTGACGAAGAAACAACCCAATAACGAAATAGGCATCGCGCAAAGCAAAAAATTGATAAAATCATAAAAGAAGCAACCCGTATACCACACGCGAGGTTGCTTCTTTTACATTATTTCGGAATGACGATAAGGCCGATTAAAAACACATAAACCTACAGCCCATAATTTTCATCAAACCAGCAAAAGAATCCAGGATAAGCAGCTTTTGCTCCCAGTTCGAGATTCTCCTGCGGATAATGCTTCAAAACCACACTATTCCCTTTTCGATAATCAAAATAGAGTACCGAAATAATTTTTGATCGCGAGATCTGTATGCAATAAGCCTTCGGAAGATGTTCTTTCAATTGAACAAGCGATACCTTATATTCGTATGCCTTACCATTGTTCATGTAAAAGCGTGCCATGGTATCATCTTCTTCAATATATACAATATCCTTAAAATGAAGCATAATGGTCTTTCCAGTCTCTTTTTCATCCAGCAACATATATTGACGTCCACCCTGTAGTTCGTTAAACGTAGGGATACGTGCTAAGCTCCTTTTAATTCGGTTAATCGCACCCATCAAATCCGTATAATGGAGTGGTTTTTCCAGGACTTCCGTTATCTTATTCCTCCCGAGTTCCGAAGCCTTGATATCATACCCCGAGCAAAGGATCACATGCATAGGTCGCACAGACAAATCCGCAGGATCCACCAAAAGAGCTACCTGTTGCAGAAGATCAAAAGCATTCAATTGCGGCATATCATAATCCAATAACAAAATATCGGCACCATAATAGAGCAAATAATCGATACCCTTTTTCACATCAGTTGTCGCTTTGGTGAGTTTCACTTCCACAATTTGGGATATAATTTCCTTAGCAAGTGCAATAAAGTGTGGATCATCGTCTATCACCACCATTCTCATAGGCGCTTTTACCATATAGTCGCGATTTTAGCTACAGTTTCACCGGCAGCTGAATAAGTAATTTAAATATACCACCGTGTTGTTCCACCTCAAATTTCATCTTATCTCCATAGGTTTCCGCTAATTGCTTCCGCATGTATTCCAAACCCTGCCCACTACTTTTATAAGACGACTCCCGATTATCCGCCACCAAATTACGCGAAGAAATCATCAATTGCTGCTCCTCCACCCGAAGTGTTAATAACGTACATTGCTCATCCGCCGATACAGCACTATGCTTTACCATATTTTTGGCAACACTTAAAATTAGCGAAGGTAATATATAAGCTTCGTTCACATCGCCCGATACCTCAAAGCGAATTCCCGTGCAATCTTCGATAGCAAGAAATTTCCGTGTTATGTCAATCTCTTTCCGCAAAGGAATAATCCTTGAAGGAGAAAAATAGAAATGTTTCTCTCCATAGCTCAACAGATCTTGCATATAATCTACCTGCACGGGCGTAAACTTTTCTACAGTAAGCAAGGACAATGAAATACGAGTCCTAAAGTTCTGCGAAAAATGTCTCATCATCGCATTGATCACTAGCTCAGTCTTCGCAACCTCTTTTGTCACTTGCAACTCCAGAGGAATCACCGAATCTGGAAAATACCTTACCAGCATAGTATCCAAAAGGCCATATAATTCCTTATCCAGAACAAAGAACAAGATCCCATATTTTGCAAAATTAAGGTACCATATCCCATAGTTGATCCAATATATAGACCAGAGCACCTTTGCATTCGGATTAACTATGTTACGCGATAAGAACGTATCCATTCCATGCAATAACAAATAACCTAACAAGCCCAGCAGAAAGAAACTGAGCAATATCCGCATAATGGCCGACACCCCACGGGCCTTCCTTCGCCATAAGATAATACAGTACCTCACCCAATAAGCCATAGCAATACCAGCACAAGCAAACACACTTAGCGCCACAACGCGAGACATGGTCAAAGGTTTACCATGACTATTCAAAACCAGCAACAGAAGCACATAAAGCAGGCATAAAGTCAGATGGATAAAAGCCCTCCGATTTTTCAATATACGGACATATAGGTTCATCTTATGTATAATTTAGTTAGCACTAAATTTCAACAATTAAATTATTATTCCATAAAAAAAATGTAGAAAGGCTTTTTTCGGGAGTGAATTTACAGCAAACTATGCATAAAGCGTTAAAACGTAACTTTCATAATTTCTACCCTCTAGAAAAACCCTTTGACAGATAAAATATAACTAATCCGCCGAAAAACAAGAAATTGGCCGTTCCAACAAATTCCTAGCTTATGGAAAAGATTACAAACAACAACCCAGGCTTACGGCTATTACTCGCCTTTTGGTCCAAACACTGTGCGCTAGAGTATTTTCATACCCAATGGATCAAGGAAAACCTAGAGATCATCCCGGTGCGGCGCAACCAAGTGCTACATTGGGCTGATGAGCCCGCACAAAACATCTATTTTGTATGCAAGGGCATACTGGCGCGCGTCACCGAAGAAGTGCACAAACACAAAAAGAAGCGCCGTATTCAAACCTTCGCCCTCCCCAATTCCAGCCTCATGACTACCTTACATCCTTTTACCGGTACCCTTCGCGAAGGAAGCCTTGTAGCTCTACGGACAGGCATCGTTATCCGCATACCCAACAAAGCAATTGAACTACTACAGGCCCAAGATCCACAAATAGCCACCTTCATTCACATCTTAAACAATAAAAAACAACGACACTTGTTTCTTCAGAGCCAAATTTTACGGCCTATGAAACCTTTCTCAAGGTACTTGGCCTTCACGAAATACATGCCCGAAATACAACGGTTAACCACCCAGCAAGAACAAGCCGATTTTTTAAATGTTTCACGAGATAGCATTCAAAAAGCCCAAAAGTTTCTCCTCAAATCCAAAAGTAGTTAAAATTAGCCTGCCCTAAGCAGGCCAGAATACCTCACAAGCGCTTCCGATATTTGAAAAGCAATGATATTTATAACGTTATTACAAGTTAAGAAATGAAAAGAAATCGAAAATTTGCCCTCTTCCCGCCTTTGCGGTAGAGCGATTTATAAGGAGAAAAGATCGGCTGGCGGCAGATCCTTCTCATCAGACTGACTCGATCAGATACCATCGAGTAAATCAAGGTATCAGCAACTGATTTTATTTAAAGATTTTTATTTCTTTCCTATGAAAAATTCAAAATTCAAGGGGCTATTTGCCTCTCTTACCATATGTGCATTACTAGCGGTTGGAACACTGTCTGTAGCCCATGCGGGTGAAAAAGACAAAGAAAAAAAAGAAGAGCCTAAAAAAGCTGTTCTTGTAAATCCACAATGGTTCACCTATACCGCCAATCCCAACAGTGTTAATTTTGCTACGGAAAAAATGAATCCTGCAAACTACAGTTCAACAGGAATTTCCGATCAGGATGAGCGTCCATGTAATGATGCCAACGAGTTCTGTGGAATCTATGCGGAAACCGTTACCCTAGCAGGACAATCCAGACCGGATCTGTCATCTGCGCAGCCGGTGTACACAGCATTACAGTCCTACAGCAACGGTTCAGGTCCATCAGATCTGATCGATGAAAAACAGTCGCAGTAAAACAAGTAAGGGCTCCGCAAATAGGGAGCCCTTTTACATTTTCTACAGCTGAATTACTCGACAAAAAGTAATTTTACCAACCTTTTCTCCTCTCTCAGATAGAGGTTCAAACGAAGGAGCTGCTCGTTCATCTTTTGCAGACCAGCATCTATCAGGGGTAGTTGTGCCGTACTCCACTCAAAATCATCCGGAAGAGCTGTTTCATTCAACACGTTGGGGAGACCTGGGGCAGCATTCATGATATTGTACAATGTGGAGAGATTAAAATTCCCCTGTTTCTTAACCGAAGAAACCTTATCGTTTTCATGTAGCCGTCGCAGCACCCATACCGGCATAAGCGAGTCCCTCTCTACAATATCCAGATTAAAAAAGAACGAAAGATCGGAACGTATTTTCGGCTTCAGTTGTGCTAAAGGCTTTCCCTCGGCAAAAGTGATCCTGTAACCATATAGGTATTTTTTTTCCCATTCTTTTTTATATTTCTCTTTTCTGGCTGTAACAAAAAGTTCTGATGGATCTTTCGACAGATAGAACCAACGCTTGCGAAATTTGACGAGCTCAGGATCCTCTATCGTATAAGCTATAAGATCGGGCAGGCTCCTGTTTACAAACTTCAAAGAGACCAGACCTCCTAGCGTGTCAACAGAAGGCCGATCAAGTGTACGTCGTTCCCCCGCAGCGTAACCGGAAACGGAAACTTTCCCCAGAGCCGATCGTTCTTCCTTATTTTCCACCGATTTATTTATCTTTTTTTGCCCATCGCTTCCATTTTCAAACTTAGGTTCAAAATATGGAGTACCACCATTCAGAAGGCTGGAGATATTATCAGCGTTGACATATTCCTTATAGGTTATCGCGACCACTACCCTATCGGGATCCAGAATAACAAGATGGGGCATCGACAGATAGGGAAATAAAAGGGATAGATCATTTTCTCCAACTACGGTGCCTATCGAAAGCTGGCTTGTTACCACATTACTTCCCCAGAAACTACGTACCAGATCTATAGGCTGATCGTTCACAGCGAGCACCTCCAGTCCGTCCGGCCACATTGCTTTAAGTTTCTCCATTCCGCTCAGACTGCTGACACAGGCCCCGCAATAGGTTTTCCAAAAATCCAGGATAATATACCTACCTGCAAAAGACGAAAGCCGCTGCGAAAGAATCTCTCCATTTACATATCTGCTCAGTTCAACGTCAGGACATTTATCGCCGACCTGTAAACCCGGTTGAGCATATATCAGGCATGAACATAGCAGTAGCACTGCCAACAATAATTTCTTCGCCATAATCTAAGGGTTCTGTTGCATATTACTGTAATTGATCACCGTCTGCGGTATGAGTATCGTCAACCGCTCAGAACCTGCTTCCAGCCTGTAAACCTTATCGGACATCATTCTGGTCGGCGTCCCGATCAGATCGCTGTCCACATCAAGTCGGCGGATATCCATCCAGCGGAGCCCTCTCCACAGCAGCTCCTTTCTCCGCTCCTTCATCACATCACCGAGCAATCCCTCCCTGTCCATAGCTGTATACGGGATATATGTACCCTGCTTCCAACGTTTGACCAAAAGGGTGTTGAGGTCGGAAACCGCTTGATCGTAACTGCCCAGACGTACCGCGGTCTCAGCTCTCATCAGGAGCATCTCATCCAGTGCAATACCAAAAAAGATCGATGTGGCAGACCCCGCATAAGACCCTTTAAATGCATAGCTGCCCGCATTAGTTCCCGTGTTCGTTCGGAAATAAGCCGTTTTCCGGATATCATTAGCATCGTAGGATGTATAGAGCACCGTGTCGATCTTTGCAGCCCCCTGATTGATAATCACATTACTATAGCCGATAGCGTGAAAGATCACCTCTCTGTTAAGTGCGGAAAAAGGAAGGGTGGCCGTAGGCGTTATATCTGCTGTACTTCGAAAATCGAGCAATTGATCCTCTCCGAACAGGCCGATACAGCTGTCCGCATAGCGGTAACTGTTTTCGTAATCCCCCATACAGAGAAATACCCTTCCCAATAAACCATATGCGGCAGCCTTCCCCGGCTGTGTCCTGGTCGGCACTTCGACCGGGAGTAAAGCCACAGCCGCCATAAGATCCGCAATTATCGCATCATAGCTTTCCTTTACCGTAGAGCGGACGGTGGGCACAGCGATATCCGTGCCCGTTCTGATGGGAATACCCTGATCCGTCTCTGCTGAAGCTGCACGAAAAGGCCTGCAATATAATTGCGCCGTCCAGAAATGATAGAAAGCTCTAAAAAACAGGGCAGAACCGTAAATCCGATCATATTCCGACTGCTCTTTGGACGGATCATAACTGATCTTTGGAAGTTCCTCCAACAGTACATTCGCATTGTAAACACCTTGATAAAGCTTATTCCAGCCCTCATTCTCCTGCCGTTGCCAAAGATAAAGATCCCGTACCTTTTCATCCGTGACACTGTTGAAGCTTGATACGGTCACATAGTAATCGTCCGATAGCACCTGAGGAACGTAGGGAAGATTGGTAAAAAGAAGCGGATTGTTGAGCAATAGCGAAAGGTCGTACAGATCCGCCGGAATAGCAAGTTTATTATCCGGAACTTTGTCCAGAAAGCTACTGCAGGAACAAAAACAGATTACGCTGCAGAACATCATCATCAATATTTTTTTCATGGTTTTCATCATTTATGGTAAAATCAGAACACGATCTTCAGATCCAGCGCAACGAGCGACGGCGTTTTTCCATTTTTTGGATTATCGGGATCCAGGCCGAATCGGTTTCTTTTCCACAGCAGGTGGTCACCGCTATAGTATCCTCCGACCTCCAGACTCCTGATCGCAAACCGTTCATTTATCCGGACAGGCAACCTGTAAGAAATACGCAGGTCGCGTAGACGTATATGGTCCCCACGGTCAACATTGACCTCCGAATACGTGTAAAATGTGGAGGCATCGGAATTCACAGGATAAGTAAATGCCGGCACGTCGGTAAACTGCTCATCACCGGGCTTCTGCCAGCGGTCCGCATACTCCGAAGGCAGATAATCAAGAAATTGCACCGCACTGTAATAATTTAGAGAAGGTTTCCTGAAATAGTATCCGAATTTGTAGGTCAGATTGAAGGAGAACGACCAGGGACCGTAGCTGAACGTATTCAGCAGGTTCCCGAAATACGGTGGCGTAGCCGGGCCGTGCAATACCTGTTCTTCGTTCGGTGTACCTTGAATGATCTGCGCATAGTTTTCCGAAGGCTCCCCATCCCAAATCCCCCGGGCAGCCCCCGTTTCGGGGTTGAGGCCTGCCCAGCGATGGCTGACAACCATGTACGGGTTGAATCCCTCATATGGATAAATAGTGGCTCCGTCCGAAACATAACCTGTTTTGGCTACATTATCGTTCAGGTATTTTGTCACTTTAAACGTATTGTAACTCAGCAGAAATCCGCTGCTCCAGGAAAAACGGGCTCGCTGTATATTGACCGTGTTGAGCGAGAGTTCCAGACCGTTGCCCGTAATATCTGCAGAATTCGTCAGCATGGTTGTGATTCCCGTTGTAGGATCCAGCGATTGCGTGGCAAAGACATCGGTGGACTGCTTTCTGTAATAGTCCACGGAGAACCTGAATCGTTCGGACGACATATCCATCCCCAGATTTAGCGTCCCAACCTTTTCCCAGCGCAGATCGGGATTTGAAGGGTTGAGTACCGAGGCATAAGGCAGCAGCGTAAGCGTTGCCGAAGAATAATAGCCCAATGTTGTATAGGCACTCCTATTGTTCAGCACATTCCCGCTGTAGCCGTAACTCGTCCGTATCTTCAGATCGGGCAGCCGTCCTTGGTCATAGAACGGTTCCTTAGCGACATGCCAGCTGGTCCCCACCGACCATAGCGGTGTCCATTTATCACGGGTTTTTACCCCGAATATATTTGCGGCATCGTTACGGAAACTGCCGAAAAGAGTATACCGATCCCGGTACACATAATTTGCATTTCCAAAATATGAAACATAGCGGTAGTTCGTTTCGCTGAAATCATCCATGTACGGTATCGTGGCCGCACTTAAAAGATGCCTGTTAAAACGGGTGGTATAATTTACCCGTTGCGTGTTCAGGTTACGGTCATAGCCATACGATCGGGCCGTGTTTGCAACTGTTCCACTTGTCCTCCACTCACTGCCGGCCATTGCCGTCAACGCATGTTCCTTTCCAAATCTCCTGTTCCAGTCCAACAGGGCACGTCCGTTGTGCGAGGAGATATCCGACCTCACCTGGTCCAATATACCGCCCTGCGGAACCGGATAGATGGAACTGCTTTCGGTAGTCTGCAGGTCTGTATAGTTGTTCACCAGATCACGGACAAAATACGATTCTTCCACATGGCTGTCACGTCTGACCGTCCTCTGCTGTTGGAACTGATAGCTCAGCCGCAGCGACAGACCGTCTGTGATAAGGTACTGCAGCCCTAGATCTGCAAGGATATTCTGGGTTTTGGACACATTGTCGTTCAGCTGAAGTTCATCCAGTGGGCGATAGTTCCAATCGTAAAGCCGGTCTGTCTCCAGACCATCCGTATATCCTTTGCGAAAGCGTTTAAGCATGACCGATGAGCTGCCATCATCCTCCCTCAGCCTTGAATATATCGGGATCACCTGCGCGTACTCGTCGAACCATTCCCCCTCACCGAAAGCACCAAGGCTATTGTTTGTGCGGTTGGTTCCGGTAAAGAGCGATCCCAGCTGCAGCTTTAGACGCCTGTTAAGTTGCATATCCTGTGTCCAGCGCATGGTCAGACGATTATCATCATCGCCTATCAGCTCCGAAATATTTCGGTTATACCCCACCGAAAAACGTGAACTCGAGCCTCCGTTGTTCCGCATCAGTGATAAGGAATGCTGTCTGCTCGAAGCATTGCGATAGATATAATCCATAAAATCCTGACGTACATCCTGTCGCCGCAAAGCATTCAGCTCATTTTCCGATTCTTCTGCAGACAACTGTCCGGACCTTGTACGGTCCAGAATCTCCACCGTCTCACTCACAGGCATTTTATAGGGATTGGATAGGTAGTCGTCGAAGTATCCTAGATCAAACAGTTCACTTTCAAAATCTACAAAATCGGAAGACGAGGCAATCCTCCTTCCGAAAAGATCACGCTTCTGTTGGATTGACAGTGTCGAGTTCCAGTTGATTTCCGTCCCCTTGGCCCCTTTGCCCGTTTTTGAAGTGATCACAATCACACCATTGCCGGCCCTTGTTCCCCATATTGAAGCCGCCGCCGCATCCTTTAAAATTGTAATAGACTCAACATCGGCAGGATTAATGGAGCTGATATCACCTTCAAATGGAAAATTATCAAGGATAATAAGTGGTGACATGGTCTCGTTCAAAAGGGTGTAAACTCCCCGGATCTGTGTTAGGGTATTACTTGAATTTCTCCGATCGAACAGCACGTTACTTACTCCGTCCAACCGTTCAAGGATATTGGGTTGCACCTGACGTTCCAATATTTCCTTTGAAATATGGTCAAATGCTCCCACGGCCCGCTCCCTGGAGATCGTCTGGTAACCGGTGCTGACCACTTCCACATCTTCAATTAGGTTTTCGAGCGGTTCAAGCTCAATGGTAAAAAAGGTAGTTGTTGGATCATAGGCTACACGTTTTGTTTTGAAGGCAAGGTGCTTCAGTTCAATTGTTCCTTCCCCTGCGTTTACATTTATATTAAATCTGCCGTTCTTGTCCGTACTGCTGTGCTCGCTACCTACGTGGATCGATACTGCCTCAATAGCTTTTCCATCCGCAGCAGAGCGTACCTCCCCCTTCAGTTGGCGGAACGTTTGAAGCCCATCGGCCCCACTGTCCTTGCGGGGCTCCTGAGCTAGCAACTGATTACTAAACAACAAAACTGTTAAAACTATCAGCAGTGGGTACACTACTGTAGATCGTTGAAATCTGAAAAACCGGAGCGAATGCAGGAGACTCTTCGGGAATCCATTTCTTCGAGTGTTCTTCGGATACGCTTCGACACTTCTTCGTACCTCCTTCGAGGCTTGTTCGAGAGCTTTTCGAGTCCAGCTCGAAGCGAGTCGAACAACAACCGAACAGCGGTCGAAGAAACTATGAGCAAAATCACCTATTTTCACGAAAAAAGGAGAGCCAATTTGGGGTACTTTTAAGTACCCATAAAGTACCTTTCTAGTTCCAGTTAAGTACTTTTCGCTTAGTACTACATCAGTACTTGAACAGTACTTAACAGGTACCTGGGAAATAAGGGGTACCTGAATTGGAATTATCTTCCGCAGATGCCCGTTTTTTTGCTGAATATTTTGGAAACCTAAGCACTGGAAATAAAGCGTCCGGCTTCGGTTGTTTTTTGACCTGAAAAGGTACCTGTAGATCAGGGTGCATATCCTTCGAAACAGGACATAGCTTTCCCCTATGCGTAATTTTTGCATTCATCAAATGGGTTAAATGTACGGTCAGTCAGGATAAAAAGCACCCAACAACAGCACTGTTAAACAAAAAAATTAAGGTCGGAATGCTTTCAAATATTCATAAGCGGTAATACGGTTCCTGTACGAAACACTCCGAAAACGGTAAAAAATCCGGTCACCCATCCGAAAATCTGCGAAGCTGGAAATTTTATGTGCTCAATGGGAAAAAGATACCAATAGTATGGAAATTTTAAGAATGGACCAGTATCTTTAACCAAAGAGCAGAATACTTTCACAGCTCTTCAAATAGTGTGACCGGTGCAGAATACATTGGAAAAGAAGGTGAAACCGTTAGCATGGTATACCGTGAATAACTCAAGTTGCAAACAGTTACAGCTCAAATTTCCCTTTGCATTCGGCAAAACTTATCGCACCCCTATTCGGGAGGCGAAATGACTAAGCACAGCAGAAGTAAACCGTTAGCGGCTCGCTTTGTTGTACTGCAAAAAAAAGAAATTGGATCCTTTTTCGCGATCTTTAGCCCTAAAAAACCGTCTATTGAAACGGAATGGGAACCTATTCTTCTATTTATTTGATTAAATCTTTTCTTTAACATTTCTCCTCATCGTCAATTGTTTTTTAGGTCTCAGATCGAGGAATATATTTAAATCTATAATTTCTTTTCCAAATATAATCACACCTTTTAATATATGGAAATAATCCTACAATTAATTTTTTCGTTTTGAGCTCTTTTGTTTGATGAGTATTGATAAAGACAAATTTTCAAAAAAGTTCGGACAGCATTTAAAGGATATTCGTGAAGGTCGAAAAATTCGCACTGAGAAAGTAAGTCTACGAAAATTAGAACAGATATCAGAAATTGATTTTAGTCAAATACACAGAATTGAAAAAGGAGAATCTTCACCATCACTACTGACACTAAAAGCTCTTGCAGACGCTCTACAAATTTCGCTAAAGGATTTAATTGATTTTTAATTTAACGGCTAAGAAAGGCTTTCTAGACGGCGCAAACATATCTGATTTGCAAGTGGTATTAGTCTATTTAAGCGTTTATCTATTTCTTTAACGTCATCTAATGATACTTCAAAATCCATTTTATATTTACCACTTATATAAGCACGGTTCAGAAGATCAAACAATCTCCTTTCATAACTATCATTTACATCAGGAAAAATCTCATTTATTTCCTTTGAAAGTGCGCTCACAGAACGTCGATATTTTTTTAAGTTATGAAGTTTTGGTTTGATTCCCATAAACACTAACAACAAAACACTGTATATTGCTTCAATGGTTTGAAATTGAAACCACAGTGTAAGTCCTGGTCTAGTAGTACCTTCTATTGATTTTTGTAGTTTATCTTGAGATGTTTCATAAAATTCCAAAATATTCTCGTTCCAGAATTTATAATATTCAACTGCATTTTTGCGAATCTGCTCAATAGACAATGGCTGGGGTTCAACAAGTTCTTTTTGCCCTTTGTCAAATAGTAACACTCCTTCGTAGTAAACAGGAACAAAAAAGTAATTGCCGGTTGAAAGCTCCTTATTGAAGTATTCAATATCATACATGAAGAAGTTGATATCTGGACGTGCTTTGATACGCTTTTCTAATTCATCAGCAAGCTGAAATTCCTTCACCTGCGTTTTATCAGTAATGACGATCAAATCATAGTCACTAATGTAGAAGTATTTTATGCCATCCTTCATATATACCTGATCGGTATAGCCTCCCCTAGCATAACTGCCATACAATATAATCTTGTCGGGATTGACGAAGTCGATAATAACCTGTTTTATCGCTTCGATCTCATTCAATTTATCTTCTGGAATTGTTATAGGCAACTGCGTATTCATAAATTAAAGGTAAGGAAAATATTGTCGCCTTTGATCTATATGTTCACTTGAAGAAAGAAACCAATATCATCTCAATAATAGAATTTGTCATGAGTTAGCTAAACCTGCCGCAATTCATCACCTCTTCCTAATCAAACCAACATACGTTGATTAACAGTTTCGTGCCTCGCTATTCTTCTAAAAGTCAGTTTCTCTAACAATGAACGGTTTCAGTTCAGTTATTTCTTCCTCTGTCAATTCAATAGGTTTTATGTGCGTAAAATAAGAACGGTAATGTAATTTGCCTACTATAAAATTAATCGTAGTGGGGGTAATATCCTCAACCAAAACAAGATTAACGTCGGGATTATAATAACCTTGATATTCAATATCACTATCGAAGTCTTGTATTAGCCGAGTCGGATTATAAACACTTAATTGATAATATTTATTACTTAGTAATACATAAACATCTATTCGATAGCCTTTATAAAAACTCTCAAAGTCCATATATTCACTATCATCCAAACAAAAAATTTTAAATTCTTCCATTATTTGCTATTCTTTAACTGGTGAAACTTTTACTTGATCGAGGAGATTTTGAAATTGAGGAACCGTCAAGTTTCGATTTACAGGAACGATTTCAAAATGCCCAGCATCATTACCTCGCTGGATGATTTTTAGCCCTTCGGGCAGAGATTCAATCCTATATGCTCCTCCAAATTTAGACAAAGAGGAGGCATCGGTATTTAATGATATTCCACGTTTATTTTCAACATAACCCTCATTCGTTAATTTATAGTCCATTTTTCTCAATTTAAATGTACTTCCACCTCGAAAAACAGGTACATTTTTACCCTTGTAAAGAACAGTAACGCCCGCTCTTAGTGTTCGAGGTAATAAATTATGCAGAGATGATCGTCCACCAGCTGATCGCGAGCCCATCATATCTCCCATTCCGCCTGTTGCTTTATCAAGCATTAAGGTCATACCGGCGTAGCCCGCATGATCCTTGCGGCCGTCAGGCCCAGATTGAAGTGGAAGTCCAGTTTGTTCTCGCTTCTTGCCTGGCAGTTCTCCAGCCCTGTGAACTGTTTGGCGTCGCGGTTGATGAACTCGATCTGACTGGTGTCTTTGAATAAGCTAGATCAAGCGTTGTCTTATTACAAACAAAGATTGCAGATTGAAACATTGTTCAGGGCAATGAAAACCAGTGGATTCAATCTTGAAGACACACACCCAACGGCTTTGGATAAGTTGGAAAAACTAATACTTCTCACCATGATAGCATTTCTCTGGTGCTATAAGGTTGAAGATTATATTGATCAAGAGCTAAAGCCAAAAAGCATGAAAGAAGAGCCAAATCTGTATTCAGATATGAACTCGATTATATATGGGAATCCCTATTATCACGAAAAAAACTAAAAATCAATATTATACAAATTTTGTCATGTACTTAGCTAAAACATGCAATCTAAACGATCCAATTAATTGATGTCCGCCCAAATCTAGGCAAATTCTAAACGAAAGCTTCATTAATTTTACCAAAACATTTTGAATAAATTAATTTATTTTATATATTAGAGAAATAAATTTAAAAAATGTTTATGAAACAAACCAAATTATTGCTACCAAGTCTAACACTGGTATTACTAGCAGCCTGTGAAAAACAGCCAATTGTTGAGAGTTCTATTAAAGAAAGTGAAACCGAAACAATAACAATCAAAAGTGAAAGCTATCCCAAGGACTCTATTTATTTACAGTTCTCAAAATGCGTAGGAATGGACACTTCACAGTTTTATTTCGACCAAGAAGAAGAAGTTTTCAAGTTCAATAGATACGACGGATTCATTAATCCAGAAACTTACCTTTTATTGAGAACAAAATGAAAAAATCGGTTTTATTCTTTTTAATGTCAATTGTGGCAAACATAATATTGGCACAAGGCACTGGAGTTACTTGGACAACTGCATTGTATCAATCGGGATTACTAACACATACGAATGGAACTAGGTATATTTTAAAAAATAATGGACTTGAAAAAACGCTTGACATTAGCCTAGGTGTAGAACGTTCTTCTGATTTAATAGGGTCTGCAACGATATTTGACGCATATGTAGCTTTTATTGATGCGTCAGGAAACCACCTGCTAACAACTGATACAATGTCCTTCCATTCACAAGATTTCACAGGGCCAAATGGAACCCCGACAGCATCTGGATTGAAACAGGTCTTCCTAAAAATCCCAGCAAGTTTCGTCATGCCAGGCCGTTTAGCTGTTGCTTATAGGTCTAGAGCAAGTAGTAGCCAAACCACTGGCTTTTTTGTGGTTCATGAAGAAAGGGCAATACCTGTGGTTGTGGAAACACAATTTGACGGGCCTGATAACATCTGTTCTGAGGCTACATACACGATAACTTATCCTGGAACGATAACTTTAGAGAATGCCACAGGAATCGCATCACTCACCGCTTTAGGAAATAACCAATGGAAAATTACTAAAACAGGATCTATAAATGGGGTAGTGACTTTAAAATCACAACAACAATACGATAAATACACTAAAACTGTTGAAATTGGCAGCATGTTACCAACTAGTATTGACGGAAATAATATCCTAAATGCCGGTTCTCATTCCTTTATATTGAATAATAGTTCATTGGAAAATACAATTGTTTGGAATGCCCGTAGCCAATCAAATAATGTATCGATAACGACTTTTGATAATGGGAACTTCATACAAGTAAATGTTAGTAATTGGAATCCATATGGTAATAATCAAATAATTTTAGAGGTAACAATTACTTCCCCTTGTGGCGAATCAACAACTTTAACTCGAACATTAGGTGCAGGATATGGAGGACCTATAGAGGAGACATAGTGTGAAACACAAAATTTACACAACAATGCACGCAAAAAAAAAAACGTAATAACTATTTTATAGTACATAACATAAAATACAACGTATTAAATTTCAGATAATCAAGTTAGACTTTTACAAATAAAGCAGTTGATATTAGAGAATTATTTCTACGCAATAGGGAGTGTAAAGCGAACTGTGTCACAACACTCCTTTTAGGGTTCGTGCTCAGAGGCTGAAAGCCTCGAGTGCGAACCCTAAAAGGAGTTGCCGAAGGCCTTAATTCTATCTCCAAATTTAATGTGTAATTGTTGCATTGTCAATCCCCAGTTACGAATAGGCATAGTCCATTTCTTTGAAATGTCTTTAATAGTCAGGTAAACGAGCTTCAATAGCGCCTGATCGGAGGTAAATGCCCCTTTCGTTTTCGTGATTTTTCGAATCTGGCGGTGCATCGCCTCAATGGCATTTGTCGTATAAATAGCTCTGCGTATATCGGGTGAATACTCGAAATAGGTAGACAGGTTTCCCCAATTATCCAGCCATCCCTTTACAGATAAGGGATATTTCCTGCCCCATTTTTCGTCAAACTCCAACAACTTTTCATAGCCCTGATCCTGATTATTGGCCTGATAAATAGGCTTTAAATCTGCAACAACAGCCTTTTTGTCTTTTTCGGGAACATACCGCAGACTTGAACGTATTTGGTGAACTATGCAGAGTTGGATCTGCGTTTTGGGATACACGGCTTCGATGGCATCAGGGAATCCCTTTAAACCGTCAATGCACGCAACCAGAATATCTTCAACGCCACGTTGCTTGAGATCCGTCAGTACCGAAAGCCAGAACTTCGCGCCTTCATTTTCTGAAAGATAGATGCCGATCAGGTCTTTTCGACCATCCTGATTCACCCCAAGTATATTGTACACCGCACGCGTCTGCACACTACCATTATCTTTAACTTTATAATGCATACAGTCCAGAAAAACAAAGGGATAGACCGATTCTAGCGGACGGTTCCGCCATTCGTTGAGGGAAGGAATGACCTTGTCAGTAATATTGGAGATTTCCGTAGCTGATATATCCATGGCATACATCTCTTTGACATAGCTCGAAATATCTCTTGTACTCATCCCCCTGGCATACATCGAGATAACATTGCCTTCCAGTTCTGTAATGATCAATTGACGTTTTGGGACTATCTTAGGCTCAAAAGTGCCGTTTCGGTCACGACCGCTCTCCAGTTCGAAATGTCCCGCCTGAATACTACGTACGGTCTTTTTTGCCTTCCCGTTTTTACGGTTAATATCCCCCGAAGCTTTACTTTCCTGTAGATGGTGATCTAGTTCCCCTTCCAACATACTTTCCAGAAGATGTTTCAGCATCGGTGCAAAAACACCATCTGTACCGCCCATTTTCTTTCCTTCGTAAAGGCCTCGCATTGCTTCCTCTTTGAAGCGTTCAAAGTCAAATTCCTCTTTTCCCATTTTCTGTGTCTAATATAAAAATTCTTTATTTGACACAGTTCAGTTTACAACCTCCATTTTTCTGTTAGATTTTAAAATTATGATCAAAATTACAACTCTGTTACTTAATCAACTTTACCCCTAAATATGTTTTTCGTTCTGGCATATTTAACATTTTACGTATTCGGTTTTCATTGATTATTGCACGTCTTTCCATTCTCTGAGTAACAAATTTCTCTCTATTATTAACATTCAGACGACGTGCTTCTTTCAAATCGCGTCCCTCTTCGCCTGCAAAAATATCTTTGACATGTGTCAATTCATGGCTTAAAGTAACCGCCGAATTAGTCGCCTCCACATCCTGCATTTTAACTCCATCAAGTTGCGCATACTCTAATTCAACACCTTTGCCTGTATGTGAAACGCCAGTTCTTTTCATTCTATCATAATTTTCTTTACTGACATCATCATTACCAAAAATTGATTTCTCGGCTTTAACTTCACTAACATAAACTGTTTCTTTATTAGAAGAGATGAATTCAAACACTTGTCGTAGAACTGGATCTTTAAGCAATACTCTAACATCTTTTATGTATTGCAATTTAAACTCCATCGAACCGACGACCTTAATTGAATCCCCATTGACATCAATATATTTCAAAGGGTTTAAACCACCATATTGATAAGGAGATAATGCAAAATACTTATCAGAAAACCTATCAATGACATTAAAACGACCTACTTCTGTGTCATAAAACCTAGCACCATAATCCAACTGGTCACCAAGCTCCGTCTGAACTTCCTTGCCATTATAAAGATTTCATTATCCTTTTCGTCGAGTTCACTATTTAAGAAACTGAAGTCTTCCCGCTTTATTGATTGTTCTTCTACGTTTTGAATAAGATTACTCGCCATAGTAAAGCGCTGCTAAGGAACGATTACATAGATATTTTATCCCCCACTCTCTATCGTTTTACAACAGCCTTTTTTAATTATAAGCTTTCTTACCATATAAAAATACTCGTCTTTTGTTAGAAATTTACTTTCCTGAAGGTATTCGCAAGCGTATACTGGTTCAGCTTTCTGATATGCATCATATTTTGTAAATACCCTAGCATTGCAATCAGCTCCCTTCATCATCAAAAAGTACGCTAAATCCAAACGATTTGAATGAACAGCAACGCTAAATGCATTTCTATCTTTTGAACTGCGATAATTTATCTGTGCTCCCGAAAGGAGAAGATTTTCAACAATCTTCTTATTTCCTTTAGAAATCGCATACATTAACGCTGAATAATCCAAAACATCAATATTCTTTTTGGAATTATTTAACTTCTGATTTACATCAGCGCCATGTTTTACAAGCATTAAATAATATGGATAGTATTCCTTTTCATCCAATTCACCACAAACCAATAAAAATGGCGAAGCTCCGTTGTCGAAATCGTATAAATCTAAATTAAACCCTAAAGACAGTAAAGTTTTGAATGCATTCATTTTCTTATGGATGATTGCTAGATGAAGTACCGTCATTCCATATTTTGATTCCTGAAATGACAACAGTGATTTATTTTTCGATATCTCCTTCTTTATACCCTCACTGTCATCACTTCTAATTAAAGCAGCTAATTTCCAGGATTTTGTACCTTTGAAGATCTGAAAATCTGACGACAAATAAGTTTCATGATCACTACATGAAAATACTACAATCGCCAATAGTAATAATAATAAAAATTTCATA
Source organism: Sphingobacterium sp. LRF_L2 (assembly GCF_965644235.1). Classification (NCBI taxonomy): domain Bacteria; kingdom Pseudomonadati; phylum Bacteroidota; class Sphingobacteriia; order Sphingobacteriales; family Sphingobacteriaceae; genus Sphingobacterium; species Sphingobacterium sp. LRF_L2. The sequence goes on along the minus strand of NZ_CBFFRI010000006.1, from coordinate 264,281 downwards.
CTAAAACTTATCTAATTGAATTTCGCATGTAATTTGAAAAGGTAGTCAACGGATTTTTGGCGGGAAAACTGCGCTTAATCGGATCCCCCCCCAACTCTTTTAAAATATTTCCACTACCGTGACCTCCAGATGTTCTGTAAGGAGAGAGCATTACGCGAATACCATTTACATTCGGCATCTCCCTTCCTAATTGTGAACTGTTGTCATTTTGAACCATATTCAATGGGTCATTTTTCATAAAATATGCGATAATTTTTCCTTTATCAAGGCTTGTACCTAATTTCGAGGCCATATCCGATCCCACACCGGCCGCGTTAAAGGTTATAGCCAATCCTCCCGTAACCATTGCATTCGCTGCTGCCAAACCACCGCCTAAAGAATGTCCTGTAAAGGCTAATTCACTACCACTGACGGCTTCGACTATTTTTTTAGCATTATCTGCTGATTGCTCATATTGGGAAGAAAAACCGAATGGTTGACTGATATCATGAAGTCCATCCTTAATATCTTCTGTACCTGCCGTAGCGTATGTATACTCAACCTTCCCATTCTCCAATTTTCTTTCAAAAAGCATGGATTTAAATCCACTTTTTGAATTTTCATAATCTACTCCATCTAATTCCAAATTTGAAATCTCCCATCCTCCAATCAGCGATTTTTTATCTAAATCTCCATACACATAAGCAGACATTGCAGCCGCCTCTTTAGGAGTCGGAAATAATCCATCAACATCAATAAAACGTATCGGATTGTCAAAAGCATAATTGTAGGGGCTATGCCTCCGCATCGTCTCCGCCAATGGATCCACCACATTCCACCGTCCTATCTCTGCGTCGTAGAATCTTGCCCCGTAATCCAGCTGGTCACCAAGTTCCGTCTGAACTTCCTTGCCGTTATAAAGATACTTATTATTTCCACCTGTTACAAGAGCCCTTGTCTTTCCAAACGGGTAATAGTCCTGCTGCTGTACGATATCCACTGTAGTAGCCGAAGCTGTTCCTCTTTTGATAACTGTACGTACATTACCCAGGTGATCTTTGAGGTTGTAATGGTAGCTATAGGTACCGCTGCTGTTCTGCAAGTAACCTTCTTCCGTCAGGATCATATCAATTGTACTGCTTCCCGTCCCCGTCTTACTGTATTCGATTCCACTGATATAGTCACGTTGCGTTACCGTTGTACCTACCGTCGCTGTCTTACGGAGTTTTGCTCCCGTAGCATCGTATAGATACGCTACACTTGTACCCGTTCTATTTGCTGTCTTCGGCAGATTCAGGTAATTGTAGGCAAAGGTAGTCGCAAGGCGGTCTTTCGTGGCATTACCGTTCACATCGTATGTATAGGTATTCGTATTACCCGATAAGCTGGCCAAACGGTTACTCTTACCACTATTGTTATACGTATAGGTCGTCGAAGTTGTTGTCGTCGTGTTCCCTGTATTACGGGCAAGCGTCTTGATGTTACCCATATCATCGTAGGTCAAAGCCTCGATCATCACTGTCGTACCCGAGCTTGTACCGTTCGCCAACCGGTTAAGCTTGTCATAGCTGTAGTTGAACGTACTACTCGTCGTTGCTGCATGCCCCCAGAGCTGCTGCGCGATATTACCGTTATATTGTGCTGCGGTAAGCTGCGTTCCGGCTGTATTGACATTGTAGTTCAGCAGTTCAGTGAACTGGAGGGCAGCAATGTTCGTTGCCCAGCCCCGTTCGTTATAGCCGTAACTTACCGTGGTCAGGAAGTTCGTTCCACTGTTCTCACTGTGGATATCCTTCGTTTTGAGCTGACCGATCTCATTATAGGCAAGCCGACTCTGCAGGACCTCTGTCTGGCTATTGATCTTCTTCTTTGTATCCTTCAACCGACCCACATGGTCGTAGCTATTCGTAGTCAGGATCGTCGTCGTGCTACCTGAACTGGGAATATGCTCACGCTGAGATGTCAATAATTCACCGACAAAACTATACGTATTCGTTACCCTGTCCGTACCGCTCAAATGGTTCTGCGCAACAGACTGGATCAGTCTTCCTCGTTTATCATAATAGTTCACCGTAAGCAGCGGTGCACTACCGTCATCCTGGCTCACCTTCGTGCCTGTCAACAGCCCAGTAACCATAGCCGTACTGTCCAGTCCAGAGGTAGCGGGCAGTACAGTCAAGGTCTTAAAGGCATAATCATCATAGTAGTTCACCGTGTATTCCGCTATTTGGGCGGATGTCGTTGGAAAGCTCACATTGGTATAGGAAGCCGCTCCTACACGACTCTCCCATTGGCTGCTTACGGCATCGGCAAGCACCTGCACCTGTTTGCGTGTAATCTGCCCACTTGTCGTATTGGTATAGATCCCCGTAGAGACCACTCTGTCAAATGCATCATACTTCGTATAGTTCCACTTTCTAGCTGCTCGTTGCACAGAATCCTGCGTAAGTATAGGCTGGTCGTTCTTATTGTAAACGATATACTCCCAGCCTTTCCCGGGGATCTTCTTCTCCACTAATCGACGCCTGCCGTCGTAACGGTAGGTATACACCAATTCATTGAAATCCGTATTATTATCTGTGACTGTTGTAGCTGTATATCCAGGCGGAACCACATAACGCAGGTCTCCGAAATCATCATATACATAGTACGTGTTCAGCGCTTTGCTATCGCTTTCCCAAACACGCTTGAGAACCACACGGCCTTCGAAATCTTTATATTCATCTACGGTACCGCCTTTGCCGCTCGTATTTATCCAGTTTTCATCCTTAAGGACCGTTTTGTAGAGCTTGCCAGCTGCATAGTAAGTCGTACCGCTTGCCCCAGTGGCCGTGATCTGCCATAGGCGTACATCGCTCGCGGTGTTTGTTCCATAGTCCGACACCACTGTATGACCCGTAGTCGAAGCCGTAGTTACCGAACTGCGTGTAGCTGCAGGCTGCCAGGCCGCTCCCGGAGCCCCCTGTTCCAGTACACGGTTTAACGGACTGTTCTCGAAAACTGTAACAGAATACGGATAATCCGTTTTCTTCACGTGGCTGTCCCAGCCCGTACTTTTGTAATAATTCGACTGACTCGTCTTCGCCGAAGTCTTATAAATGCCATCATTGCCGGTCTGCTCAGCATAGGGAAGGTATTTTATAGATTCCCTCCCTAAGCCATCGTACTCGATGTACTGGACAATATCTTTCTTATCATTTGCCCCGGCCTGCCATTGGATCGTCTGCAAGGAGCGTCCCAGACCATCAATATATTGAATGTCAACGTTAACATCTTCCACAGGTTTACCCTCCAAGGAAGCCGCTGTAAGATAGCCCGGATTGCGAGGCGTACGGGTAACAATATAGTTCTGACCCGCACTCAGGTTCAATACCCCATCGTTAGATATAGTGAAAGTGACCGTTGCCGTTGATGTTCCGCCGCTGTTACGTGCCGTTACAGTATAGCTCTGCTGGGCAAGCGTCGTGCTCACCTTGCCCGTTATTCTTCCCGTCGAAATATCAAACGTGAGCCCTGTTGGAAGTGCAGGGCTGATCGTATATGCAGCCTGTATAGTTACCTTCTTGATCTGGTTACTTGCATTTTCAGTGAGATAATATTTGCCGTCGGGGCCCATGGATAGACCAAAAGGACTCGTGAACATTCCACTGGTGGAAATTGTGGTCACTTTTCCCGAAGGCGAAAGAAATTTCAGCCCACTGTTCGTCTGGTCCACAAAGTAAATATTGCCCTTGTTTACTATGAGGTTGTTTACCTGGAATTTGGCCGCTGTACCGATTCCATCCTGATTGCCCGACGTGCCTCCTGCTATAGTGGTCACATCATTGCCGCTGATCTTACGCACCGCATTATTGGTACGGTCCGCTACATACAGTTCTCCGTTGCTATCAAAGGATAAAGCGATCGGATAGTTGAACCGTGCATTCAGGAGCGTACCGTCCAATAGACCGGCTGTCCCACTGCCGGCAACTGTTGTTACTACACCGGCAGTTGTGATCTTACGGATCTTATGGTTATAGGCATCTGCTACATACAGATTCCCGGATGCATCAAATGCCAAGCCCATCGGGTAGTTGAACGATGCGGCTGTCCCAGTACCGTTGGCTGAACCTATGGAACCGCTTCCCGCAAAGGTTGTAACAACCCCGGCAGGGGTTATCTTACGGATACGGTGGTTCTGCTGGTCGGAAACAAAAATATTTCCAGATGCATCCATCGCCAGAAAACTCGGATGTTTAAAACGCGCAGTACTACCGGTCCCGTTAACGTAACCCGAAACTGTACTATTTCCACCCGCTAACACTGTCTGCGTACCGGAAGAAGTACGCTGCATAATAGTATGGTATCCTGCATTCGCTATATATAAGGTATTGTCCGATTTCAGCACCGTATTGAGCGGATTGTAATAACCCGTGATCGTCTGGTCAACAGTTACGCCAAAGTCAGCTCCTCCTCCATTATCGGTAGGGGACCAATCTATCTGTTGATCAACAGCGAATATTCTGGCGCCCCCGTAGCTAATCGATGGAGATAATACGGATATATTGTCTTTGATAATTGGAATCGTTATTCCGGATGAATAGGGTTGCGCAGAAAATGATGAGAGCTGTCCTTCGGAAAGATGCGCGTTCAACGTATCGCTCTGGGCGAATAAACCTATAGGGATAACACCCAGATATATCAGAATAGAACTAAAAATGGATTTCTTCACGATCAGGCTGTTTATGGTTTATAATTATACTGGTAATTTTTCAAAATATTGCTATCAAAGTCCAAGACACTCTTCAAGCGATGGAAGCCGTCGTATTCATAGGTTTCCTTGATCCCACGCGTATCCGTCATACTTGTCATGCCAACTAAGGGAGAATAAGTATAGGAAGTTATTTTCGCTTTTGTTAAAATAGCATGGTTACGCAAGATAGATGCTGCAATATTAATAGCTGATTCAGAAACATTTACCGCATAGAGACTACTTATAAGCGTTTGACCTAGAATCGCCGAAACTTCTGAATACGATGCGTTCTCAATTTTTATAATAGGATACCGACCTTTGTGGCCCCATAGCAAAGTAGTTGTTGGTCCATCAACTTTCTTGATTTCAACAGGATTACCATCAGTATCATATAGATAAGATATTTTATCTATATATCTACTATCTGACACAAAAGACTTTAAACTATTATTATCAGGAAATACCCCTAAATTATTATTCGAGAACTTGAATTGCGCAAGCGGCAATGGATTAGAGAGGTTAATCTTCTGCTCCCTCTCCAAAAAGCCCTTTCCTCCATTAAAATATCTGTAAATGGTTCCATGTAGAATATTGACATCACTCCCTTTCGTAGAATAACTGACCTGCTCAATTGGGAAGGAAATTAGATTATTATCAACTAGATTATCTATAAAAGTTGTTCCGGCCAGATAATCTTGTGGATAGCTTATTCTATTGGTAAGTACCGTTTGGTCACTACCATAGGTTACAGATCTTGTAATCTGTGCGTGAAGTGGATTGTCATAAAAATACTGTGTTGTCTTTTTTGTAAAAAAGTCTAAATTATCAGAATAATAAGTATAATCATCCGTTTGTTTTAAGTAATACCAAGCTCTTACTTTTTTGTAAAACGAATATAGATATTCAGCCCTAGCGAAATAATGTGTAGAAGGGGAATTTGGCCCTATCGCCTGTGTTTCATCAAGTTCTGCCAGAAGTTGGTGCAGCCGCATTCCAAGGATGTTTTTTTCGTTAAAGGTCTCTCCGTCCTTGTATGCCCAAAAATTGATGGGATTGTGGTTAATCTGATATTGGTTCTCCTGCAACTCTCTTAGTGTGAATCCGCCAGTGGCATAATTCTTTTTAAAGATCTTTCGTTCGATAAGTAATCCGCGAAGAAAATCGTAATCTGTATATGGGACATTTGGAATACTCTCATTAGTTGTCAGATCATTGTAGTAAGTGAATTTGCTTTGTATTTTGCCATTTTCTCCGTTTTCTCCCTCAAGCTCTGAAACAAATTCATAACAAATATTGCTTCCTTTAAAAGCCCCCAACGGAGTAACACTGCTTGAGACACGTTTTACATACTCTGAATTAAAATAGGCCGGCTGCGGATAAGTTACCAGTTTTCTTTTGAAATAACGCTGTGTAAAGGTCGGACGTATTTTAGGTGTAATTCCGCTACTGCTAAGTCCCGTCTCTGGGTTATCGTATTTATATACACGTGTCATATTATCGCTGCCATCCCCCTTGCTGGACGTAACTATCTTTTCTATCCTTAAACCTCCGACAGTTATATTTGTAGGCACAGTTGTTACTTCATCTTCCAATATATTCCAAGACAACACACCCGCAAAATAACCGTTGGGACAACAAGATTCACACTCTAAAATAAAATCTACAAGAAAACTCTTACCAGCAAGAGAACCTCCCAGGGCTGGGGCGGTATCTAAATTAATAATCTGCGTTTGTACTCCATTAAGAAATCGAACTACATACATGTCAAGATTATTTGCAGCTCGTAAAAATATACTTGCGCCCCCACCTGATTCGGTAGGACATGTAGAGGTTACAGTAAATTTTATATCCTGAGCATTTGCCGGAACGCTGAACACTGTAGGAGGATCGGTTCCCGCACTGTTATTTCCTGCGTACTGAGATGTTAGTATCTTATTACCTGTAAGCCTTCCCGCGGGAAGCGTATATTCATTTGCCTTATAAAAAAATGTCGATGTAGCACCTGTGGGATACTTTATTACGTTCAGAATTCCATACTGCATGAAGACGGCATTCGGTTCGCGGTCTGCTCCATTGATATTCTGACCGTCCACTGTATAAAATTGGGGCAACAATTTCGTGTTGTCATTTTTACCGTTGTAATATCCCCAAGAATCTTGAGCGAACGAGCTCCTTGCCGGCAGGTATTTATTAGTTCCGTTTGCATTATATGTAAATTCATAGGGAGGTTTACCGCTCTCAATCACTTTGTCCAACTTTAGCCGAAAATTATCTGCAGGTAAACTCTGCGAATAACTTCCTTCGGGTCCGAAATAAGATTGTTGTAAATTGTAGGTCTTTATTAAATTATTATTGCTATAAATATCAATCTGAGTTAATTTTTTGGCAGACGGAAGATCCCGTCGCGCTACACTGGAGTCATAGATAAATTCTACGACTGTACCATTATCAGCAATTATTTTTTTTAGATAGCATGCTCCTGAAACTGTACTAGTTGCAATCTTATCAAAAGGTGCGAGATCATCAAACCCTACCGTATAGGTAGCGAACTGATTTAGCAGTACATGGAAATCAGACTGAACCCTTCCCTGTACATATTGGTAACTTGAAGTGATATACTCTAAATCTATCCAATGTCCCGTAGGAGATTCAATCCTAGTTAATTTACGTGTTTCTCCGTCATAAGGCTGTTCTACGTAGTTATCGGGCATCGAAACCTCTACCGTTTCTACCTCACCGAATACATATTTAACTCCTTTCTCATCCACAATACGACGTCCGTTATTTTCTATTTTTAATGGCTCATAAGGAATCGTTATATAATTGCGTATCCCATTGGTTTTCCCCACGACAGCGAGATTTCCGCCGCGCCCACAAAAGTTATAAAAAATATTATCGGGTTCCGTATCCAACTCCCCAGCGGCAACGCGTTTTGCCCATTGATAATCAGCTAGATTATTAAAAAAATCATAATCATTCCTTAATGTCATATAATTTGGTTCGTCATTTGCAAAATCCTGTAATCCCACAACTTTTGAAGAAATAACTCCTCCAGCATTAAGACTCCAACCGAGTCCAACGCAGCTCGCAATTTCATCGACTCTAATCCCTCCTGCGTGATAATCTAGGGATATTGGTAAATTTATTTCTGCGGTCGTTACAGTAAATATCGGTACTGTGATGCTGGGGATACCCGTATACAGTGAGACAGGTGTGCTGACAACTTTTCCTAGAGCGGTGACTTCTGGAGAAGGCGGGACAATCCGTTTCAAAATGCGCTCATCTTGAGCTCTCAGCAAGCCAAATGTTAGGCACACTAATAAGATTAGGATATAATATTTCATTTTTTTTAATTAATAATTATCAATGGTTAATAAATATTCTCAAACATAGTAATAATGTATATAAAAAACATATACTTTATATACATTATCAATAAGATCCTTATTATCAGTAATATAAATTACAAAAAAAATTCTCCAATACTGTTCAAAAATATAGATTAACACCAAAGATATTTTTAATAAACTTTTAAATCTTAATTTAATGATATTAAAAAATGGTTTTATTTATCTACTTTGTCAAAATCAAAACTTTAGCACTGATAGATTGGCTATTCATATTAATATCACGCTGAGAAATGACAGATACAAAACTTATATTGCGATACAATCAATGTAGAGCAATATGCTATAACTACTAATGGCATTACCTAGTGCGAGCAGTTTGTTAGAAACCTATTGGAATAAAATTTAAATAATTATTATGAACCAAAGACTATTTCATCTTATGATACTAGCGGCAGCGTTAAATGTATTTTTAAGCTGTACCGGAAAGAAAAACATCAGTAAAGCTACTCCATACAAACAGCATGAAGTATTTAATGGAGCTTCTTATGAGCAAAGAGGTTATGGACTGCCAAATGACAGTAGCATTAGAGTTTTCGGAGAATTACACACCTATAACAAGGATGCTATTCAAAATGCGTCAATTCACTTTGTCAATGAAGAAAAAGATACCATTGCATCCGGAAAAACGGACAATAAAGGAAAATTCAACATAACTCTTCCAACGGATTGGTTTCAAGGAGAATTAATTGTTCAGGATAATCTCTCATTTTTTAGAATCCCAAACTTAAGTTTAGGACAGTATGCCCGAGATTTTGAATTTAAAATAACTATGGCATTTAAACCAGCTATCGATTACGAATACATCAAACTAAATAAAAAAGATATTCGTGAAATAAAAAGACTTCAAAAAAACAACGAGCTAAAAAACAAAATTAGAATAATAGCTTTATTTTTTTGCAGGACAATGCTAGCATAAGGTTTTGTTCTGCTAATAGTAGAAGTGATTTGGCAAGATTTTATATCAAAGCCAAATCACCTCTTTTACTAGACTCAGATTATCCTTTTTAAAAAGTTAACTGCCGCAAAACACCTCCAAGTTTTCTCTATGCTAATGGCTTATAATATGTAAGCTCCTTCTCAAAAATTCCCTATTTAGCAAGTTTACATCAATCTCCTTCATAGTTTCATTTTGATCCATATATACGATTATTAATTAAATACTTTGGTTTACCGACCCTAAGATAGGATTTATTTCAACTTACCTAAAAGTTAACAAAACCATCTTAGAACTATAGTCAATAATACAGAATCCTAACAATAAAATATTTTATTGTAATTTTCACGATATAAATAATTATATTTACCCCCATAACAATCTCACTATAAATAGCCTAGCATGAAAGCAAAGAAGATTATTATCGCTGTATTACTATTAATCTTATGTACTAGCAAGAACTACGCGCAGCAGCCAAAGGCCATTTTGATAAATGATAATCTGGAAGGATTATTCATCAACAAGGATAACGGATACGGGAGTGTACCGCTTAAAGCTGTCGAGAAATACCTGACAGAGATCTCTAATATTTATTATTTTGAGATTGTCTACAAGAACAAAGTTCTTTTTCGGGAAACGATACGGAAGACGATTCCCCAACATCCGGATACAGAAATCGCTACCAATATGTTTCGCTTCAAGTATGACAACATATACTTAGATGCGTCATTGATCGCTGATGCAGATAAAATACAGTTATTGGAGTCCCCTTACAATAAACTTGTCGATGTAGCGGAAAAAAAGTTTTTATGGTTGAATAACTACGAGATATTTGCACGGGATTATAGCAAAAGTAACCCATATCAAATCAAAAACCCTACAGAAAACATCAGGATAAACGTGTATAGGGTAGATTTTGAGTAAAGGTAACCCATCTAATCTTGAAAGATCTGGCAGCGCTACAGTTTCGCCGTTTACAAATATTATATAATGGACTTGTGCCGTTTCAGGTAAGCTTTCACTTTCCTATAGAAACATCTAATAATACTATCTCCAAACTACCATTACTGATACTGTAATTGCCTAGCATCATCGGTATTATCATAAGTTCTGTATAACCAAGGTACGCCAAGGTTACCATTTTTGACCTTAATCTGTACCTTGGTGATTCCAGCTTCAGTAGTATTTCGATCAAGACAATTTAGGTCCAATAACCTGGTTCCAAGATCATCATTATCAAAAGTAACGTAATATGAAACCGGGTGAAATATAGTAAACTGATCCAACGCTGTGACAGTCCCCCGCTCCCATCTGTCCCCCTGAAAGCTGCCGATCATATTACCCAGTTTTAAAAAGGATATAAAATAGATTGAAAGTAATAAGAATAGCACTGAATAGACCAACCCGCTGAGCTTGGGTATTACCGGTCTTATACGGCCATCGACAAAAACACGGATAAACACCGTACTAAATACACCAAAGAGAACTCCCCATTTTACAAAATAGAGCTCACTGGCGACATAGGTATTCAGGAACATCGTTCCGCCAAAACAGAGCACAGAAAATATTGTACAGGCTGTTATGGTAATCGCCGTTCTGTCACTGTAAAGATTCCAATTCTGTATAAGCGTATGCAATTGGATAGCCACGCCGATACACAAACCTATCAGTAAGGGAATACTTGTGTATGTAAACTGACCAAGCAAAGACAACAGCAAGATTGCTGTCACTGCAAGGCTTACACAAAACGCAAGAAAGAGCTTATTTCCTCTGTTATTTTTTAGATGTTTATAATAGCCGTCTACGGTCTGCTGGTACATCTTTTCGAGAACTTCACTTCTGATTTCCAAGCCGGAAAAATCTTCCTGTTTAAAATGCTCCAACTGGGACTCTACCAATGCTTTCTTATTGTTTACCCATGCGCTCAGGCGATAGCTCCCGGATGAAGATTCAATAGGATTATTGATAAGGATCAGATTGTAGGTCTCTAAAGCCAAAAGATCTCCATTTTGCCAGGTAAATATTCTGTCTGTCTGCTTAAGACCACTTACGACACATCCCTCGCGTGTAACAGTTGCTTTCCAGGAAAAAACGTATAAGATATAGTTTAAAACGAAATATACAGAAATACATCCGGTCAGGATTTTAAGAATGGAGACCAACCATTCCGACGCTTCCAATGTTTTGTCACCCAGCAGATTTATAATTGTATCTGCTATAAAATGGAAAATCAGTAATAGGATAATCACCATTATTACACGATAGACTATGGAATAGCGAAGTATCTGTTTTTTGTTAAGGGGCATAATTTAACGGTCGGCTTAAAAATTCAATGTTGACACAAGTTACATAAAATATTTTTATTTCAAAACATTTTTAAAAAACATATTCTAAAAAAGAACAGAAGCACTTGGTATAGGAATGCGGGAGAAATACCTGATTGAAATAATGCGGCCAGACCTATCTAAAGCATATGGCCGCATATATTGCTACAGACTTTTCTTAGCAAGAGCCACAAACGGGATATCAAATTTAATCCCTGCTGTAATCTGCCCTAGATCAAAGGCCTTATTGTTTAACTTATGTCCATTTTCAAGCTTAGTTTCAAGGGGAATAAGTTTTCCTCCCGCAAATAAGACAAATGGTGAATTCTTAAGATAATACATAAAGTTAACCCCTGGGCTTATCACTTCTTTAATGTAAACGTTAGGCCTGTTTTCGGTATCCGTTTCCCACAGGTAGTGATTTACGAGATTGCCCAGTTCAATGGCCTGCACAAAGATCCCCACATTCCTCCAGGAAAAGGTGACTCCGACGGGAGCCGTGATTCCGTACACTGCAAAGTTAGCTTTATCTCCTTTTCTGAACTGGCTTTCTTCGGCAAAAACATGCTGATATCCTGCGGATACACCTACATAACCATTTAGGAAAACACTGAATTTAAGCTTTCGCTTCATGATATAGGAAGTCGGCGGGAGAAAGTGTTTTTCCATGGCCGATGCTAGACCTTTTTCATCGCTGGACTGCAGTACGTCTGTAAAAAAGGAGGTGATCTTGATCAGTTTCTGCGTATTCTCTTCCGGAATATGGCCTAAATAGCCGGCAGCAAATGTCTGTTGATAAAACGGATCTTTGACCACTGCCATCGGATCATGCAGCAGATCAACAATAAGTTTGACTGTAAGGAAGTTTATACTATCTTTTTTCCCTCGGAGGATCCCTTTTGTGGTTAAATAGCCTACCATACTAATGGTTTCAGGGGCCTTCCATCCCTTCTTCCAATCTTCCCACGAGGTCTTTGTATCATAATATTTCAGAAACTGAAGTTCTTCATAAATAGTAGACAATGCAAAGGTGCGGTTATCTATGTTGCCAAATGAAACGGCATTCTCTTTGACAGAAACCTCTAGATCATTGTCTGGCCCTGTAATGTATTTACTTAATGGCATGCTAAATTCCGGGGCTCTCCAGGGAGTTTTCAGGGTAAGTGCATTCTGTTTTAGTGTGATGACGATGTTATTTGCCTCGGCATAGGATGTGAGCAAGTTCACTGTTTCTTTCAAGGCCATGTCAAAATTCCTGGCATACAGGTTTTGGTATATATCGATTATACTGCGAAGCGATTGCAGGCCATCTTTAGATGAGGTACTTTTTGTACTATTCAGGGAACCTGCACCAGTCTGAATGTAGCTCTTTGCGTCCAATTGATCGATGATATTGACAAAGCTGCTCCATATATCGGGAGCATTTCCACTGGCTTGGTTTTCTTTATCCTCGGCCCTCAATTTATCAAACTGTGTAAGTGTGAGGAGTAATGTCGCAATCCACTTGTTACGATCTTTTGATTTAAGTTTATTTTCATTGAACTCGTTCACAAGAAAATCAAATGAAGCCTGTCCATATTTTATCTTCACCAGGTTGATAAAGATATCCCATTGAGGCTCATTGAGACTCTGCAGTTCTTCAAAGGTTAAAAGCCTAAAGGTTGATTTTCCGTTTACTTCGTCAATGGTGTAAAGTTCGTTTACAAGAAGATATAGGAAATCGAAATAGGTCCGCACATTGGTTTTAGCGGACTCATTGTATTTTTTGAGATAGAGGTGTTTGAGAATATCACGGTAATTGTACTGTGCGTTAACAAGTGTCAGGAAGTCAGCCCCAAACGCAACAAGTTCCTTAAGTTCATTTGCTTTATCGTCATTTCCTGCAAACCACTTTTCACGGACGTAGCGGCTATCGACTAGATTTGTTGGGATACGGATGAGATCCTTTGAAAGGGCAAGACGCCATGCGCTTCCGAAATCAGGAGCTGAAAGGCCGCTCCCTTCACTGAGCATTTTGTATGTTTCCGGAAATACATCGGTCAGCAAAGGTTGCTTAATCTGTGTTTTTAGCTGATCGACTAGCCATATCATCGCTTCGCGCTTTGCTCGGTCTGCCAGAAAAATGGCCATGGCGTTGACAACATCCGCCTCGGAAGGTAAACGAAATGAGGATGCCGATCCCTGAACCGCGGCCGAAATACTACTGCTGATAGCAATCTGTTGGGTGGTGGCCTTGGAATCCAGGCTTTCAAAGATCTTGATGTTTTCGCCCAGATTGGAGTGGACAATGTCTCCTCTAAATACAAGTAGCGCCATGCTGTCCAGCGATTTGGTTTTCTGTGCTTCCAACCTGACGATTTCTTTTTCGAGTGTTTCGATGTCGGTTTTAAGTTGCGACGCCAGATCGACAAATGTTTTCTTTTGGGCGTCACTTATAACATGTTGCCAGTTTGCATAAGGATGTATGATCTGGAACGAATCGACTCCAATTTCCTTAATTTCGAGGACAATTGCATCAATTTCATTTTTAAAGTTTGTTAGGCTTCCTTCACCGCCGATTAACGGTAATTTACCTGCGGCAGATACGATACTATCTCTCGTAACAGCTTTGATAACGGATGAATTATTTAATTTAGCGAGAATATCGATAGCTGATACGATCTCCAGAGCTGCACTTCGTTCTGTCGATTTTTTTAAGACCAAGGATGACCTTGCTGTTACGGTATCCAGATACCCCCTGACAAGGGTCATACTAGCTTCCATTTTACCGGCCTTATCTTTATATTTCCCAGTATTAGTGGAAATTTTATTCAAGGTCACCATCAATTTTGAAACTTCATTTTTTTCTACATCTCCCATAAATTTCAGGATATGTGGACTTGCGTTGAGCTGGTTGAAACTTCCTGCATCTACCCCGACATTTGAAATTACGGTGGAATAGACCTGACGTCTTACCGTATCAGGCAGATCAGGTGCGGTCATGTATTTACTGATATAAAACAGGTTATACAATTTGAGGTTCTGGGCATGGGTCTGTAAGCCGGAAAAAGCCATCAGACCAATAAAGAGGATCAGAATTTTTCTTTTCATAACTTCATCATTTTTAGTTAATATGGTAAATTGGATTCTTATTTAACGTTCACAGTAAAGCATGACAAGCGGAGGGATTGGCAAGTGCAGATAGACCGTATCCACAGATTTTCGGGAAGCCTAAACTTCTTAAAATTCAATGGTTTGATTTACTCACACTTCATGGAGCCAACGTATCCAATCGGTATACTTTACAATTAAATTTTTGCGTTCAAATGATCGTCTTAATCAACGTTGCTTTCAGTTAATAATCAAAGACCAAGGTATGATCCTTTGATTTAGTCATAGCATGGATTTCCTCAAGGGGAAACCTGACCAAATATAATATTTTAAAAATAAAAGAATTACGGGAACCCATAAAAACCAACGAAATAAAGAATAGCCACCTGAAATATACAGATGGCTATTCTTTATTATATTTAGCAAATGCTTAAGCTTGTTATTTTAACTTCTCGACGTCTTCAATTGATAGTCCCAACATATCGGCAACTACTTCAACTGCAAATCCACCGGCAAGCATCTTTAATGCAGCCGATTTTTTCTCCGCTTCAGCTTTAGCACGTTCTTCACAGCGTCCTTGCTCTAAACCTTGTTCGAGACCGATCTCGCGTCCCTGTTCTATGCCCTGCTGCACACCTTGCTGCATACCTTGTTGCACTCCCTTTTGGATTCCCTGTTCTATTCCCTTTTGGATTCCCTGTTCTATTCCCTTTTGGATTCCCTGTTCTATGCCTTGTTCTAGACCTTGCTGTATTCCTTGTTGCATACCTTGCTCGAAACCTTCTTCAAGTCGTTTCTTCTGCTCTTGTTCCTGATATTGCCGCACAGCCTCCTGGTCCCACTTCCGCTTTAAACTTACGTCATACATCGTACGTTCCTCCTTGTTTAATTTACAATACTCTGCTATCTTAAATAGTTTCTCAAATATCGACTTTCGCAAAAAAATTGGCAGCTTATCTAGCTTTGATAAATCACGTAAAACATAAAGCCAACGATCCAGATCGCTTTCCAATTCATGTTCTGCTTTTGTAAAGTTACGCAACTGCACGTAAATAAATCCCAAATCTTCATAAAAAACTTTACATGTCTCCCTATTACACAGACAGATATCGTGCATAACAGCCTGTGACTCCTCCGCATCTGGTAACACAAAGCCATCCATCAGCACAATCACGTATACTTCCGTAACTTCGTAGTTCCAGGCCTTTCGATTGCCTTTTGGTGCCTGATCGGCTATAATTTTGCTGCCGTAATACAACATACGTCGTTTCAGATTCACCTGTGCGGTACGCTGGACTTCAATAACAAATTTTGCACCGTCAACAGTGGTGCACATCAGATCAAAGATAACTGTACCGATCTCAACTCCATCTCCAACATGTTCATTCCGCACATAAACCAGATCAACGATATTCTTTCTACCGCGAAAGAACCCGTTTAATAGGGCTATCAATAAATCTTTGTTTGTCTCCGATCCAAAAATCAATTTGAACCCATAATCCGTGACAGGATCAATGTAAATAGGTGTTGTTAGCATGGCTTTATTATAATGGTTAAGGGCAAAGGTAATAAACAAACCGCTTAAAAACTAATTATTTTAGTATTAAAATCTTGATGTATATTCCACATAGCGCAACGATCACCAAAATCACAGAACAATATAAAAGCCGACCGATGCCCACGTACCGTTTAATCAAAACAGTTTTTAATCTGCAATAGATAAACACGGGTTCCTTCTGAAAAGAAAAAACTAGCCACAGATGCTGGCTAGTTTTAAATAGGGTTACATAAAATATGTTATCAATTCCCACAAATCAGCGCGGGCTCTCAATTTATTGACAGAATCATCCTTAAAAGTGCTTTCAGGATTGACGATAAATAAAGTTAACTTCTATCACAATAAGTTGTCAAAAAGTTCCCGTACTTGCGCCGTTGAGGGTCTTGGTGCATTCGCATCTACGATATGCCCCTCCCGATCCAGCAGTAGAAACCGAGGTATCTGCAAAATATTCAATCTTTCGCTAAGCTCCTTTTTATTTGCTTCATCGATCCATAATTGCGTTCCTTTCATTGATCGCTCTTTCAGAAAGTCCAACCATTTTTGTTTATCCTTTTCCCGGTCAAAGGAAACGCTGAGAAAGACAATATCCTTATTTGCATAATCAACCTGCAATTTTTCCAGTGCTGGAATTTCTTCAATACAGGGGCCACACCATGTTGCCCAGAAATCTACGTAGATATATTTTCCTTTCCATTTCTCCCAAGAGAACGTATTCCCCTTTTGATCTTCAAAATCCACAATTGGTGCAGGATTTCCTTCCAACATTCCTTCTAATTTACTGTATTTTGTTTTTACCCGTTTTGCCAAAATGGGATAAGGGCAATTTTGACCAAACTTTTCATACAGTCCTTTTTTAAAGTTACTTCGCAAAGCAAAGGCATAATACGCATACAACAGTCTGCCCGACAACTTCGTTTCGGCAAATTCATAAACTTCCCCTTTAAAGTGCTCTAACCGAACAGATTCCTTGAGAAAATAATCTAAGAAATAAAAATAAGCAATCCCCTTATCTGTATCACTCTGATCTAAAGCAACGTCCTTTAAGAAATCATAGTAGTCCGTTGGTACGATGTAGTCTTCTTTACGATAGCTCTCCCGCATACGAGGATAGAGTAAACGGGCCATGATAGCATCTCCATAAATGCTGTTCTTACTGATTTGCAAGAGTTGTTTAGAAACAGCATGCCTACTCGAAAATTCTGCTAAAAAATCCATTCGCTCATCCCTCCGCCCATCTACGTAAGATAGGTACTGCCCTGGCTCATAGTGTACATAGGAAAAATAATTCTTCAGGTGTTTATCCTTATATTGATTAAAGCGCCAGTCTTCTTGATTGAGGTATAAGCTATTATCACTTCCTTTCCCACGTAACAGCAGCGTGCCGGAGATGTCCTGCGGATCGACCGTTACTTGCTGTCTGTCTCCTGGTGACAAGTAGAAGTATACAATGTGTGGACGATTGGTACTGGCTGTAACTGTGGTATCTACCCCGTTACCTTTAGCCAATACGAAACGTTCTTCTACCGGCGTACTTCCCAACATAACGAAGCCACGAACTGCGGCACTCAAAGAAAGTTCCAATGTAAAGCTTCCATCACCATCTAAGCGAATATCGACTTTATCCTCATCAAAGGGAACCGCATAGGACTGATAACTAAAGGTTACCGTTTTACTTTCAAATCCTTTGATTATCCCTTTTAAAGTTGTCTTCTTACCTGCTGCCAGTACCGAGCTGCCGTAACAGAAAAACGAAAAGAGAGAAAGTAACGATAGTAAATGTATAGTGCTGAGTTTACCGTTCTTTTTATTTACATTCATATGCCTTAGTTCTGTGTAAGATTCGGGTTGGTAAGCAATGCATCATTCGGCAAAGGCAGATAGATAGCTTTTGACTGCCAAGCGGGCTTTAATGACGGTAAAATATCGTCCGCTCGTGTCTTTCCTGCTTGTCCTGAAATACTTGGCCATCGACGCAGATCATACCAACGATGTCCCCATTCGCCAAAAAGTTCCACCCTTCTTTCCTGCTCCAGTGCTTCGCGAAGCAAGGCTGGATCATTTGCCGTGGCGAGGTCCTGCAATCCTGCACGTTCACGGATTGTATTCAAATCAGCCCGTGCTGCATCGTATTTCTGAAGCATTAGGCTGGCTTCAGCACGAATAAGATACTGCTCCGACAAGCGTAAAACCATGGTATATTCTTTTGCAGGGCTCACGCCGGTACGGATCTTATACTTATAAGGATAGCGGTGGGTAACGCCTGCAGCTGTGGTCATGCTTCCCACCCATTTTTCGAAACGCGCGTCGCCATCTTCAAAAGCATCGTAAAGGTATCCAGGAATAAGGCGGAATAAAGGCGAACTCGTCGGCGCTGCTGGTACCAGCAAAAAACCTTCCCAGGTGTTACGTCCTCCAGAAGTATTAACGGCTTGCAATTGCCATATTGCTTCGCGGCTATTGGCCTGAAAAACCGCATCCAATTCTGCTTCGGGCAACAGGCTATATGTCGAAGAACCGATCAGCTCTGTGGCCTGCTGCTCCGCCAAGGCCCATTGTTGCGTATACAAGTAGCTCCGCGCTAAAAGTGCTGTAGCCGCTCCTTTATTGGGGCGTATACGTTCCCCATCCGCGTCCACCACATCGCCCTGCGGATAACCATCGAAAAGTTTCGATTTCGCATCAATCAGATCGTCGATTATCGCAGCATATACTTCACTTGCCGGCGTACGCGGCTTGGTATTATTCTCCATAACCTTGGTACCGAGTATCAGCGGTACATCGCCGAAATTATTGACTAAATAGAAGTAACAGAACGCACGGATAAACTTAGCCTCCCCGATCAACTGGCTTTTCACATCAGCGCTCAGTCCATCAGCAGCTTCCAGCCCTTCAACACAGAAATTAGCCTGAGCAATGTAGCTATAAGGCTGCGTCCAGAACGTATTTGTGTATTGGTTTGAGGGCAATACAGCATTATTTTTAAATTCATCAAAAGCCGCAGAAGCTATCGCATAAACGAATTCGTCAGCCGACATCGCTGGTAAGATCATCGACAGTACATTCGCGAACTGATAGTTAAGCTGATTCATGCGCGTAAACACGCCAGTAACCGAAGCGGTGGCGGTTTTATCATCAGAAAAGGCCAATGAGGATGGCATTTGATCTTTCGGATTACCCGCATCAAGATAGCTTTCGCATGCGGTGAGTTGCACAAAAACAACGATTAATAAACAATATCTTAACAAGTGCATAGCTTAAAATTAATAGGTTAAACGAATACCGATTGTGTAATATTTGAGAGGTGGAACAACTCTACCTTTGGTCTCTGGATCAAAGCCTTCGTAATTTGTCACCGTAAAGAGGTTCTGGCCCTGGCCATAGAGACTGATACGCTGGCTTTTCAACTGAGGAAGAAGTGACGTAAAATCGTAACTGATCATCACATTTTTTAGCCGTAAAAAAGAAGCATCGACCCATTGCGCATCGGAATGCCGATAAAAGGTGTTATAAATGGTATACGCTTCGTCGGTAGACACTGCTGCAGCTCTCGGGATATCAGTCATATTTCCAAACTCACGCCAACGGTCCAATACCGAGCGATCAAAGTTCGTCATAATACCAATGGCTGCCGGTGCTGAATATCCAAAATTGATACCTTCGCCTTTTTGTTTGACAAATTGCAGCAAAAAGCTCAAATCAAAATTCTTGTATCGAAACGTATTATTGATACCACCGAAGAATTCAGGCAACCGCGTGCCTAACACCTGCATATCCGCTAATTCCGGATTTACCTCACCGTCTCCATTTAGATCAGCAAACTGAGCGATACCGGTTTCGGGATCGACACCGGTAAACTTATAACCAAATACGATGTCCAAAGGCTGGCCGATTGCATAAACACTTTCTAATCCTGATCCTTCCAGTCCGGGATAGGCGACAAGCTTATTTCGAGAAACGGTCAGATTTGCTGATGTGTTCCATTCGAAATGTTCGCTTTTTATATTCGTCGAACTGATTTCAAATTCCCAACCTTTATTTTCTACGATCCCCGGCAGGTTTGCTGTAAAGCCAGAAAACCCAGTCTGCGCGGAAAGTACCTGTTCTATCAACTGGTTGTCGGAACGATTTCTATAGTGATTAACATTGAGTGTTAGTCTGCCTTGCAAAAAGCCCGTTTCCAGTCCCATTTCAAGCTTTCGGTTTCGCTCCCAGCTATACGCCGGATTAGCAACACGTGTTGGATAAAGTCCGGCAACACCATCATAAGGATAAGACGTGTAGCTCCAGGTATCAAGAAAACCATAATCTCCGATCTGATCGTTCCCTGTAGAACCATAACTACCGCGCAGTTTAGCAAAACTTACTATAGGTAGTGCGGAACTGAACCAGTCTTCCTCAGACAAAACCCAAGCAGCTCCTAAAGAACCAAAATTGCCGACACGCCTTTCTGGGCCAAATCGCGACGAACCATCGCGACGGAATGTTCCATTGACGATATAACGATTATCCCAATTATAGGTTAAGCGCGCGAAAGCCGCTTGGTATTTATATTTACTATACCTAAAGGTACGCGGGCGAATGGTAACCGCTGCACTGATATTGTCAAGTTGTGAGTCTGAGGTAAAATCTTCTGCGATCAGAGACTCCCCATCGCGTACGGCCTGATGCCATGTCGCACCAGCAAGTGCGTCAAGCGTTCCTTTCCCCAATTGAATCGTATAGGTTGCCTGGGGTTCGATATTATAGGAAGAAACACTACTGTTACCAAAGTAGCTCATATTGGTTGTTGCAGTTGCCGGATTAAAACTTCGCAACGGATACATTTGTAATTGGTTTAAAGCCGTATAGTTATAGCCGAGATTGGCCGCAAGATTCAATCCCTTTAGGGGAGAATACCGCAGCGTGGTACTGGTAAGCAATGCTTTGTTGCGGCTTTCATGGCTGCGTTCCAAGAATGCAATTGGATTTTGAATATTGCCATACCAATAATAATCGCCAGAGGCATCGTAAATCGGCATATTGGGAGGAAGATTGTAATATTGGCTGATATCTGTTGCTAACGCATCGTTCAAATCGCTTGTAAAATTAGCTGTTGCTGAAACAGAAAAGTTATTACTGGCGGTACGGTGACCTATATTCAGCATACCACTCCCTTTTTTATAGCCATTATCTCCGGGTTGAACCGTAGACTCTGTTCTGAAAGTTCCACTTAAAAGAAAATTCGTCAACTCCGAACCTCCTGAGACCGAAAAATTAGCCTCGGTAAGCTTGGCCGTATTCCCTAACAGACGCTTCTGCCAGTTCTGATCTTCAGTAGAAGACCACTGAAAAAGATCGGGCAACTCGGGATCAGGGGTAACTTCCGAATTGGCAAATGCTTCCTTCCGGAGCTCCAGATACTCCGAAGTTGACAACATGTCCAGCTGCTTGGTAACTTTCCCTGCACCTGTGTATACATTGGCATTGACAGCTGTACGTCCAGCTTTTCCTTTTTTAGTGGTGATCAATATGACACCGTTCGCGCCTCTAGAACCATATATTGCTGTTGCATCAGCATCTTTTAGCACATCAATACGCTCGATATCTGCTGGATTAATTGCAGTCAAAGGACTCTGTGATCCATTATCCCCAGAAAATACATTCAGCGATTCTGAAAAATAAGGTATTCCATCAACGATATAAAGTGGCGCATTTCCTTCTTGTCGAGAAGAATTTAATCCTCGAAGTCGAACAGTAAAAGAACTTCCTGGAAGGCCGCTAGAGCTATTTACTTCTAGACCTGCTATTCGTCCCTGAAGTGCTTCCAACGGATTATTAACCGGAGCTCGCGCAATGACATCGCTACCTATTCCGGCCGTAGATGATGTGCTTACACGCTTACTTGTCGTACCATAAGCAATAACTGTCACGGCATCTATATTTCCAAAATCGGGAATCAGATCAAGCGTAACAGCATCCGTACTATTTTCCACGTCGAAGACATATTCCTTCGTTTGGTAACCAAGATAGGAAAGTACGATTGTAGGCTGAAGTACGGAAACATCGGGAATATCGAACCGACCATTCGCATCCGTAAAAACCAGTTGGCTCCCCTCCTTCACTTTCACCGTTACTCCAGCAAGTGGATGTGCTTTTTCATCACGAACCAGCCCACGAAGGGATCGCTGTACGACTTCTCTTCGCGAATTTTCTACGCTGTTCGTTGCTCCGTCATCTTTTCGTTTTTTGATGACAATGTTTTTCCCAATCTGTTCATAATACAGCTTTGTCCCCTTAAACAAACGCTCTAGAATCTCAGCGAGATTATCTCCTTGAAGAACTACAGTCTCCTTGTTTTCTTGGTTTAGATCAGCCGTGATGTAGGAAAACCTAAATCCTGTTTGCCGTTGCAAAAAATTGAGTGTTTCTTTTGCCGTCATCTTCTTGGCAGGTAAGGAAACTTTTACATCCTTTAAATTTTGTCCTGATGCCAATGACCAGACAAGGGATAGGATCATGAAGATTGTGGTCTTCAAGAGGGATTTTCTGAATAATAAATTCCCCTTGCATTCTTTTAAATTGAAATGCATAATTTTGATAATGGTTTAGTATAACGTAACTAGTTGATTAGATCCAGCAGCCATTACGGGGTCCAGCCGTAATGGCTTATTATTGCTTGTTGTTTATTGCGTCATATATTGATCTTTAATAAATAAAATAAATTCCATTTTCTCTTTTCAAACGCCTGTCGATTAACGATGCGATAACCTTCAAGGTTTGATCTGCTCCTTGCTCCTTTGAAAAGGAAGCTGTAATCACTTGATCTTTGAGCTCTTTATCACGAAGCTCTATATCCACTTGGTAAATACGTCGAAGATCCGCCATCACCGAACCTATTGTTTCTGCCTCATAGTCTAGATAGCCTTCTTTCCAACTTCCAGTATTCTTTTCGGCCAGCTGCACCGGTGCCACAACCTTCGGATTATCAGCCACGGGTACCCGAAGTTCCTGATTTTTCAGGAGTGTTGCTAATATCTGCTGCCCTTGGGAAACCTGTACCTTGCCATGGCTTACCGAGACCATAACATTCGCCATTTCTGGGTAAGCCTTGATATTAAAAGCTGTCCCCAGCACAGTTGTGCGTAATTTTCCTGTATTCACGATAAAAGGCCAATCGGCAGCCTTACTCACTTCAAAAAATGCTTCCCCAATCAGGGTGACCTCTCGTGGTGTTCCCTTAACAAAATGCGGTGGGTATTCTAGTTTCGAGGAACCATTCAACCAGATTTTTGTTCCGTCGGACAATTGGAGCATCTTACGTTCGTCGTGCGCAGCTTCCTTTAATACCCGCTCTTCTCCTGTCGAAATTATTCCGTCTCTACCGCTATCAGCTGCATAATAGAAAAATAAAAGGAGCCCTGCTATGCATAATGCGGCAACAGATAGCGATCGTTTTAAGAACTTCTTTCTAATAGGGATGGATCTCTCCAGCTTCGGGTATTGTTTTTCTGCCATCGACAGCTTCCCCTCTTCGTCAATAAATACGGCAGAACGATCTTCTCTCTTTAACAGCTCGTATTGCTGCTTGATGAATGCAGATAACTCCATATCATATTTGGCCGATCGGATCATATTAAAAAATTCCGTCAACTCCGCTTGTGTAGCTTTGTTATCTATATATTGTCGTATTAAATAATCAATACGTTTTTTCATATGTTTAGCTTCTCTCTTATTAGTAAGACGCACGAGGGCCTACTCTGCTCCTATTGCGGGAAGCAAAAAAAACAAACAACAACACAAAACACTGTAAATCAGCAATAAAAATTAAAGGAATAAAAAATGGGAGAATGCTTTTTTCAAGGATTTTATGGCTGCACTGATCTGATTTTTAACCGTGTGGGGAGATAGGTGCATTTTCTCTGCGATTTCATTATAACTGTATCCGTCGTCGCGGAGTTGATAAATTTTTTTTCGCTGTTGGGGTAAATTGTCGACCGTTTCATGGAGTATGCGTTGAAACTCTTTTGCCTCTACGGATATATTTACGGGATCAACGAGCTCCTGCATACTTTCCCAAATTGCCTTTCTTAGCCGTTCTTCAGAAGACACCTTGCGTAGATAATCCATGATCTTATTTCTGGTCATGGTAAAAAGAAAAGATTCGATTGAACGAATTTCGTCCAGCTGATCTCGTATTTCCCATAACTTTAAAAAAACATCATTAACAATGTCCCTTGCCACATCGGAATCTTTAGCAAGCTGCAAAGCAAGTTTGTACAAAGGGGCTTCGTATGCATAAAAAAGATCTTTGAACAACAGGCCTAAAGCCTCTTCGTCTCGCGACGAAAAAGTATCAGACTTGCTTTGGTTGAAGTGATCCTGCGGTTGCTTCGGCATTATACTACCAAATATATAGATTATGAAAATAAATTGCAATATTATGCCGATAATACTAAAAAAGTTGCAAAACTAATCACAGGAAATATTTGAGACAGATCCTAGAAAAACGATTTACACTCTTTATGGGACACTGCCCTGCCTGCAAAAAAACCACAGCTGCGATAAACAATACATCATCTGATTTTCATAGAATCACAACAGCGCCGAACAAAACAACAACAGCGCAGCGGAAAACCTCCTGTGATTTTCCCAGAATCACTGCAGTGCCAAACAAAACAACAGCAGCGCAACGGAAAACCTCCTGTGATTTGCCCAGGATCACTGCAGTGCCGAACAAAACAACAGCAGCGCAACAGAAAACCTCCTGTGATTTGCCCAGGATCACTGCAGTGCCGAACAAAACAACAGCAGCGCAGCGGAAAACCTCCTGTGATTTGCCCAGGATCACAGCAGTGCCGAACAAAACAACAGCAGCGCAGCGGAAAACCTCCTGTGATTTGCCCAGGATCACAGGAGGTTTTGTCAAAATCACAGGAGTTGCACTTTCCCGTAAAAACTAAATTAATTAGCTTAAAAACATTGTTTAATTAAAATAAACAAACTTTCCTACACAAAAACAGCTTCTTTTTACCGTCTAAAAACAGGAAATCTGTGCCAAAAAGTATTTGGCCCCCCCTCTGATTCTGGCACAAATTTCCTGTTTTGCAATAGCTTTTTCCATCTAGGTTACTATTGTCCCCAAGGACAATAGTCTGTAAACGATTATTCTCAGGTCGTTTTACGGCGCAATTTCGAACCTATCATAACGGATTTTGTACTTTTAAACACTTTTTTTCAAACGAAAAATAAAGGTTTACATCCATAATGTGCTATAAAATCAAGCTAGTTGTTGTAATAGATCTTGTTACCACTTTGCAAAATGACAATGTAATAGCCTACCTGAACAAATAGACCTTTTCCAATTTTACTTTAGAACTTTCAATTATGTATTGCAAAAAAAACACAAACAACTAAATACCAAACAAATACAATCTAACCCCATGTCATAGAATTAAGCAACAAAAAAATTACACATTTTTTAATTTGACATTTATTTTTATTCTTTTTGTTCTATATTTGCCTCAATTTAAAATGAGTCTAATTAACAACAATGAAAATAATACCACTGTGCGGCGTTGCGCTGCTCTCTAGCACTCTTTCCTACAGTCAGGAAACGGACACTATTCAAACGAAGAGAAGTATCGAAGAAATCATCGTAAATACGTACATCAAAAAAGATACGGAATATACAAATAAGATGCCTTTACGTGCAATTGAAAATTCTCAGGTTTATTCAAGTGTAGATAGAGTCGCAATCGAAAATCAATTGATATTTAGCGTAGATGATGCCTATCGCAATGTGACAGGGCTTCAGAAAATGTGGAATGCCACAAATAGATCTGGGGATGGTGGTGCATACGTCAACTTACGAGGATTCATTTCCAACAATTCCTTGCGTGACGGTCTAGTCGCCCCAGTTAGTGGAACTATGGATGCAATAAACATCGAAAAAGTAGAGGTATTAAAAGGTCCCTCGGCAGCTCTTTATGGTAGTAATATGACTTCATATGGTGGTGTTATTAATCGGGTTACAAAGAAGCCTTTCGAAGAGTTTGGAGGATCAGTTTCCATTGCCGGAGGTAGCTATAATTTTTATCGTGCGCAAGCAGATATAAATAGCCCACTAACAAAAAAGAAAGACGTCTTGTTCCGATTAAATACCGCTTACACCAATGAAGGAAACTTCCAAAATACAGATGCAAAAAGTAAGTATTTTGCTTTAGCTCCTAGTTTGTCATGGAAAGTAAATGATCGTGTTCAAGTGCATGCTGAGTATGAAATGTTTGAAAATAAGACTTCTGCCGAACAGAATATTTTCTTTATTTTTTCACCTTCCAATTTAGGATACAACAGCATGAAGGATTTAGAAGATATAGGTCTTCAGTATAAAAATTACTATACAGGAACAGACCTTATCAACACAGGAAAAGTGCGAAACCTATTTGGGCAGGTTACTTATCAAATAAGTAAAGGTATCAAATCCACCACAGCCATTAATAACGCCTACAGCTATTCAAACGGGTTTAATCCGTATTTTTATCTTACTACAGCATCCTATGGAGCCGATCCCACTGATGAAACACTAGGATTGTACCGTGGTGATCAATCTACAGGAAATAGCACGCAGCGTATCTTCCAGGTACAACAGAACTTCAACTTTGATTTCAAACTGGGTAGTCTTAGAAATAGGCTAATAGTCGGCGGTGATTATATGCGTACTAAAAATGATCAACTTTTTTATTATGGCGTTATTGACTTCGTACCTTTTACTGGGGATATGGATTACACGAACTTCAATGCAGCCTATGTGACTGCTTATTACGACAACTTACGCGAAAATGGAACATTTGATGCCTCCACATGGCCTTTAAAAAATAAGTTAAACACCTACAGTTTTTATGCTTCGGATGTATTGAACCTAACCGAGGAATTGAACGTAATGGCTTCAATACGTTATGAAAAAAATGACTTCCTAGGTGGAATACAAGGAAGCAGCGAAACACCTAAATATAGCCAATCGGCTTGGTCACCAAAATTTGGTGTTGTGTACGAATTTGTTAAAGATAAAATCTCTGTATTTGGTAACTACCAAAATAGTTTTACAAGCAATGGCTATTATGTTGTAGATAGCGATGGCAATACGGCTCTTTCCGATCCTGAACGAGCAAATCAATGGGAAGGAGGTTTAAAAACCAGTTTATTGGATGGTCGGATAAACGCAACCATTAATTACTACAATATTGCTGTTAAGAACACTTTACAGACCACAGGGTATACTACAGGTGGCATAGCAATCCAAGATCAAGCTGGAAAACTAAAAAGTGAAGGTTTTGAATTGGAGATGAATGCCTACCTTGTAAAAGGATTTTCTGTTATCGCTGGATTAAGCTATAACAATTCAAAATATACAGAAACGACAGACAATACTGTCTTAGATAGAAGGCCAAATACGGCTTCATCCCCTTGGTTAGCTAATTTCTATGCAAACTATCAATTCGTTGACGGTCCAATTAAGGGACTAGGTTTTGGCGTTGGCGGAAACTATGCGAATGCTAACCGTATTTTTAACACCACATCTGCTGTTTTCGAACTTCCGTCATATTTCGTGATGAATGCTAATGCCTTTTATGATTTTAACAAATTTAGAATTGCATTAAAAGGAGATAATTTAACCAACAAACATTACTGGATTGGATACACTACAGCCAATCCGCAAAAACTTCGTAACATTGTAGCAAGTTTCTCTTACAAATTTTAACTGAAGCTATAAAGAACTATTGAAAGCTGTTTTAAAGGATTAATGAGAGATCTTTTAAAACAGCTTTTTTTATACCAAAAGAACTGACAGACCAGTCGACCTACTCAGGCAAACAACTCCCCGTCAATACATATTCCGTTAAATTTTATTATTTTTAAAATATACGATCAATAAATAGAAAGCTCACAATCGATTTTTTACATACCGAATCTGTCAATATTTCGTTCTTTTCTCTCTGCTATTAGACAAAACGTTTATAAAAAGCCAAAATCTGATTATCTAATCATCTACTAGAAAGGCCCAAAGTCTCATAATATTCCTATATCGAATGACCATTTAATTCGTCAGCAGGGGACTAACCTAAAATTGATGGAGTATAATGGCAAGGAAATCGGCAAATACAGAAAAATTAAAAAGGAGAGCGAAATAATAATTTGCTCCCCTTTCGTCATTTATGATAATTAAATATAACTATTACTAATTATATCCAGGATTTTGCTCCGCACGCAGTGTAGGATTCGCATCAATTTCTGTCTGAGGAATAGGCCACAGAAACAAATAATTGGAATAAGCCACTACAGCTTGTGAAGGCGTTAATAGGGTTGTGCCATCATATACCGCACTCGTTAATTGCCCTGGTAAAACCTTTGCTGGAATTCCATTAGCACCGTAAGAAGATAATGCCAAACGATGTATATCTCCCCATCTTTTGCCCTCTGCAACAAACTCAATCCTTCGTTCATTGTAAATCGCGAGTTTAAGATCCGAAGGAGATGTTGTACCAAATGAATTAGCGGTTCCAACAGAACGATCTCTTACAGCATTCAATAAACGAAGTGCCTGTGCATCATTACCGTTGTATGCATAAGCCTCAGCAACATTAAGCAATACCTCTGCATACCGAATAATCGGATTCCAATCGTCATTATCACCATACCGTCTATACTTATTCGCAAATGCAAATGGATAATCGCCTGACGTTTGCTTATATGTTAACTCGGTTTTTCTTAAATCATTTGCTAGCCAAAAACTTGCATTGTATAAATTAGGACTTATAGCGATCAAACTTCTCCCACCAGTACTAGCGCCATTTGGATTTGCCGCTCCATACATGTTCGTAATAGCGCCATTTGTACCCGCATTTGCATTGATACTTTGTGCAATAGAGAATATAGATTCCGAATTCTTGTCATACGACAAAAATGCCGTAGCAGGATCGGCTTCTAGCTCGTAACCTCCTATAGAAGAACTAAAAGTACCAGAAGTAAGACTCGCTCCTAATTTTTGTCCTTCCTCGATCACACCGGGATAATCAGCCATATGCAATTTTACGCGCGTTTTCAGTGCAATTGCTGCACCTTTTGTTGCTCTCGATATCTGAAGATCTGCCGAGGAACGAGTCGCCGGAAGGAGAGACTCGGCTTCATCTAAATCAGCTAACAAGTTAGCATAAGCTTCAGCAACTGTACCACGCCCCAAGGTAAGCTGTTGTTCAACCTTCTCAAACGAATTTGTCGCCAAAGTTCTATACGGAACTCCTGGATTTGAAGTCGGGCTATCGGCGTAAGGACGACAAAAATGCAATAACAACTCGTGATGGGCTAAAGCGCGCAATAAGAGAGCTTCACCTTTGTAGGGATTCGCAACATCAGCTTCTAAAATATTGCCATCAACAGCTCCCTCAACTCCTTCTATTATCACATTACATTGATTAATCAATGCATACAGTTGCTCCCAATGGTTTTTATTATTAGCTGTAGTCGTGGTATACTGACTCTGATACGTAATTAAAAAAAACTGTTGTAGATTAATCATATCTTCGCCACGCATGTCTCCTTGCTCCGTATTAGCCGCCCCAAAGGGATAGCCTCGTCCCGTACTACCTTCATATTGTCCCACAGCCGCTTGCCAATACATCCCGTTAACAGCTAATTCGATATTTTCCGGTGTTGTAAATGCTGTCGATTCCGATAATGCAGCTAAAGGATCTAATTCCGTGAAATCCTTACTGCAACTAGAAGCCAAAGCTATAACTAACGTTGCTACTCCTATTACTTTATAATATCTTGATTTAAAAATTTTCATGCTTAGTCAGTTTAAAAGTTAACGTTGAGACCGAATGTGAACGTTCTTGGAATCGGATTAGACATAAAATCCAAGCCCCCCTGCGCATTATTACTTTGATTAGAAGTAAATCTAGTCATAACCTCCGGATCCACGCCTGTATATTTAGTAAATACAAAGGCATTTTCTACATTCGCAAAAATCCGTAAATTCTTTAAATAGATAGACTTTAGCCAAGCTTCATTTTCAAAAGTATATCCCGCCCCAATAGTTCTAACACGCAAGAAATTGCCACTCTCCAAAAAACGACTATTTGTGTTTCCATTTAGATTGATATTAGCACCTTGCCCATAATACAATTTTGGCACATCCGTATTTTGTCCTTCTGTAGTCCAACGATCCAACAATTCTTTACCCGCATTCGTGAATGTTTGACTATTTAGAGCCTCCTGCCGGGTACGATTAAATACTTTATTTCCGCCGGAAAACGACAAATTCAATGCGAAATCGAATCCTTTGTAGAAGAACGTATTATTAAAACCGCCGTACCAGGTTGGCATGGAATTGCCTAACACTTGCTTCTCACCTATGCTACCTGTCGTACCAACATCGCCAGGATTTTCAGGATCATAAACCTTCCATCCTAAATTTCCACTGGTAGCATTATACTGTACCAAGCCTTCTACCAGATTTCCATCGGTATCTCTCGTATGGGAATGGTATATGGCATTTCCGTTGGTAGAATTTACACCATAATATTCATAGCCGTAGAAGGATCCTGCGGATTCGCCTTCTCGAACAATATGGTAGGTATACGTTATATCATTTCCTTCATACAATGTTAAAACTTTATTCTTCACGAAAGTAGCATTCAAATTGGTATTCCAACGAAAGTTTTCATTAGCAATAATATTCCCCCCGAGCGCAAACTCCCAACCTTGGTTATACATCTCTCCCACATTTTTTGCTATTGTATTATTTGGTACACCCAAAGAGGGAGCCGTGGGAACAGATAGAATCATATTATCGATATTATTCCTAAAGAAATCAGCTACAAAGGTGAATCGATCCTTCAAAAATGCAAAGTCGACACCTATGTTATATTTCTTACTCGTCTCGAACCCTAACTCTGAATTTCCAGTTTGTGAATACCGTATTCCCGCATAATCTCCATAGATAGCTGCACTAAAGGTTCCTGCGTATGGATAATTACCAATATCGGTATTTCCTACTTTAGCATAGCCTCCTCGAACCTTAAATTGGCTAATAAACGAACTATTGAAGAAATCTTCTTTCGTTACATCCCAACCGATAGACGCTCCAGGAAGTACTACACTTTGGTTTCCATGAGCCAAAGATGAAGATCTATCCCGACGTAAAGAAGCCGATAAGAAATAACGGTCTTTCAACGTATAATTGACACGACCGAAATACGCCTGAAATGCATTCTCATTGGCTGAGCCACCCAGTAATTGGGTATTCAATGATCCTGAAATAATATTCTCATTTTCTGCGAAGTACGTAGAAGATAAGTCATATCCGTGTGCAAAGAAATAACGGGTTTTACTTTTTTGCGCTTCTATACCCGCAACGATATTCAACTTACTGTCTCCAAATTCTTTATTATACGTCAAATAATTCTGCCAGTTATAGCGAAACGTTGGAAGATAATATTGATAAATACGACCATTCACAAGTCTACCGTCTCCGTGTACCGGATTCCAATACAAGTAATCCTCACCTGCAATATACTGAACGGCTAACTGCGACTTGAAGTTCAGCCCTTTAAGAATCTCCACATCGGCATAGGCACTTCCATTAAAATGTAGAGCCGATGTTTTATAGATGTTATTCGCCAAAGTATAAGCAACATTCGTATAACTACCGTCAATACCTGCTAAATTGTCACCTCTTCCCAAAGCTGCCGCATCCGAAGTAAAATTATAAGTCCCGTCAGCCCAAATTACAGGTACATTAGGTAAGGCATAAAGAGCGGAAGTAATGTTACCAGACAAAGAACTTCCTCCATCATTAAAACCTCTATCATCAACATAAGAGACCTGCGTATTTAATCCTAATTTAAGTCTATCGTTCAACGCTTTCTGATCTACCTTACCCCGGATATTATATTTCTTTTGGCTATTGCCAACCGAAATACCCTTTAAATCGGCAAAGCCACCTGAAAAATAGTAGGAGGTCTTTTCATTAGCACCATTTAATGACAAGGAGTGATTTTGTTGAAAAGCCCCCTTGCGTAAAACAACATCCTGCCAATCTGTATCATAAACCTCACCACTCACAGGATCAACAGTTTCAACAGCAACCTCTGACTGACCAGCATTGCGTCGTTTCTCATTCGCTATTTCAATAAATTCGTTCGCATTTAATAAATCATAGCGCTTAGATGGGCTTGCAAACGCAAACCAGTTGTTATAGTTTACAGAAGTTGTACCAGCCTTACCGCTTTTGGTTGTGATGTAGATAACGCCTCCGGATGCTCTAGAACCAAAAATAGCTGTTGCGGCACCATCTTTTAGAACTTCCACGCTAGCAATGTCATTCTGATTTAAACTAGCCAAGGGATTATTATAAAACACGCCACTCTGATCTCCAGCAATGTACGGCACACCATCAATCACATATAGAGGGTCGGAAGAGTTAGACAACGATGACAACCCACGAATACGTACCTTGGCCGTTTGCCCTAAAACTCCTGAGGTTACAGATGCCTGTACACCAGCCGCTAAACCTTGCAAATTACGATCCAACGATGCTGAAGAATTGTTGGTAAAGTTATCGCCGCTAATCGAAGAAATAGAGCCTGTAATTTCGCGTTTGGTTTGCGTTCCGTACCCGACAACCACAACTTCATCCAAGGCCGACTGTTCATCTACAAGTTGGACATTTAATACGTTGCGGGTGCCGACTTGAACCCGTTGGCTACTGTATCCAAGATAGGAAAACGATAGGGTTACATCTCCATTCAAGCTGATGGAATAATTTCCAGAAGCGTCTGTTTGTGTAGCAAAACTTGTTCCTACAACGGCCACTGAAACGCCGCCAATCGGAGATCCGTCGGAAGCAGACGTAACCTTTCCACTCACTTGGCGATTTTGTGCAAATGAGACCCCTAAAAGGCACGTGCACACAAAAATAAAACTGAGTAATTTTTGTTTCATTTGATTTGTTGTTTAGTTAAGAAATTTCCCTCGATGGGACTATATAGTGCAATTTGTTTTTCTAAAAAAATAGTATTATTATTAAAATTAGGCAAACAACACCCCTTACCCTTAAAAAAAGGATTTAGCATATCTCAAAAAAAATAGGACTTCAATCAAAATTTTAAGTCAAAAAGAGTCCTAGCAGAATTATTCAAACAATTTTCCGCTGAAATTTGAGGTATAAAATTAAACTTGA
Source organism: Sphingobacterium sp. LRF_L2 (assembly GCF_965644235.1). NCBI lineage: Bacteria > Pseudomonadati > Bacteroidota > Sphingobacteriia > Sphingobacteriales > Sphingobacteriaceae > Sphingobacterium > Sphingobacterium sp. LRF_L2. The sequence goes on along the minus strand of NZ_CBFFRI010000006.1, from coordinate 231,033 downwards.
TGTGATTTAAATACGTCAGTGTCGGAAAACACCTATATAAGTAAGCAGTTTCTGTTTCATTGTTATTTGTTGTTTAGTTAATACAGAGCTTCTGAGGAAGCATTATTTTTTTGTTGTTAGTCGTAGCTTATTTTCGTACAAGAAGATCAGCTTTTGCTAATATAAAATAGATAATTAGAAAAAACAAGAAAAAAAATAAAAAAAATAGCACTGAAATAAAAAAAACAACAAAAAATAAATAGAACAAACCTCGTTGAACACGAATAATCATAGAATTAACAGGTATTCAGCAATTCAAATTAGATAAGTCAGGCTAACAACTAGATATATTGTTTTTAAGAATAAATAATCGAAATTTCGAAAAAAAGATAGACAGGCAGTAATCCGAATTAAATTCAAAACTTTTACGACAAGGTATAAGGTATAATCTATTGAGAATTATACGAATCATTTAAACAACAAACATCCCAACCTGAAATGTGGTAAATGCTTAACAGCTCTTAAGAAAGATTAGAAAAAGAAAATAGGAATTCCCGAAAAGGATTTTCTGTTATGGCTGGATTAAGTTATAACGATTCAAAATATACAAAAACGACAGACAATACTGTCTTAAAATAGAAGGCCAAATACGGCTTCATCCCCTTGGTTAGCTAATTTCTATGCAAACTATCAATTCGTTGACGGTCCAATTAAGGGACTAGGTTTTGGCGTTGGCGGAAACTACGCGAACGCTAATCGCATTTTTAACACCACATCTGCTGTTTTCGAACTTCCATCATATTTCATGATGAATGCCAATGCCTTTTATGATTTTAACAAATTTAGAATTGCACTAAAAGGAGATAATTTAACCAACAAACATTACTGGATTGGATACACTACAGCCAATCGACAAAAACTTCTTAATATTGTAGCAAATTTCTCTTACAATTTTAACTGAAGCTATAAAGAACTATTGAAAGCTGTTTTAAAGGATTACGGAGAGATCTTTTAAAACAGCTTTTTTATACCAAAAGAACTGACAGAACGGTCAACATACTCAGGTAAACAACTCCCTATCAATACACATTTCCTTCAATTTTATCATTTTAAAATACACGATCAATAAATAGAAAGCTCACAATCGATTTTTTAAATACCGAATCTATCACTATTCCGTTTTCTTCTCTCTAGTATAGACAAAACATTTATAAAAAATTGAAGCCGATTATTTAATCATCTACTGGAAAGGCCCAAAGTCTTATAATATTCCTATATCGAATGACCACTTAACTCGTCAACAGGGGACTAACCTAAAATTGATGGAGTATAATGGCAAGGAAATCGGCAAATACAGAAAAATTAAAAAGGAGAGCGAAATAATAATTTGCTCCCCTTTCGTCATTTATGATAATTAAATGTCGCATTGGATAAATTCCAAAAAAAACCACCTTATAAATTATAAGGTGGTCTCTCAAGAAAATGAGTTTATTAATATCCAGTATTCTGAACAATATTCGGATTTGCATCCGTTTCAGCTACGGGAATAGAGAAAGCCACCCTAAAATTATCTGGTGCGATCGGTGAACTAGAAAGAGCATCTTCATCAACAATAGTCCTTGTATCATTCTTTCTAAAGATGTCAGTCCCCCTAAATCCTTCACCAATAAATTCCAACTTCCTTTGTAACTTAATCTCTTCTTTCAAAGCCGCTAAACTAATTGTTAAAAGTGAAGACAAGCCTCTATTGGTACGGAGTTCATTGACATCAGAAAGTGAAGAGGCTATATTTGGAGAAGTTAGCTCAGAATATGCTTCCGCACGATTAAGATAAACTTCCGCAATACGTAGTATCTTTATATCTACAAGTCCATTTCCACCTTCTACAGTATTACCTGCGAACTTAGTTAGAAAATAAGCTCCGTCTCTACTTTCAATAAAAGTATTTCTAGTATCATTTTCCGATAACAGTGCTAAAAATGCATCTGTTGGCCGTATATCTCCATATCCAACTCCTGGACGATTATACATTTGTCCAAAGTTATCCGCACCACGATTTTCAGTAGATTTGAATTTTAGGGAAAAAATCTCTTCCGAAGTGTTATTGCCACTATATGCGGTTGCAATATTTGCAGCAGTCCATAAAGGATATTTTGCAATTATTTTATTAGATTCAGTAATACATTCATCATATTTTCCCATATAAAGATATACACGACTAAGAAGTGCTGTCGCTGCATCTTTAGAACCTCTGTAAACCTCTGTACTACCGTTTTCCATATCAGGGGCTAATTCTTGAGCTTTTTTAAGATCACTAATTATAGCTTCATAAGTTTCAGCTAAAGTATTTCTCGTAGGCTTAAAATTAGCAGGGTCTTTAACCGTCTCCTGAACGACAGGAATACCAGTATTTGCACCCGTCGGATTTGCATTGACATTTGTATATGGTCGAGCAAATATTCTAGCGCCATCTAAATGAGCGAGGGCTCTCAAGAAATATGCTTCACCTTTATATGGAGTTGTTTCTTCAGTATCAGGAAGTTCATTTATAACTACGTTTGCAGCATAAATAGTTTTATATATAGCCGTCCATGTTGCACCTTGGCTAGACAACGTCGGGTTCCACAAGAAACGGAATTCATTTAAGTATCTATTCGAATTCGCAGATGTAATTTTAACATTATCTCCAATAACTTCAGAAACAACTTGAAAATCCTTCCCATAATAACCGACAACCTGCATTTGTTCGTATACACCGTTTATTAATTGACGAGCGTATTTTTCGTTTACGACAGATTCTTCTGGCAAAGAGTTTTGCGGTTTCAAATCCAAAGCACTATTACAACTGTTCAAAAGTAGAACTGAAGCAAGCATCGATGGAACAATATATTTATTAAATTTTTTCATAAATCAATAGTCTAAAATGAAGCGGTTACACCAAAAGTTACAATTCTTGCAGTCGGATACCGAAAAAAATCAACACCTGAATTAGATGTCGCTACACTAGATGTACTTGTTGGCGCTAATGGCGCTGTATTAACATCTGGGTCAAAACCTTTATAACCTGTCAAAGTAATAAGGTTTTCTGCTTGCGCATAAAGCTTGATTTGATTAGCACCGATTCTACCTATCAAGGATGAAGGCAAGCTATAACCAAATCTCACGTTTCTTAATCTAACATAACTTAAATCTTCTAAATATCTTGTAGAAATTGAATTGGAAAGACTATTATTTCCCCAAACAGCTTTTGGCTTGTCAGAAATATCACCAGGCTTCTGCCATCTATCAGCAGCATCTACACCAAAGTTATAATTTGAAGAGTTACCATCATTTTCCCAGTATTGTCTAGTTCTATTTAGCGCCTTATTTCCAGCACTAAAAGAGATCAAAAATGACAAATCAAAATCCTTATACTGGAATCTATTTGTCAAACCACCAGTTATCTTTGGCAAAGCTGTTCCAACATATCTTCTAGTTGCATTAGCATACGTACTTGTTACGTTTCCATCCGCATCATACCACTGTGGAGCACCTGTTTCTGAATCTACACCAGCCCATTCCTGTAAATACCAACTTGCGATCGAGTGTCCAACTTCTATTCTTTGATTAGAATTCGATGTTGGAGTAATTGGCGAATCATTAACAAGTGATAACACTCGATTCTTCAACGTTGCAAAGTTGCCATCAACTGACCAACTAAAATTAGTTGTTTTAACAGGTGTTGAACTTAAAGTTACCTCCCAACCTTGATTCAAAATAGATCCGATATTGGAATTAATTGTCGAAAAACCTGTGGTACCTGATAAAGGAGCCTGTAATATCAATGCTTCTGATCTCTTATCATAAAATTCCACAGATCCACTTAAATATTGTCCGAACAATCCAAAATCCACCCCAATATCAAACATTTTTGTTTTTTCCCAAGTAAAATTAGGATTTGCAACTTGGCTCGCAACAACAGCACTCTCGTCGTTGTAAACTGCATTAAAGCCATAAAGAGCACTGAAAGGGTAATTCCGATTTGTAAATAAGAAATCCGCATTCCCCATGCGACCATAACTTGTTCTCAATTTCAAATTGTTAATCCAAGTAACATTTTTCAGGAATTGCTCTTCACTAACACGCCAAGCAAGACTACCAGAATAGAAGGTTCCATAACGACTATCTGAAGGAAAACGTGATGAACCGTCTCTACGTAAACTCGCTCCAACAAAATATTTGGCATTATAATCATAATTCGCGTTCACAAACACACTATGGAAAGCAAATTGTTCCCGATTACCATCTTTATCTAATGGCTTTGCACCAACACCTGGTTGCTGAAGTTCACTAGTTGCAAACCCCTCTGTTGCAAAATAGGTCCAGGTATAATCATTTTTCTGGAACTCATTACCTAACAAGACATTTATACTATGTCCGCCGCCAAATGTCTTATCATAGGTTAATAGTTGATTAGTCAAAAGGTTAATATTTTTAATATTGCTATTTTGTAATAACCCTTCGTAATCACTTCCGTTATAACTTATAGGATCCCACCAAACCTTCTCTTCAATATTGATAATTTCAGCGTTTCCTCTTACTACAAATCTTAAACCGTCGATGATATTCCATCCCATCGCTCCATTGAAGGAATTATAAAGATTATTGTTACGGTTATAGTCATTCTCTACCGTATGCAGAAAATTTCCTCCAATAAGTGTAGGTCTGTACGTAGATGGAATAGATGAAAACGGCTCATATCCTGAAGTACCAGCCTGTCCATCACTAAAACCGTCTGATAAAGAACCATCTAAATTGTAAGCAGGTATGTACGGAGTGTTAAAAAACATCTGTAGGAGAGGTGATGCATATCCATTTCCAGCGTTTGCACTTCTTTGGTCAGTATAAGACCCATTGATCTTGAAACTTAAGTCAAATTTATCAGACAACTTATGATCTACGTTTAAGCGAGCTCCATATCTCTTAAAGTGACTACCAATTAACCCGCCTTGTTGATCAAAATATTCTCCTGAACCAAAATACTTTGTTTTATCATTTCCTCCAGAAGCAGACAAATTATACGTTTGGTTCTTAGTAGACTGGAATGCTAAATCATACCAATCAGTACTTGTATTCTGCAAAAAATCTGGTCTTCTTAAAGAAATTTGCTCGTCAGTCATTCCTGCTGCCTGCATTAATTCTCTTTGATAACTAAGTAACTGAGAAGAATTCATTAAATCTATTTTACCAGCAACATCTCCACCACCAAATTTGGCATTTAGAGTAAGATTACTCTGACCTGATTTACCTGACTTAGTAGTGATAACGATAACCCCGTTGGCACCCCTAGCTCCATATATTGCGGTAGCTGCAGCATCTTTTAAGACAGTTATATTCTCGATATCAGCAGGATTTAGGCTGGAAATAACGTCTTGCGTTGGGGTATTTTGGGTCAAATCCCCAGTTGTCATAATAACTCCATCTAAAACATATAGTGGGCTTGAAGATGCAGAAATTGAGCCAATACCACGAACCCTAACCTCAGTACGCGACCCAGGCTGTCCAGAGTTTGCTGAAGCAGTAACACCTGAAGCATTACCTTGTAACATCTGATTTACATCAGGAAGTGTAACATTGTTTAACGCTTGTGAATTTACAACAGAAGAGGATGATGTGGACTTTAACTTAGAAACTGTTGAATAACCTGTCACAACCACCTCCTCTAATGTTTCCTCATCTCCAATAAGTTGAACATTTACAAAAGACTGGTTCCCTACAGAAACCCTTTGATTGGCATATCCCACATAAGTAAAAGACAATACCGCATCTGCACCCGATACTTGAATGGAGTAACTCCCCGAAGCATCAGTTTGTGATGCACTAGAAGTTCCAACAACAGCCACAGATACGCCTCCTAATGGCGAACCATCCGCAGCAGAAGTAACTTTACCACTCACCTGACGATTTTGCGCAAACGACAGCCCTATTAGGCTCGTCCACACAAAAATTAAACTGAGTAATTTTTGTTTCATAGAAATTGTTTTGTTTAGTTATTATTAATTATCAATAAATTCTCGGTTATTAGTCTCAATAATAGGAAAAAATATTGACTGTTAAAAATCGTTAAAACATTTTGTTAATTTTTGTTAAAACGGAGAGCAAATATAGACGCATAAAGTTGTTATTGCAAGTTTTGAAATAAAAAACCGTATAAAAAGTTAAAAAATCAAATTTGAAACATATTTTCTACCAAAATAGCAAAACCAAAAATTTAGCAATTAGATCACACATAAGTAACAACTCGAAATATTATTCTAAAAACAATATAAAAAACAGAATATAAAAACTTGTTTTTACATATTCTAAATAATGATGTACATAAAAAATGTTACAATAATTCCGTAACAGAAAATTCTGTTACGGAATTATTTTTAAAATTTTATTCAATTAATTATTGGAAATTTAACAATAAACTAAAGATTGACACATCACATTCGTTAACATAATAATGACGCCATTTGTTACAAAAACCCTTTAATCAAAAATTCCAAAAATTGATAAAAAAATTTTATTCTGAATAAATGGAATGATTTGTAACAATATACTTATCTCACTATTTTTCTTACAAAAAAATGAATTAATAGTCCAACCGCAACAGATCCCTCGACGGAACAAACTAGTCCTTAGAAAGAATACTGCAAAATATCCAAAGAACTCTTCCTATCTTTGCATCATGCGTTTTGATATTATTACTGTTCTACCGGGCCTTTTAGAAAGTCCATTTGCACATTCCATATTGCAACGGGCACAAAAGAAAGACTTGGTCGATATACATGTTCACAATTTGCGGGACTATGCAAACAACAAACATAAATCCGTAGACGACTATCCTTACGGAGGTGGTTCGGGCATGGTGATGCAGATTGAACCTTTCGCTGCTTGCATCGAAAAACTTCAAAGTGAACGTTCCTACGACGAAGTAATCTATATGACGCCTGATGGGGAAACACTAAACCAACAGATTGCCAACGAGCTTTCTTCTATCCAAAACATCATCATACTTTGCGGTCATTATAAAGGTATCGACCAAAGAATCAGAGATGCTTTTGTTACAAAAGAGATTTCCATTGGCGATTACGTACTATCAGGCGGCGAACTTCCTGCAGCAATCTTAGTAGACGCTATCGCCCGATTGATTCCTGGTGTATTATCGGATGAAACATCTGCTTTATCAGACTCTTTTCAAGATGGCTTGCTCGACGCCCCAATCTACACCAGGCCTGCCGAATGGCGGGGACACCGGGTTCCAGACGTCTTGCTCAGTGGACACGAAGCAAAGATAGCCTCTTGGCGAGACGAGCAGCAATTACAACGGACACGAGAACGGCGTCCCGATTTGCTGAATGATTAATAATTTACTGTATTTATTGTTTTTTTATCAAAAAAAATTTGACAAACAAAAAATAATTATAAATTTGCGGTGTACAAATGACAACAAGAAAATTACATACAAGTTGGTGGTGGCTCGAAGCAAATAGCGTCGGGAGCAAATTTGGTATGTTATACAATATTTCATAATCAACCAAAACCATTGTGAAAGCAAGCCCGACAATAATATGTCGGGCTTTTTTATTTGGTATAAAATAAAGTTTAAATAAATAGAAATGATTTTAAAAAACTTACCCATCGAAAACGAAAAATTGAAAACGATGAAACTTATCAAATCGGTTCTTGAACATACTGCAATCTGCACCAAAAGAAATAGTAGGCGCGACTAGGCTTTATTTTCGCATTCTTAACAATAACAACACTATACTTTACTACATTTGAATTCTAACATTTTATAGCACAGAAAATGTCTTATAAACTTCATACGAACTACAAAAAAATACTCGCCGACACGACGACACCTGTGAGTATATATCTGCGTTTACGCGATACTTTTCCAAACTCTTTACTACTAGAGAGTTCGGAATACCACAGCCGAGACAACAATATAAGCTACATTTGTTGCGATCCAATTGCGGGGATCACCTTAACAAACGACCAGCTTCGGATTGCCTATCCTGGACAAGAAGCTAACTACAAGAATGCTGATACGCTAAACCTTAGAGAAGAAGTATCCAATTTCCGTAGTCAGTTTTCCCAAACCATACTTCCAGAAGTCAATGTTATTTCTTCCGGATTATTTGGCTATTTTACATTCGACACCATCGAACACTTCGAAGATATCACCCTAACCCGAGAAGCGGATCCGGCACGCGATATCCCTCATCTTCAGTATCACGTATACCGTTATGTAATCGCTATAGATCATTTCAGAAATCAATTGTACATCTTTGAAAACCTACTCGAGGACGAGCCATCCGATCTCGATAGGCTGGAATATTTGATACAGAATAAGAACTTTCCCGAATACCAATTCTCTCGTCAAGGTGAAGAAACCTCTAACATGTCTGATCAGGCATTCAAAGAGCTTGTTGAGAAGATGAAAGTCCATATCAGACGCGGCGATGTTTTTCAAATAGTGCCTTCCCGCGCCTTTGCCACTCCTTTTGCAGGAGATGAATTTAACGTATATAGAGCCCTGCGCTCGGTCAACCCATCGCCTTACCTCTTCTACTTCGACTATGGCGACTTTAAGTTATTCGGTTCCTCACCAGAAGCACAGCTTACCATAAAAAAAGGAGAAGCGACCATCTACCCTATAGCAGGTACATTTAAACGTACAGGTGATATGGAACTCGATGAAAAAATCGCAGAGGAACTTAAAAACGATCCAAAAGAATCTGCGGAACATGTGATGCTGGTGGATCTGGCGCGAAACGATTTAAGTCGACACTGTACCCAAGTAGAAGTAAAATCTTACAAAGAGGCGCAATATTATTCACATATTATCCACTTGGTTTCCAAAGTATCTGGCCGTCTGTCCAAAGATGTCAATTCATTCGAAGTCGTGGGCGACACCTATCCTGCTGGTACACTCTCGGGTGCGCCTAAGCATATGGCACTAACATTAATCGATCGATACGAGGGATTACAGCGTTCATTCTATTCGGGAGCACTCGGTTATATGGGATTTAATGGTGATTTCAACCATGCTATTATGATACGCTCCTTTCTCAGTAAACGAAATGTGCTACACTACCAGGCTGGAGCGGGAATTGTCTTGGATTCTGATCCAGAAAAGGAACTGCAGGAAGTTAATAATAAAATCGCGGCATTAAGACGTGCGTTAGAAATTGCAGAAACATTATGATAAGACCGCTTGAATATTGCACGACGGCATCTCATTTACAAACGTCTATAGAGACCATTGAGATTCGGATACGCGAACTCCAGGAGTTACGGGAGCAATACTTGACGAAAGAACAACAGATATGCGGCGGAGCAATACAGGAGGCACACACTGGCGAGCTGAATAATTTCACACAAAAATAATCTACAACAATCAACAACTTTTGATACGAGCAGTAAGGCCATGAGTACAAAAAAAATATTGGTAATCGACAATTACGATTCCTTCACCTATAATCTCGTCCATCTATTACAAGAACTTGGAAGAGACTATCTCGTCGTACGGAACGACAAATTTGCACTGGAAGAAGTGGAAGCCTATGATAAAATCCTTCTTTCTCCAGGCCCGGGAATTCCTGAGGAAGCTGGATTATTAATGGATGTCATTCGGACATATGGCGCCAATAAAAGTATTTTGGGCATTTGCTTAGGACAGCAGGCTATAGCCGAGGTTTATGGAGGTACACTTTACAACATGCCCAAACCTCTACATGGTGTTTCAACGAATATTATCGTGACGGACAGTAACGAAAGATTATTCAATGACTTCCCTACAGACGCCAAAATTGGCCGTTATCATTCTTGGGCGGTTGATAGAGATACCTTACCTCCTTCCTTAAAAATAACAGCTGTGGACGGTGACGGTGTAATTATGGCGTTGAGTCATGTATCACACGATGTACGCGGCATGCAATTTCATCCGGAATCCGTTTTAACGACTAACGGAAAGTTATTGATTAAAAACTGGTTAGATTCCTAATTTTTTGACACATATTACAATGACCATACTTGATAAAATAGTCGACAGAAAAAGAGTTGAAGTCGCGGAAGCGAAATCCAAAGTATCTCTGGAGGAGCTTGAAGGCTACCCCCTATTCGCCCGAAACTGCTATTCGCTTAAAGCATCTTTCTTGGATCCACAACGTACTGGAATCATCGCAGAGTTTAAACGGGCCTCACCGTCAAAAGGTTTAATTAATGGACATTCTACAGTAGAAGATGTAGTCAAAGGTTACCAAGAAGCTGGAGCTTCCGCGGTATCGGTCTTGACGGACCCTGACTTCTTCCAAGGGTCTCTAGCGGACTTAACTCAGGCAAGAGCTGCTTTAACTATTCCTTTACTCCGTAAGGAATTTATCGTAGACAAATACCAGATCGCTGAAGCTAAAGCCTACGGTGCTGATATTATTTTATTGATTGCGGCATGTCTAAAGGAGAAGGAGGTTGAAGAGTTTGCAGACTACGCAAAGTCTCTTGGACTAAATGTACTCTTGGAAGTGCACAACGAAGAGGAATTAAAGCGGAGCCTTTTTGACAGTATTGATGCGATAGGCGTCAACAATAGAAACCTCAAAGATTTCATCGTAGATCTAGCGCATTCCTACGACCTTGTAACCAAGATTCCAGATAACTATATCAAGGTCTCAGAAAGTGGCATCTCGGATACAGATACCATTAAAAAACTTAAAATGGCAGGATTTCAGGGATTTCTTATTGGCGAAAATTTTATGAAAACAGAAGATCCATCCGCATCCATCAAAAAATTTGTGGAGAAGCTAAAATAACTTTCCGCAAATGCCTTCACAACTGATACCTATCAAAAAGCTCAGTTATAAGAAACTTCTATGAATATTCGCAAAGCGGATAAATTCATAGAAGTTTCTTTGTCTTTATTTTTTTGAGCGTTTGCGTAAAGCACGACTTGCGCGTCTCTTAGCTGTTTCTATTTTATAGTTGAACCATTTATCCTTAAAGATCTTCCGCATCGTATCGTCGAAATGCCTTGTGATAAATAAATTTCGGGCTCCTTTCAGTTTTTCACTTACCGAATTGGCCAGAGCACGGACAGAAATAGAATATCCCTCGGTTTCATATTGGATATAATGCCACCAACCGGCAGGCATATACAACGTATCCCCAGGATGGATAATTCCTTCATAGCCTTCTAATAACTTCAATGCAGGATATTCCTCCAAGCTACTCGTTTTCAGATTAGCGATACTATGAAAATTATATGGAAGCTTATACATCAGATCCGACTGGTTATTCGGAAAAAGCCAGATACGCTTTGAACCTTGAAATTGCGAGATAAAGACATGCGACATATCGATATCAAAGTGATTTCTCGTGGCCGAACCCTCACCTCCAAAAAACATGTAAGGCAACCACTGCAATACTTTTCCTCCAGTAACATCGTTATAAATCACATCCTTTTTCAATTCAGGACGCAATTTCATCAAATTGAAAAGGAACAGCCGTAATTCTGTAGGCTCATTACTAATTTTATCCAGGTACTCGCCAAAGCTCATTCGGCCAATTGGCGGACTCGCAGCATGATTTTGCGATTCTTCTTCACGACCATATATGTCTACTTGCTCACTACCAGCTATTTCCTTGAAATAGTCATAGCTCCATTTCATCCAACAAGGGCTATCTTTACTGATAAAATCCTTAATAAGTACAGGCTGTCCTCTGTTTAGATAATCCCGAACAAAATCCTGTGGAGCCACTCCTGATATACTATCTACCGGTTTTAGTTTCACTCGTGTTTATACTTAACAACTTCCTACAAACATAAAAAAAAATATTCCTATTAAATCGCTTTATTTAGCTTATTTTTATTCTTTCTAAATAAGCGCAATTTAAAAGAAATATCCCAAACGATATATGATATTGGTCACAATCAATTTTAATATGACCACAAGTCTTGCTCGTAATCCATCAAGGCTTTCTTGATGCGCTCAGACTCGTATAGTCGCTCTACTCCATCACTCAATAAATCTTTAATACGCAGATCTTCCGGATTCGACTCCTTGACGATATAACTTGCAAACATACGTTTTATAAAAACATCATCATAGCTTAAACCTGTTGCATCATTGTTCCGATTAACAACTTCCTTGTTGACTAGAATATGCCTTGCTTCTGGAAAATAAATCCAAAATGCAGGCGTAGGATCTACAGAAGGAACAAAACCAGTATCGAAAGTAGGCGTTGCCACAGGAACATCTTGCTGCGCCACTTCTTGGCTTCGTTGTTCAGGCTGAACAGCAAAGGGATCAAAAGGATCAAAATTTGCAGATTGTCCCTCCCCACTGGAAGCTGTAACAGAACTACCCATATCCGCTCCCGGGATTTGCGGAACGATTAATGGCGCTATACCTACGATTCTAGGCTCAAATATCGATCGCTGCTTATCAAATATCCAATCTTCTTTTATTCGAAACTTAATCACATTTTCACCACTAAAAGATCTGGATTCGTACCGTGAAGAAATGACCTCATTATTTTCATTAAACTCCTCGACCAATACGCTATCGCCTCCAAAACGAGCCATCACTTGATCTGCTGGCAGAATATTCTTGAAGCTATCACCGTTGGGATCATTTTCCGTAGGTGTAGGATCATAGGCTGTGAGCTCTCCATTCATGACAGCTGCAATAATAATATCTATCAATCGGGATTTTGGAGATGCGAAAGCCTTATTCATTTTCTCACGCAAATCAATCTCTCGCCAAACTCTTTTTGAATAAGCAATATCGGTCTGCCTTATGGCAGCATAAGGAATAACCTTTCTATTTTCTATATCTGATTTTGCTACATAACCATCCACGGGAGGTTCCTCCGCATGGATAGGCTTGGTGCTATTGGAAAGATTCTCCTGCTGAGCAAAACTTGCAAGAGAACAGGACACCGCCACTAAGGAAAATATAATCTTCTTCATATCTCCAGTTTTTTAAGACTAATTCGTTACTTGGAATGTTATCGGATCCAAGTTCTGTGCAACACCATCGGGCCCAACACCCACAATGTCATAGATCATGACTACCGATCCAGCAGTAACCGCGCCCAGGCCAGTCTTCATCTGTCCAGAAAAAGATGCACCAGAAGCCTGATAAGGACCAATAGGATCAACTCTTGGTTTTGCTATGTACATATTGAAACGCGAAATTTGAAATTTCGCATCAAACTCAAAATTTTCTAAAGACGCAGACAGCACATTTTGTCCACGCAATTGTGCTGCTGATATACGGCCTCCTGTTTTTCCAGCGACCCGGGCTGTTGGCTTTGGAATCCTTTTTACCCGAAACTTTGAACTTCCTATATTTTGTGTCTTGCCATCAATTTTAGCGGACACGTTGATGGTTGCTTCCCCTGTACTACTGACACGAGCATTATAACGATTTCCCGCTTTATTAATCGACACACCTGTACCCGCTACAACTAAGTTTTCACTTGGAATACCGGGGGCCGATACCGAGATCGGATTATCTACTCCAATATACAATACATTCATCGCATCCGGTGACACGACAGCAGAAGGCTTAGCAACCTGATAAGTCATCGGCTCCGTTTGATACGTTTTTACCGTACCATCCGTTTGTTGCACACGAATGGTTCCTTGCCAAGTATACACTCCCGGTGATCCTGTATTTACCTGGTAAAGACCTTGCCCATCTGAAACGGTCAAATTGCTACCTCCAACTGAAATCTGTGGTGAAGCTTTTGAATCATAAGCAGTCAAAAACACTTTAGCAGTGTAAGGCTGACCTTGTATTAAATAAGATGTGGGCGCTACTGCTACTGCTGCAAATTTATCTAAGTTGACAACCGCCTGATCCATCTTTCCAAAGATATGTTTAACAACCGCCGATTCTGCATTTTTCGCATCAGCATTGATCTTCTCTAATGCCGTAATCGCTGCCGTCAAAGGAATACCATCACCAAAGCTTGCTTCTTCCCAAGATTTCTTAACCCCACCACGTGGAGCTGGGTCAGCAGCGTCCAATGATAGATCTATCTCATTATTCGTCAACTTCAACAAATTAGACTTGGTCGATACAATGAGATCCCGAAGTTGTTTCCCTCGACCTTCATTAATCATCAGCCGCGCAGAAATATCAGTAGAACTTCTATATTTTACGTCGCCCGTTTCCTCATCAAGACCTCCTCCTTCACTTGTCAAGAGGGTATTTAATTCTGTAACCTTACTCGTTAACTGCTGAACTAAAGACCGTGCTTGTTCCGCCTTGTTCAAGATAGGCTGTGCACGCTCCGGATTTTCTTTAAGTTTTGTCTCTCTAAAAGCGAGAAACATATTATCAATACCTGCTTGGGTATTCTGTGTAGATGTGTTCAAGCTATTTCCTAGGTTCTTAAACGCATCGAGAATGGAATCACTTACATTTAACGCCACCAAACCCAGCAACACTAAATATAAAATTCCGATCATCCGCTGCCTAGGCGTTTCTCTCTTACCTGCCATAATTTAATTTCTTCAGTAATAAAATTGATCGGACATTAAGCGCGGTTAGCGTTCATGGCAGACAACATGTTACCATAGATTGCATTAAGCGAGGACAAATTTTTATTGAAGGTACTCACTTGCTCTTTAAACTGCTGCATATCTGCAGACGATTCATTGAATGTCTGTAAATCAGCTGCCGCCCGCTCAAAAGCGTGGCTTAACTGAGCTGCTCCCGTAGAAGCAGCATTCAGCTTGTCTGCAAACTGATTCGTTGCAGTCGCTGTATCCGCTACTTTTGCAATAGAAGCAACTTTATCACTGAAGGTACGAAGACCATCCCCTAAATTGCCTATCAGGTTTTCGTCAATCTTCGCGTCCTGTAAAAGTTTATCTAATGCTGCTGTATTTCCCAAAGCTACTGGCTGAGCTAAGGCCACCGTGCGGTCGCCACGTACCGGAAGCTCTCCGTTAAAATCTTCTTGCAGTTCTGGATATACACGTGTCCAATCAGGCTCCGGCTCGGATTGCATAAATCCCATGATAAAGAAAAGTAACGCCTCAACTGCCAATCCGATTCCAATCATCCACTCCCCTCCTTTAAAATGAAGAATTTTAAACATCAAGCCGACAATCACGACCGACGCGCCCCAATTTATTAGTGTGTTTATGCCTAATTTAAATTTTCTTTTCTTTGCCATTGTTGAGATTGTTATAAAAGTTTAGAATTGTTGTTATCGATTTGAAACGCCCACATAGCGTGTCACGGAACGGAAACCGATATAGGATTTCGCTGTATCTTGATATTCATATTGACGGGATCCATTTTGAAGAAAGAAACCAACGTCTTTCCAGGAACCGCCACGGATTACTTTACGTTTTAATGCTTCATGATCTCCCGCTTTCGCATAATATGTATACGTTGGATTCATGTCATGTACAAAAGAGTTCGCAGATTCGTTGTAGCTAGATTGGGTCCACTCCGCAACATTTCCCGCCATATTGTACAAACCAAAATCATTAGGCCAATACGAATAAACCGGAGCAGTATAAGCCGCACCATCATCCATATAGTTACCCCTTCCGGGTTTAAAATTTGCCATTAAACAGCCTCTGGCATTGCGAGCGGTAGGGCCACCCCAGGGAAACTGTGTACCGACTTTTCCTCCTCGCGCAGCATATTCCCACTCTGCTTCCGATGGCAATTGGTAAGGGAGCCGCTCCACCTGTTTGTTACTTGCTGCTGCATTATTGAACAAACGGGTCCGCCAGTTGTTGAAAGCCTGCGCCTGTCGCCACGTAATCCCTACAACCGGATAGTCGTCATACGATGGGTGAGAGAAATACCCCTCCACCATTGGTTCATTTTGAGCATAACTGAAATCGTTCAGCCATACTGTTGTATCAGGGTAGATAAGCATAGTATCCCGAATGATAAAATCAGAACGAGATTTTGATCTATCATTTTTGGCAGCAGTAGCTGATCGCAAATCATACCACTCGTAATGGTACCTCAACAACCGAACATCTAACTCATTCTTACCAAAGATCCGATCTTCACCTTGATAAAACATACTGGCTAATCGTTCTTGCGAAGTCGTTTCTTTGGACTTCCAAGGTGAATTACTATTTACCTTCTTCCAATCAATATGGCGATCGCCATTCGCATTACTGACAAAATAGCTATCGTCTCCTAAAAAATTATAAATAAGAATAGAATCACGCACCCAGTTCACAAACTGACGATATTCGCTATTCGATATTTCCGTATCGTCCATATAGAAAGAGGCTATTGTCACCTGCCTATTCTGAGCTGTTTGTGCGAAAGTAATATCTTCATCCGATTGCCCCATAATAAAAGTACCTCCAGGAATTAACACCATACCATAGGGGACAGTATTCGTTTTGAGCTTATTAAGTCTAACGCCCACCAACTCTCCTGAATTCGTTGGACCTTTACAACCATAAATTGTTGTAAAAAGAAGGAATAACAAAAATAGGTATCGGTTAAATTTCATACGTACACGATATTTATCTCATTTTTTTTAAAACTCTTAAAGATATAAATAAAGAATCATTTTCTACAAGTCCTTTATTAAATTAAACAGGTTACTGACCAGTAAACAAAAATTTTGGAACAGAAAAACTCACAATACCGTTTCTTCTGATAATTTAAATCTTTTATAAATAGCACTCAAATACATGTGAATCGCCTCACAATTAAAACCTTTCATATTTAACTAAAAAAAAAGCGATTAGGCCAGATAGCCCTAATCGCTTCATAAACTTAAATGATATTTTTTACACAAACCTACCAATAAAAAGTACCTTTTTTATTTATTAACTACTTTAATATATTGTTCAACAGCCATAGTCATACTTGGTGCTTCAGGCGTTGGGGCAGGGATATCTAAAATCAAGTCGTGCTTTAAAAGCTCTTGCTGTGTAGTTGCTCCAAATGCTGCTATGCGTGTATTATTTTGCTTAAAATCAGGAAAATTCTCATACAAAGACTGTACACTGGAAGGGCTAAAAAACACAATGACATCGTAAAATACATCCTCCAAATCTTTGATATCACTGATTACGGTCTTAAAAAGAACAGCAGGTGTAAAATCGTAACCATTATCTTGCAGCCACTTTTGCGTTTCTTCGTTGGCAACATCAGAACATGGAACCAAAAACTTCTCTTTACTATGTTTCTTCAACACATCTTCCAGATCCTTGGCGGTTTGCTTCCCAAAGAAAATTTTTCGCTTGCGGTACTGAATATACTTCTGAAGGTATAATGCAATAGCCTCAGAGATACAAAAATATTTCAGCTCAGAGGATACTTCATAGCGCATTTCTTCACACACTCGAAAGAAATGATCTACAGCATTTTTACTTGTGAAAATAACCGCTGAGAAATCTGCAAAATTAATCTTCTCTTTGCGCACATCTTTTGCTGAAACGCCTTCGACGTGAATAAAACCTCTAAAATCAAGCCTTAGATTATATTTATCCGCCAATGTAAAATAAGGCGATTTATCATTCTCAGGTTTTGGCAAGGTAACTAAAATGCTTTTTACCTTCTTGGCTCTTGCTACATCTACTTGCATATTCAACTTTTTTAATTGCTCAGTGTTTTTACCAATATCAAAATCGGCGCGACTTCAAGTGCGCAAAGATACAGAATTAAATAAAAAACTGAAAACTTTAGATTTCCAAAAAGTCGAAACGCAGTACGTAAAAACCTATATATAAACAATATAGATACAACAACACTAAATAAAATTAACAAAAAATTAAAATACTTCGTAGGAACCAGTGTTACGCCTAGAAGAAAAGGCATGAGAAAAAGCATACTATTGAAATATACGAGATACAAAACCGTTACATATTCTCTTACCAAACGTCCAATTTCGAACACAAAGGATATAAAACGAATCAACAATATCTTGAGAATAAAAAGAAAAGAAACAAACAAGGTCGTTTGAAAATAATTCTTCCAGTTTAAAACATCGAACTGTACAAATGCAGACTGAGCCACTAGAATAAACAATCCTAATGCCAAACTAAATATTAAATACAAAAAAACGTATGGCCAAGAGGTTAGCATATTATCCTCTTTACTAACCTGTTGCAGTGTTCGCTCATTAAAATAGGCTTCGACAATCATCGCAAAATCTCCGGGAAAAGACAACCGAATCAAAGCTATCGCTAAAAAGAGTATAAAAACACACAATAATACCCACGATGGTCGCTCCACCTTGGCTTGCCCCATCCAGGTATCTTCCGAGGCAGCCTTTGCTTGCATCGATTCAAAAGCTTTCTGAAAGTTCGTACTCTGCTCCATCAATTCTAACATCAATTGGTCTAAAAGTTGATGAGGCCGCGCTGCGGAAGGAAAAACGTAATTAAAATCATCCCTTTCTGCTCGCTGCACACTATCGATTTCTAGCGCGCTCCTGCTTGTATCTACCTGTCCAAAACCTAGTAAACTACAATAACAGAACACACAAATTAACAGAATAGACTTTAATAGATACATTCAATTTTTTTCTTACTTTGCCGTAAAGTTAAAATATTATTAGCAGGTAAAAAACGAAAACATGAAGCATTCTGAAATTGTGAGATGTCCTTGGTGTGGAACAGATGAATTATATGTTAAGTACCATGACGAAGAATGGGGAAAGAAAGTCACCTCCGACGATATTCTTTTTGAATTTCTTATTCTTGAATCGGCTCAGGCAGGATTAAGCTGGATAACGATACTCAAACGCAGAGAAGGATACAGAAAGGCTTTCAGCAACTTCCAATACAAAAAAGTGGCACAATATTCCCAGAAAAAAATCGACGAATTGGTCAGCGATCCTTCTATCATCAGGCATCGAGGAAAAATTGAAGCAGCAGTGAAAAATGCACAGCTCTTTATAGATATACAACAAGAATTTGGTTCATTCTACAATTATCTCTATAGCTTTATGCCAAATCAACAGCCTATAGTAAATTCGTTGAACGAAATGAAATCAGCGCCTACTCACACAGCCGAATCCGACGCCATAGCTAAGGATCTAAAAAAACGGGGCATCAAGTTCTTCGGAACAACCATTTGCTACGCTTTCATGCAAGCTGTAGGCATGGTCAATGACCATCTCAATCATTGTACCTTCAAAAATTAAACTTTTTCTACACGACTACCACGCGCTCGAAAGTACCGATATCAGCGCCAATCATTATGACATGGGGTAGACGAATATAAAACTTCATTTTTTATTACCTTTGTAAAAAATTGGTAAGATGGCTGTTAAGATTGGTGAACATATTGATTTGGGCGAATTTCCGCTACTATTAGCTCCGATGGAAGATGTAAGTGATCCTCCCTTCCGTTATGTATGCAAACAGAACGGTGTAGATATGATGTATACTGAATTTATATCTTCTGAAGGACTGATCCGTGATGCAGCTAAATCTTTGCAAAAACTGGATATATTTGAATACGAGCGTCCTATAGGAATTCAGATTTTCGGTTCAGATATCGAACACATGCGCCAATCAGCGGAAATTTGTACAGCTGCAAAGCCAAACCTTATTGATATTAACTACGGCTGTCCTGTTAAAAATGTCGTCTGTAAAGGTGCTGGTTCTTCGTTGCTGCAAGACATCGATAAAATGGTTGCCATGACAAAGGCCGTCGTTGAAGCTACTCATCTCCCAGTTACCGTTAAAACAAGATTGGGATGGGACGATAACACGAAAAATGTCTATGAAGTCGCCGAACGGCTTCAAGATATAGGCATTAAAGCACTCGCTATACATGGAAGGACGAGATCTCAAATGTATAAAGGCCAGGCCGACTGGCGCATGATCCGCGACATAAAACGTAATCCAAGGATTAATATCCCTATTTTTGGCAATGGCGATGTAGACTCTGTAGAGAAAGCCGCGGCTTGGCGCCAAGAATTTGAAGTAGATGGTATTATGATCGGAAGAGCCTCTATAGGCTACCCATGGATATTCCGGGAAATTAAGCATTTTTTTGAAACAGGCGAGCGTCTTGAAGGCCCCACTATTGCTGAACGCGTTGAAGTATGTCGCACGCATCTCAACAAATCCATCGAATGGAAAGGTGATAAAACAGGTATATTCGAAATGCGCAGACATTACGCCAATTACTTTAAGGGAATACCTAATTTTAAAGAATACCGTATGCAGTTGGTGGGATTACAAAATCAACAGGATATTCTCGATGTACTGGAAGAAATAAAAGATAAATTTGCTGAGGAAGTTGCTTAATTCGAAGCAACTTCTATCTTCTTTTCAACAAAGTTTCTAGGTTTTTTCGCTCTACAAAGAGTGCACCCAGTACAACAATCAATAACATCACATTTCCTATCCAAGGATTGCTATCAAGAATAAAGAAACTGCTGAACGAAATCAACAATCCTACGGCAAGATAACCGAATATCTTCAAAAATGGATATGGAACCGGATAGTACTTCTGCCCCCAAAAAAGTGATAAACTAATCATGATAACGTATACCACCGTTGTCGAAAGTACTGCTCCAAGATAAGAATACGTCGGTATAAGCAGGATATTCAACAAAATGGTAACCGCTGCGCCTATTCCAGCTATGTAAAGCGCATACCGGGTATGATCGGTCAATTTATACCAAACAGAGAGGTTCATATAAATACCTAAAAGAACAAAATTGAACAATAAAATAGGAACAATATGCAAACCTGTCCAGTACTCCTCCGGTGCGAGTTCATTCCCCTTAATAAAGAATTTCAACCAACTTAAATTTACCGTCAACCCGATCATGACAAACACCATGAGCAAGACAAAGTACTGCATAATCTTCGCATAAGTTTTCGGCGCATTTTCATTCTTTGCATACGAGAAAAAGAAAGGTTCGGCACCAAGCCGAAAAGCTGTCACAAAAAGATTGAGAAAAATAGCAATCTTCGCCACAGCATTATAGATTCCCAGTTGAGTTAATCCCTCTTCTCCAGGCAACAGTTTAGGAAAGATCATTTTATCTAAATTCTCATTGATAATAAAAGATATATTAGCAACAAGAATTGGAAGACTATACCCTAACATACTTTTGAGCAACACGCGATCTACGCGTAAGTTCAATGTTAGTAATTCAGGCACAAGTAACAGAAGAGTAATGGCACTCGCCAACAAATTGGATATAAAAACGAAACCAATAAGTCCTTCCTGGTACCAATCTCCTGCAATATCAAACCAAAAAGAGGAAGTCTTTATCGACGATGGCAGATAGACAATAAAAAATAGAATAGATGCCAAGTTTACAAAAATATTGATAAACTTGAGGTAGCTATAACGAATAGGACGCCCTTGAGCTCTTAGCTTAGCGAAGGGAACTACCGCCAAGGCATCAGCCACCAAAATAAAGACAAAATATTTAATATACTTGGTATACGAAGCAATGTCTCCGCCATCGGCAAACCATCGTGCAATAGGATCAGTAAAGAGGTACACAGTCAACAACAAAAGAATTGACGTCGCGACAGTCACAAAAAAACTATTGTTAAAAACGCGGTCCTTATCTTTGCTATCCACCTTTTGAAGATACCTAAAATAGGTTGTTTCCATCCCAAATGCGAGAATGGCATTTAACATCGACACCCAAGCATAAAAATTGGAATATACACCATACTCAGCCGCATCTCTAAACCGCTGAAGATAAATAGGTGTCATTAAAAAACCAATCATACGCGATATGATGGTTGTCAAACCATATATCACGGTATCACTAACAAATTTCTTAATGGACGACACGAAAACTTATTTGATCTTTTTTACTACTTCGAAATTCTTAAAGTTTCTTAGCGGAGCTTCCTCTTTCGAAATGCTGGTCACATCAGCATCATCCGGACCTTCTGCACAAAATTCCAACAAAGAGGCTAATGCAAAAGCATCACCTTCTGCTTCCAAATAAACACTGCCGTCTGGACGATTCATCACAAAACCTTTTACGCCCAATTGATCTGCAACCGCTTTGCATGTCATGCGAAAATAGACGCCTTGTACTTTTCCGACCACCTGTATATTCAAATGCTTCATCAGTAACAAATGTACAGAAGAATTACCGAAGAAACTAGGCTATTCTTCGCAAGGTTACACGATCATTCAAACGCAGATTGTTCATCCCTTCCAGCAGCACAAGTCCTGGCCTTTTCCCTACTTCTATCGACCCCATAACATCAGATAGCCCTAAAGCTTTGGCACCATTCAATGTGGCCCACTGTAACAGTTGCGTAAAATCCAATTGTTGGAAGTTGGCTGAAAGAACCTTCATCTCTTCCAAAATATCTAATGTATCATTAGAAGCAAGACTATCCGTACCTATAACCATACGTTCAGAATCCGGAACAAAATTCAATATCTTCGGAAGTTTATCTTCAATGTATAGATTCGCTTTGGGGCAAACACAATAATACACATCACGGGTTTGGCGATTGATAAAGTCTATATCTTTCAATGAAGTGAAGGTATTATGCACTAAAATAATACGGTTGTTCTTCGGTAGATGGGGCAAATAGGATTGCACGGAATTTCGAGCTTGAGCCTTGAACGCCTCTGCATTTAATCCCATTTCTTCATAAAACGCCAGAAACTCCCCCTCTCTATAGCGAAACAGCTTATTTTCTTCCTCGCTCTCCTGATTATGAATACTTAAGATATTATCTTCGTGAACGGCTTTACGAAAAGCTTTAAATAATTCCTTAGAACAGGAATAAGGAGCGTGTGGCGTGATTGAAGTGTGATTTGCATCAAAATAGAACTCTACATCCCGAGCACGATCGATCCTCGGTTGGATATCCTCTTTCACCATAGCCATTACTTCCACAAAGGTATGGTAAACAATACGGCTACTAGCCTTTACCTCTGCAGATAGCTCCGTGTTCACATGATCTCCAACAGCCTGAATTCCCTGATCATACATCCGTTGATCGGCAGCCTTAATCTCTGCCAGAATCTGATTCTTATCCGAATTACGCATTTTCATAACTTCAGACAAGAACCGTGGTAATCCCATACCTTTCCGTGTTTTTCCCAGCATGTGGGACAGTTCAATATGGCAATGGGCATTTATTAATCCAGGTATAAGGACACCATCATAATACTCCTTCTGAACATCCCGGACTGTGATATCATCATCTTCATAGATTCCTGTAACAAGTCCCGACTCATCGATTGCTACGACGCCTTTTTTTATAAAGTTCCCAACGACAGGAACAACAATATTTGCTGAAATAAACCTCATCTCCCTACGTAAACTAATTTTGTGTCACTAGAACGAATCAAAAATGGAGCCATGATACCGTTCTGTTAAAGTATTTAGAGAAAATACATCTGCTAATTTATAATTTTCATCTAAACAACGGTAATTTTTAATAATAAAAAATTTTTTTACCCTGTTTAAAAAAAAATAATTTGCGTTTCTCAAATTATTCTTTATTTTTGCCCGTATCGAAAGGGGTGCCTTGTTTTAAAACACAAACACAGGCTGAGATTATACCCAGTTTCTTTTTTTAGGAACGCACCTGATCCAGATAATGCTGGCGTAGGGAAAAGGTTAGTTAAATGAGACGCTATTGCTGACCCCTGGTAATAGTTTGTTTAACTTAAATACAAGTTTCAATATCATGATGAAATCATTTGCGACACTGGCGTTAGTAGCCATGTCCAGCCTTGCGGTAGGCCAACAGCAACTGCGTGTAGAAGTGCTTAACGAGCAAAAGCAGCCACTGCGCAATGCCTCTGTGAATGTACGCAAAACACAATTATTTTCGCAGCAAACAGATACACAGGGAATAGCGGTATTCAGTCGCCTGCCAAACGGAAAGTATGCAATTACAGCTTCTTTTTTGGGGTATATCGCCAAAGATACGGTAATCCAACTACAGCCTGACAGCTATATTCAACTACAGCTTAGCCCAACCACTATTCGAACAGAAGAGGTACTGGTAAATGCAACTAGGGCAAAAAATAATGCATCTACAACGTTTAAAAATCTGGATAGACAAACTATCGAGAAATCCAATCTAGGACAAGATATCCCTTATTTGCTGGACCAAACTCCTTCCATTATCATAGGTTCTGATGCCGGAAATGGAATTGGCTACACCAATATGACTATCCGGGGATCCAATAATGAGCGTATCAATGTTACATTAGATGGAATTCCGCTGAATGACGCAGAAAGTATGGGCTCATTTTTTGTGAATTTACCAGATTTTGCCTCTAGTGTAGATAACATTCAGATTCAACGCGGTATCGGAACATCAACAAACGGAGCCGGAGCTTTTGGAGCATCCCTCAACATCCAAACGCAGGCGCTCAATGAGAAACCTTATGCAGAGTTGAATAACGCTTATGGTTCTTACAATTCATGGAAAAATACATTAAAAGCTGGAACAGGACTGATCG
Organism: Sphingobacterium sp. LRF_L2; assembly: GCF_965644235.1. Lineage (NCBI taxonomy): Bacteria > Pseudomonadati > Bacteroidota > Sphingobacteriia > Sphingobacteriales > Sphingobacteriaceae > Sphingobacterium > Sphingobacterium sp. LRF_L2. The sequence continues at coordinate 206,584 of NZ_CBFFRI010000006.1, read as the reverse complement.
ATGGTCGATATGCTTTTAATGCCCGACTATCACGTATCGCATCGGATGGCTATGTTAATCGTGCAAGCTCTGATCTTAAATCGTTCTATGTCGATGGCGGTATTTATGGTAAAAAGCAGACCTTAAAGGCTACTCTGTTTTCCGGAAAAGAGAAAACCTACCAAGCATGGTACGGCACTCCAGAACCTCTCGTCAAAGGAGACAGAAGTAAACTGGCCGACTACGCCGTTAACGCTTTTGGTTTCGATGAAAGCAGTAGCGAATATAGCCGCTTAATGAACGCAGACCGGACATACAACTACTACACATACGATAACCAAACGGATAATTATACACAGACCCACGCACGCCTGCATTACAATAACTTTATCAGCGACGTGCTGAACTTCAGTGTAGCATTACACTACACGCGTGGCGCAGGTTACTACGAAGAATACCGCCCTCAGGACAATTTCTCTAAGTATGGCATGGATGAGCTGACAATTGGAGGTGAAACTATTTCATCGTCAGATTTAATCCGCAGAAGATGGTTGGACAATCATTTTTATGGCACAACCTATGCGCTAAACTATACGCCTTCTACGAATCTAAAATTCACCTTTGGCGGTGCATACAACGAATATAAAGGTGATCATTATGGAGAAGTAATTTGGGCTCGATATGCTTCAAATAGCGAACTAGGCGACAAATACTATTTCAACGATGCTAAGAAAACAGATTTCAGTGTCTACGGAAAGATGGATTACACCCTAAACAAATGGCTCTTTAATTTGGATCTTCAATACCGTAATGTAAATTATAAGACGGCAGGAAACGACGATAAAATAAAAAACATTGACCTGAGCGATAACTTGAATTTCTTTAACCCGAAATTCGGGATGACTTATCTGATCTCTTCGCAAAGTAACGCTTATCTTTCTTATGCATATGCGAACAAAGAACCTATACGAAAAGATTATGTAGAGAATCCCCTCAGCGAATTTCCTCGTCCTGAGCGTATGCAGAATATTGAAGGCGGATACCGTTACAGCAGCAGCAATGTAAACATTGGTGCAAATCTTTATGCGATGCTTTACAAAGATCAACTGATCCCTACAGGTGCAATCAACGATGTCGGAGGAACCATACGTCAAAACGTACCTGATAGCTACCGCGTAGGATTAGAGCTCGATGCAGCGTGGAACATCACTTCGCAATTTACCTGGCGAGCAACAGCAGCTTTTAGTGAAAATAAAATAAAAAATTTCACGGAATACGTCGATGTTTATGATAACTGGGATTTTGTGGAAACGAAGGAAATCAAATACGACAAAACCGACATTGCGCTATCTGCTTCCACCATTTTATCCAATGAATTTGCTTATAGACCTCTGGAAAATCTAGAATTCAGTCTTCGTAGCAAATACGTATCTAGGCTTTTCCTCGATAATACAAGCTCAAATGACCGCAGTATAGACCCTTTTACAGTCACTAATTTTGGCACAAAATACAGCATATCCGCGTTTGGACTAAAGAATATAGATATCCTTTTACAAATCAACAATATTTTTAACGCAAAATATGAAACATCAGGATATACTTGGGGGTCGATGGATACCTCAGGCAACCGGAGTTACTACAATTTCTATTACCCACAGGCCACCACAAACTACATGTTAGGTTTAAATTTAAGATTTTAGTCAACCAAGCAAAGCTTGATCATTAGAACGGAGCCGCTGATTAGTGGCTCCGTTCTAATGAAATACCATCTTTACCCGTAATTGCGAGGGGCCGCTTTCAACACATGTTATCGAATGACATGCATTTACCTATTACTCTTTTTATTTTCATTTTTTACTTTTTAATTTGCAGTATGAGAGCAGTTATACAACGCGTATCTTTTGCAAGTTGTACCGTCGATGAACAGTGCACAGGAAAAATAGAACAAGGATTACTGGTATTATTGGGCGTTGAAGAGCTAGACAGTACTGAGGATATGGAGTGGCTTTCTCAAAAATTAGTAAACCTTAGAATCTTCTCTGATGAAGCGGGATTGATGAATAAATCCATACAAGATATTGGTGGAAATATTCTATTAATATCACAGTTTACTCTTTTTGCACAAACGAAAAAAGGAAATCGTCCATCTTTTATTCGCGCCGGAAAGCCCGACATCGCCAAACCTATGTATTTAGACATGGGGAGACGACTCAGCGTTCTATTAGGCAAAGAAGTACAAATGGGAATTTTTGGAGTAGATATGAAAATAGACCTTCGAAATGATGGCCCGGTAACGATCGTTATGAATACAAAAGATAAAGAGAATTTTTAATACGGTATTTTAATCATCTATTTTACATTATGACAATTAAGGAAGCACAACACATTATCGACAAATGGATCAACAGCACAGGTATACGCTACTTTAACGAGCTCACGAACACAGCCATTCTAATGGAAGAAGTGGGGGAAGTTGCTCGGATAATGGCGAGAAAATATGGAGAACAATCGTTTAAAAAATCGGATGAGGATGTTGATTTGGGCGATGAAATGGCTGACGTACTTTTTGTTTTAATGTGCCTAGCAAACCAAACGGGTATAGACCTAACCGAAGCTCTTCACAAAAACCTTGAAAAGAAGTCGATCCGTGATGCAGATAGGCATAAAAACAATGAAAAACTAAAATAGGGTATACATTTTCAGTAGTACGGACGGCATTAATTAGGCATTTTTATACCATAAAAGGTATTACTTGATTTCTATTTCTGCAAATAATGCCAAATGATCAGAAGCTGTATTTTCGGCCAGCCTTTTATAAGTTTTCCACGAGAATTTAGTATGCTTGCCGACAGTAATATAATCAATCTCTACTGTTGGGTCGATATTTGGATGTGTTGGCCCATTGGTACTCGTATTTCGTACGAAATACTCATCAAGTATTTTTATAACCTCACTATCAGGAGATGCATTAAAATCACCTACCAAAATTAACGGCCGATCATACCAGTCGCCTAATTCTGTGATATATCTCGCTTGAGCGAGTCTATTCGACTCCTTTAAATCCAGGTGCGTGTTCGCAAAGGAAATTACCTTCTTATTCGACAATTCAATATCTACAATGGCTAAACAGCGGTTTTCACTAGCTTCCAACATAGGTAAATCATACCGCCTATTACCTACAATCTTATGCTTTGAAAGGATTAAGGTACCATACTCCCCATCTTCCAAATCGATACCCTTAGCAAAATAATAATACATATCGGTAAGCATTGCCAACGCACGGGCTTGATCAACAAACTGCGATCGTGAAACTCGAATATCGACCTCTTGAATCCCGACAATATCTGCCTTAGCATCTTTTATAACAGCAGCAATACGGTCCAAATCAATTTTAGCCGATTCAGCGGGAGGATTACCATGATGTATATTAAAAGAAAGAATACGAAGGTCCTGTGCCGAAAGCAATCCAGAACACACGATAAAAAAAGTAAATAGAATTATTCTTTTCATGTTGCTGATTCCCTAAATATGGTAAAATTGATTAACACTTTTTCCGATAGCACGCATACGAACCATTCCAAACAATCCATCCTTCCCACTATGCTAAAGTTACTAATTTCAGCCTATTAATACGAAAAAACCACAACATCTCTCCCAAATAAATTGTGAATGGCACTTCTAATAAATTTATTTCGTAAGAAATTTTCAATTCAAGCTTCAAAGTAGAGGTATAATTTTGCTTTAAAAGTCAAAATATCTAAGTTTACTTCATGAAAATACGCTTATCTTTCTCCGCTATTTTATTTCTATTTATTTCTTGTGCTGTTCAGTCAAATAAAAGCACCAGAACCGCTGCAAAAGAGTTCAACAATGCAGCTGTTATTACCGCACATCCACTCGCCTCTCAAGTAGGTGTAGAAATTCTCCAAAAAGGAGGAAATGCAATCGATGCTGCCATCGCTGTGCAATTTGCTTTAGCAGTAGTTTATCCAAATGCTGGAAACATTGGTGGCGGTGGATTCATGGTGTACCGCAGTAATCAAGGTGACATATTATCATTGGATTTCAGAGAAAAAGCACCAGGAAGTGCGCATCGCGACATGTATCTAGATAACCAGGGGAATCCTATAACCGACCTTAGCTTATATGGATCTTTAGCCGCGGGCGTCCCTGGATCGGTAGCAGGAATGGAAGAAGCGCATAAAAAACTTGGTTCATTACCTTGGCGCAGCCTACTCAATCCGGCTATTGCTTTAGCTGAAAAGGGATTTGCTATCACCGAACAGCAAGCCAAGGAATTTAATGAACATCAGGCTATTTTCAGGAAGTTAAATCAAAAAAATCCCGCTATAGTTCGCGAAAAACCGTGGAACACAGGTGATATCTTTGTACAAAATCAACTGAAAGAGACGCTACAGCGTATTGCCGACCAAGGAGCAAAAGGTTTCTATGAAGGAAAAACAGCAGACCTCATCGTGGCCGAAATGAAACGTGGTAATGGAATCATATCTCATGCAGATCTTTCAAATTACAATGCCGTATGGCGGGCGCCAATAGCAGGACAATATAAAAACTATAAGATCATTTCTATGCCTCCTCCTTCGAGCGGAGGTATTGCACTACTAGCCTTGCTTCAATCGGTAGAAAATTACCCGCTGGCAAAATGGGGATTTCAGTCGGATAGTACCATTAGAGCAATGGTTGAGTCGGAACGCCGGGTCTACGCCGACCGTGCTACACACTTAGGGGATCCCGATTTTTATACTGTCCCTGTAGAAAATCTGACAGATAGAAAGTTCAATCAAGAACGTATGGCCAAGGTTAACCTGCAACAGGCCACTCCAAGTTCTGCCGTACAAGCCACCAAATTTCCAGGTTACGAATCGGAGGAAACAACACATTTTTGTATCGTAGATAAGGCGGGTAATGCCGTATCTCTGACGACAACACTCAATGGATCATACGGTTCTTGTGTATGGGTAGAAGGTGCGGGGTTCCTTCTGAACAATGAAATGGACGATTTTTCTGTAAAACCAGGAACTCCTAATTTATATGGACTACTAGGTGGTAAAGCCAATGCCATTGCACCGAATAAACGAATGCTCAGTGCAATGTCTCCAACGATTGTAGAAGAGAACGGCAAACTGAAGATGGTTATCGGGACACCTGGGGGCTCCACCATTATCACTTCTGTTTTCCAAGGCATTTTAAATGTCGTCGAATTTGGAATGGATGCCCAAGAATCTGTATCTGCGCCACGCTTCCACCACCAATGGAAACCAGATCGTATCGATGTGGAAGAACATGCAGTAAACCCGACTACACGAGAAAGTCTAGAAAAAGATGGCTATTCAATCTATAAAAGAGGAAACATTGGACGTATGGAAAATATTCTCGTGCTTCCCAATGGTAAGCTACAGACGGGTGCAGATCCGCGCGGGGATGACTTTGCGGCAGGCTACTAGCCGGCCACGTCGCTTAATCCAAGAAACGCGTATCGATTTGTTTATTTGCTTTAGCACCCAACACTTTCAGATTCTCAACCTTTCGAATGACGTTACCGGCTCCGCTCGAAAGTTTCTTCATTGCATCTTGATGTTTCTCCGTTGCTTTTTGCAAATAAGCATCAATCTGCTGCATATCTTGCAAAAAGCCAACAAATTTGTCGTACAAAGCGCCTGCCTCTTTTGCAATTTCCAATACATTACGGTTTTGCCGCTCTTGTACCCAAATACTCGCAATTGTGCGTAAAGTAGCCAATAATGTAGATGGACTTACAATAACTACTCTTCTATCCCAAGCATCAGAGAACAGATCAGGCTTCTCACGCACGGCCAAACTTAACGCCGATTCTATGGGCATAAAAAGTAATACAAAGTCCGGGGAATGTATACTGTACAGATCTTGGTAATTTTTCGCAGAAAGTTCCCGCACATGACTTTCAATCGACCGCACATGTTGCAATAAATATTGCGCTTGTTCTAATTCTTCTTCCGCATTCACCCAGCGCTCGTAAGCCACCAGTGAAACCTTTGAATCAACAACCAGATGTTTCTCATCGGGCAACAAAATAATTGCATCTGGAATTTTTCGAACATCTTCCTCTTTGAATACCGTTTGTAGACGGTATTCCTGATCTTTAACTAGCCCCGATCTTTCCAACACTCTTTCTAAAATAATCTCCCCCCAATTGCCTTGCTTTTTTGTATCACCTTTTAACGCCTTTGTCAGGTTATTTGCCTCATTTTTTATCAGCAGACTCTGCTGCATAAGTTGCTCAACGACTCCCTTCAACACATTACGTTCCGCAGATTCATGCTGATACGTCCGCTCCACCTTCTCTTCGAATGTCTTTATTTTATCTTTTAACGGATTCAGGATCTGATCCATTTGCTGTTGATTAAGATCGGTAAACTTCTTTGTTTTTTCCTCCAGAATACGGTTTGCCATATGCTGGAATTCCAAGTGAAATTGCTCGCGAAGACGTGCCATTTCTTCCTGTTGTTGCTGGAATTTTTCCTGTTGCGCCTGAAGATAGGCATGGGTACTTTCTAATGTACGCTCTACAGCAGTACGTTCTCTACGTTCTCTTTCCAGTGCCTGTTCCAACGTTAGCTTATTTTCGTGAAGCATCTTTTCACGCTCTTGAACTTTCGTCAGCTCCATTGACGCTAGATTATACTGTTGCTTCAATTGCTCGAACTCTACCCGGGCTACCCGTTGCCCATTCGCTCGAACCAACACCAACAATAACACAACTAAAGTCCCAATAACTACAAATAGAACGACTTCCATCAATATCAACTCCTTCTTGTTTAATTATTATTGTAATTTTTGATGTGTTTTCCACCAGAGATCAGGCATATCCCCTGCAACCGCCTGTTGGTAATCTTCATAACGGCAAGGCACCCAATAATATCGTTCATTAATTGATTTTGATCCAAAATAAGGAACCTGCATCCACCAACGGTCCGATTTTTTACTTTTCACAAAAACAAGTTCGTAATCATCATTTTCCAAAGTAGTTCGATAAATTATATAAGCCGATTTTGGAACCAAAGGCGCATCATTTTTTCGATTATAATAACCATCGATAAAACACCAAATCATTTGTGCAACAAGGCTCGCCGTATGTCCCATTGGATCAAATGTAGGGTTATATTCATAAAACCCTATGGAAGAACATTTATCGGACATCCCCGCATATCGCGCTAGTTGACAAGCTTCATCACCATATAATCCATTTGGAAATGCATTAGCATTTCCTGGGGCTTCTGATGCCCGGATGGACCCAATATCAAAACTCACCATATCAGCCGCTCTTATCAACGGTTCCGCCTGATCAAGGCGTCCAGCCATCATACCAATACGCATCGTGCTAAAAAAAAGCTTGTCATACATATTAACAGACTCTTTACTGACCAGATACGTTTGATAAGCCAAATTACTCAAATTGAACAGGTAATCAGGTTGGTGTAAGATAATATGATTAAGATAAGTGTTCGATGTTAATGCTGTCTCCTCTCCGTTTTCCTGATCAAGATCAAACTTAGCGTCAATGACAGCCACTTCTACCCTTTGCTCCAAGCCTTCATAGGCCATGTACTGTGCATAGGTAAGATCCTGACCTCCGCCTATTATGATTGGTGTCATATCCAACTTAATAAGTTCCTCTACAACAGTCTTCAAGGCGACATAAGTATCGCGCACCGTTGCCCCAGCTTGTATATTGCCAAGATCTGCTATACGAACCTGATAATCACCCTGATACAAGTTGTACAAATATTTCCGTACTGCATCCGGAGACTTCTTCGTTCCCATATTGTTAACAGAAACTCTCTCCTCCTCTACACCAATCAAAACAAGATGAGGTTTTAGTTCTGGGCTTTGTAGATCTGGAAAGGATTCTTCATAAGCGGCAATAGATTTTCCAAATTGAGAACTGTAAAAATCCGTTCCAGAGCAAAAATCACTTATAGAAATCGGAGAAAAAAAATCAGCTAATGACATAGAATACTGGGTATGAATGTGACAAAAAAAGAAACAATGTACTGAGTATTTCGCAAATATGCATTTATTAAGCTATTTTTGGAAAGAATAAGTTTTCAACAATAAGTTAGCAAGTGGTATTAGTAACAGGTGGAACAGGTTTTTTGGGATCTACATTGATCAAATTTTTGGTTGACGAAGGCGTTGCTGTCATTGCAATAAAACGTGCAGCATCACATATACCCGATATATTAAGATCTTCTTCGTTAGTGCAGTGGTTCGATGCAGACGTAACCGACTACTTTGCACTTGCAGATTTATTTTCGGAAGTAAAAGAGGTTTATCACTGTGCTGCAAAAATTTCGTATCAAAAGGCCGATTGGGATGATATGCTACATACCAACATCGAAGGAACAAAGCATATCGTAAATCTCTGTCTCGAGCATGGTGCAAGACTTATCCATGTGAGTTCTATAGCCGCCATTGGTCCAAGCAAAGCAAACGAGTTGATCACTGAAGACACCAAATGGGATGAAGGTGCCTACATTTCCAAATATGCACTTTCCAAATATGAAAGCGAAATGGAAGTGTGGCGGGGCATTGTAGAGGGACTAGACGCTGTCATTGTCAATCCCTCGGTCATTATGGGTCTGGGAACAGGAAAGAAAGCGTCAAAGGTAATCTTCGATATGGTTAATCGCGGCCTAAAAATTTATCCTCCTGGAACGGTAGGAATCGTAGATGTAGAGGACGTTTCACGCATCATGATCGCTTTAATGGCGCAATCCCATATCTCTGGAGAACGATTCATTCTTAACAGTGAAAATTTGACGAATAAAAGTCTATTGGAACGTATTGCCCGTCTTATCAACAAACCTGCCCCAACGATAGAAGCAAAACAGGCTATACTGGAAATTGCATGGCGGGCATCCACATGCTTAGCCTGGATAAGGGGAAAACGTCCGACACTCACCAAAGATGCCGCAAGGGCATCCGCCGCGAAATGGGCTTATTCAAACCAAAAGATAACAGACACTACAGGATATCATTTCAAACCAGTTGATGTAACTTTGCAAGAAATGAGTCTAGAATATAAACCGTAATCAGAAAATCAAACTAAACAAACTGTGAAAAATTACTACATCATTGATTTCGATAGTACATTTACACAAGTCGAAGCATTGGACGAACTAGCAAGAATTTCGCTAGAAGGTCATCCAGACAGGGAAGTTATTTATCAACAAATAGAGGATTTCACCAATCTTGCTATGGAGGGAAAGATTTCCTTCAGAGAAAGTCTTGCTGGCCGAGTAAAATTGCTAAATGCGAACAAGAGCCATCTCGATAAGCTCGTTTCACATTTAAAGAAAAAAGTATCTCGTTCCTTCGATCGCAACAAAGACTTTTTCAAGAAAAATGAAGATACAGCTTGGATTGTTTCTGGAGGTTTCAAAGAATTCATTACTCCTGTCGTAACCCCATATCATATCAAGAAGGAAAACATCTACGCCAATACGTTTAAATTTGACGATGAGGGCAATATCATAGGATACGACGAATCCAACCCACTCTCAGATGAGGGAGGAAAAGTAAAACTATTGAAGGAGCTACAAATCGATGGACGTATTTTCGGTATAGGCGATGGTTATTCCGATTTTCAATTAAAAGAATCTGGACTAATCGAAAAATTTTTCGCATTCACGGAAAACATATCGCGTAAAAGTGTTACGGAAAAAGCCGATCACATTACGCCTAGCTTCGACGAATTTCTATATGTAAACGATCTACCTCGCGCAATATCCTATCCAAAGAATAGAATCCTATGCCTTATCATCGGTGAGGTTCCCGAAATAGCGGTGCACATCCTGAAACGAGATGGATTCTCTGTGCGAATCAAAGACTCATTCGAAGAAAAATACACAAAGGACGTAGGTCTACTACTCCTTGCTGATGGGATTTCAATTGACGATGAACAATTATCAAAAGCTGATAAATTAAAAACCATAGGTTTCTTGGGAGATGTCAAAGGGCATATCAACAAGCAGATATGTCTCGAGAAAGGTATTGTAATATTTGACGATAAGAAAAATAAAAAGAGAAATTCAGAATTTATTCCTCGGCGAATGGCAGATTTCATCAATAACGGAGATACGTCCATGAGTCGAAATTTCCCAAATCTAATCCTTCCTCGCCTCACGCAAGCTCATCGCTTATTACATATCCATAAGAATGTGCCTGGCATTATGGCGCAGATCAACAATGTCTATGCAGAAAATGACATCAACATCATCTCGCAATTTCTGATGACAAAAGGTGAAATTGGCTATGCCGTAACCGATATTCACACCGCTTACGATAAAAATATCCTCAAGCAATTGAAGCAGATCGAGAACACTATTAAGTTCAGAATTCTATATAAGTAAAAAGCATAAGAAAGAATCGCCTGTGAGATCTTCAACATGGTACATAAGCGATTCTTTCTACTTCTCTGAAAAGACCCATTTGTTTTCCGGTGTCACCAACACATTCAAGGGGATATCAAATGGACCAACATCATCAATTCGATCTACCGGCTCGAAATAAGAAAGTCCAATTTTTTTGCAATCAGGTCTACATTTGGCTAAAAATCGATCGTAAAATCCCTTCCCATAGCCCACTCTATTACCTAGAGTATCCGCAACCAACAAAGGAATTAACACCATATCTAGCAACCGTTCAGGCACAACATCTCCACGGACAGGCTCCATAATTCCCCATTCGTTTTCGACAAATTCAAGATGTTCCGAAAATAAAAAGTGCGACATGGAATAGTCAGCCACGTTACTTGCACTCACCACGATATTGACCTGTGGATGATGGGTATTCATCCACCTTATAAAATGCCACATATCTGGTTCTTTATGACGAATAATCGGCAAAAAACAATGTAAGTACCTTACTCCTTGCCAATCCATATCGTGAAGCCGAAAGAATAACTCGTGGTTATATCGCACGAAATCAACATCGCTCAATTCCCTACGCAATTCCTTATATTTCTTTCTTAATGCATCTTTTGTCATCATGAAAAAAAAAACGGTCTTGCGCTTGAGCAGCTAACAAGACCGAATAATCAACCTAAACCTAAAGCCTTATTTCACGCGTTCGATATAATCTCCCGTACGTGTATCAATTTTCACTCGGTCTCCCTGATTAATGAACAACGGTACACGAATCTCAACACCAGTTTCAACTGTTGCTAACTTCAATGCATTCGTCGATGTATCACCTTTTACCGCAGGTTCCGTATATGTAATTTCCAATTCTACCGTCGTCGGTGCCTGTGCCATGATAGGCTCATCACTTTCAAACGCAATAATAACATTCATTCCCTCTTTAAGAAAGCGGGCTGTATCACCAAACAATCCTTTAGGAATGTTAAATTGGTCATAAGTCGCATTATCCATTACCACAAAGAAATCACCCTCATCATAAAGATATTGGTAATCATTTGTTTCTACGCGAGCAATTTCTACTTCTTCATCCGTTCTAAAGCGATATTCTACTAATTTACCGGAACGTACATTACGCATACGAGCCTGATAAAAGGCACGTAAGTTCCCCGGTGTACGGTGAATAAACTCTTCCACAGCAACTAGCTCCCCATTAAAACGGAGTATATTTCCTGATTTTACTTCAGATGCTTTTGACATAACAATCTTTTTGAATTTTAGCGTTACAAAACTACAAAATATACGGCTTTTATAAAACCTTTGTTTCTTTCTTATTTAAAATCAAGAACATGAATAAACTCGTCGCAAAATGCATATTCTTTCTCTTGATTTGATCCAATCAATAAAAGACGATCTACACCACAGGTTTCATTTACTAATGATAAATACCAAGCTTCACCATCTAGATCTAAATTACTCGTTGGCTCATCCAATAGCACAATCGGGGTATCAGAACAACAAGCCAAAGCCAATTTCACACGTTGCTTCATCCCCGACGAGAAAAAACGGATTTCCTTATCAAGAGCTTTATGTAGATTCATCCTTTCTACCACGCTGTCAAAATCAAAGCCCTTTAAATAGGATTTAAAGCGGAAATGAAATTCGATCATTTCACGTAGAGTCAACTCTTCTACAAGTTCAATATAAGGAGCAGCAATACTTAAAAGTTGAAAAATTTGCTCAACTGAAATAACCTGATGTTGAAGATCACGGTATTGTATCTCACCCTCACTGGCAGATAAACTCCCCGACACTGTTTTCAGTAGCGTAGATTTACCGGAACCATTGGGTCCAAGAATTGCATACTTTTTTCCTAACGAGAAGGAATAATCGACATGTCGAAAAATCCACTCCCTGTTATACCGACGACCTAAATTAAGTAAAGTTATATTCAATAAATATCCTTCTGTTAAAGTGTAGAGATTCGTCCCTGATTAAAACCCTTTATAACCCCTCTGTTCGAATTGCGAACAAAAGATAAAATTTCATCCCGCAATTCCGTTGGTGCAAATTCCGCTTCAATCAAATCAAGTGCTTTCGTTAAGTTCCGATTCTGAACGAATAACACCCTGTAAATATCTTGTATCTCAGTAATTTGCCCCGCAGTAAAACCTCTGCGACGTAAGCCTACGGAGTTAATTCCAGCATAGGAAATTGGTTCACGTGCAGCTTTTATAAAAGGAGGTACATCCTTCCGCACCAAGGTTCCACCAGTAACAAATGCATGAGAACCTATTTTACAAAACTGATGTACGGCAACCATTCCCGCTAACACGACATAATCACCTACCGTGATATGTCCTGCTAGTGTACTTGAATTGGAAAAAATACAATTATCGCCTACAAAACAATCGTGAGCAATATGACTGTAAGCCTGTATAAGACAATTTTTCCCAATTACAGTCCTGTAGCGATCCTTTGTTCCACGATTGATCGTTACACATTCACGAATGGTTGTATTGTCTCCGATTTCTGCTGTTGTAACCTCACCTTCGAACTTTAAATCTTGAGGCTCTCCTGAAATAACTGCTCCTGGAAAGATTCTACAATTTTTACCTATTCGAGCACCGTTCATGATTGTCACATTAGATCCAATCCAAGTTCCTTCTCCGATTTCGACATCTTTATGAATGGTTGAGAAGGGTTCTACCACCACATTCTGAGCGATCTTCGCCTCGGGATGTATGTATGATAACGGTTGTATCATGTTAATTATCTTTTACTTTTACAATTTGAGCCATCAATTCGGCTTCACTAACTACTTTATCTCCCACCATACCTACACTCTTCATGCGTGCAATGCCTCTGCGAATAGGTTCCAACAATTCGCAGTTGAAAATAATGGTATCTCCGGGGGTTACCTGATTCTTAAAACGAGCATTTTCAATCTTTAGGAACAACGTCAACCAATTTTGTGGATCAGGAACCGTATTTAAAACCAAGATTCCACCTGTTTGCGCCATAGCTTCAATCTGCAAAACACCAGGAAAAACAGGAGATCCTGGAAAATGCCCCATAAATAAATCTTCATTCATAGTTACATTCTTTAAACCCACCACATGCGTATCGGAGAGTTCCAAAATCTTATCAATCATCAGGAAGGGTTGACGATGAGGCAAAATATTCATAATCTGCACGGTATCGTAAACTGGCGTCATATTAGGGTTATACACCTTCATATTCTTACGATTCTTATCTTTTTTTATTTGTGCTTTTATCTTTTTTGCGAAAGCAGCGTTAGCAGCATGACCAGGACGAGCGGCCATGATATGACCTTTCAAAGGACGTCCTACCAATGCAAGGTCCCCAATCATGTCAAGTAACTTATGACGTGCAGGTTCATTCTGGTAGCGAAGTTGAATATTATTCAAAATTCCTTCGTTAGCGACCTCAACAGATTTGTTAAATAAACCGGAAAGTTTATCCAACTCCTCTTTACTAACTTCTTTATCGACAATAACAATAGCGTTAGAAAGATCTCCTCCTTTTATCAAATTGTGATTCAGAAGGCTTTCCAATTCATGCAAGAAGCAGAAAGTCCGTGAAGCAGAGATTTCATTTTGAAATTCAGTGATATTACTTATAGATGCATGTTGGCTACCTAACACCGGAGAGTTAAAGTCAATCATACAAGTCAAGCGGTAACCATCCAAAGGCATGGCAATAATCTCTACACGACGATCCTTCTCTACATAAGAAATATTATCTTTAATCTCGTAATAATCACGATCAGCATCTTGGTCAATAAACCCAACTTCCAGAAGCTTTTCCACGTAAATCTTGGAACTTCCATCTAAGATAGGCACCTCAGGACCATCAATTTCAATAAGGACATTATCGATTTGCAGCCCAACTAAAGCTGCCATCAAATGTTCTATCGTACTTATCGAAGCGCCATTTTGGGTAATTGTAGTCCCCCGAGAGGTATCAGACACATTATCTGCATCAACTGCAACAATAGGGCTCCCCTCTATATCAACTCGTTTAAATTTATACCAATGAAATTCTGCTGCAGGTTTGATCGTCATATTAACGGCTTTCCCCGTATGTAATCCTATCCCCGAAATAGATATCTCAGACAATATTGTCCTTTGTTTTACATTCATATCCAACATTCTATTGATCAAGTTTATCGAGTTTCATCATAAAAATCCTTTAGCTTAGCTTCCAATTCTGCAATACGCTTTTCAAGCTGAGGCAACTTAACATATATCACCTGCGAACGTAAATTGCTATTATAAGATATTGCAGGGGAGCCTCCCCACTTCTTATTTTCCTGATCGATAGACCGATTGATACCAGATTGGGCTTGAATCTGTGAGCCAGAAGCAACTTGAATATGTCCAACAACACCTACTTGCCCACCTAACACAACATTTTCACCGATTTTTGTACTGCCTGAAATACCTGTTTGCGCTGCAGCAACGGTATTTGCACCAATCTCCACATTATGTGCTATCTGGATCAAATTATCCAATTTAACGCCCTTGCGAATAACAGTTGATCCTAATGTAGCTCGATCAATAACGGTATTTGCACCGATTTCAACGTCGTCTTCAATGATCACATTTCCAATTTGAGGTACCTTACTGTAGGTTCCATCCTTTTGTGGTGCAAAACCGAATCCATCACTTCCTATGACAGCACCACTATGTATCACGACATCATTACCGATGACACAATCGTAATAGATTTTAACCCCTGGATAGAGCGTCACATGATCACCAATAATGACACCATCACCAATGTAAACCTGTGGATAAATTTTCACTTGATTTCCAATGGTAACATCCCGTCCAATATAGGAGAATGCACCAAGATACAACTCCTCACCTACTTTGGCAGATTCATGAACGAAAGAAGGTTCTTCGATTCCTTTCCTTTCATTTCTCAATTGGTGATAAATACGAAGTAACTCGGAAAAAGACGAATACGCGTCTTTAACACGAATTAAGCTGGTCGAAACCTCTCGCTGTAAGAGTAAATCTTCGTTGACAATTACAGCCGACGCCTCCGTATCATATAAAAATTGCTCATATTTTGGATTGGATAGAAAAGCCAAAGAACCGGCCTTTCCTTCCTCAATCTTAGACAACTGATTTACAATGACATCCGGATCTCCTTCTACGTAGCCTCCCAACAATGTTGCTATTTGATTTGCAGTAAATTGCATTTTACAAATGTATACTTTTTCTTAATTATTTTTTATCAAATTATTAACCTTAGCGTAGTGGGAATCCAACTTCCTTTGGATAAGATATCGCATATTTCACCACACGCTTCGCTAATGCTTCCAAATTAGACAAATCAGATGCCTCTGTAATATCCTGTATTCCACCGAACTTATTCAATACCTTTATATTATTATTTTTGGTATCATAGGCACTATTCTGAATCGTTTGTGTATAGACAAAATAATCTATTTCATCGTCACTCAAGTCAAAATGAACTTTAACTCGCTTTCTTACATCCTCCAGTTCCTCCGTAGAGAAGGCTGTATTCCTAATCTCTGTTCTTAACAGATCTCTATTCATCAACTTTTGGCACAAGGTACTCAAAACCTTATCCTCTGCGTAAACCCAGTCTTTGATTGCAGACATGATATCGGTATCATCTAGGCGTGTAAACCAAGCCAAGTGATCAGGTGTATCTAAAAAATTATGAACATCAATCTTGTTGATCAAAAAATGACGTAGAGCTTTCGTCGCAAACAGTTCTTTCCCCTGCATGCTAAGTTCTTTTGCACGATAGAGAATCTTAATTAACATCTGTTCTGCCCCAATCACTGTTTTATGCAAATAAACCTGCCAATACATCAGGCGGCGAGCAATCAAAAATTTTTCGACCGAATAGATTCCTTTCGCTTCTAGCACCAACTCGTCGTCATGGACATTAAGCATCTTGATAATTCTATCAAAAGAAATTACACCTTCAGACACTCCGGTAAAGAAACTATCCCTATTTAAATAATCCATCCTATCCGTATCAAGTTGACTTGATATCAGCTGATGAAAAAATTTACGAGGGTAATGATCGTTAAAAATGGTAATCGCTAGCGTCAATCTTCCTCCAAACGCAGAATTCAGTTTATCCATGAGTAGTGAAGAAATCATTTCATGTGAAACGCCCTCTATTAACGTGTGCTCTAAAGAATGTGAAAAAGGGCCATGTCCAATGTCGTGCAATAATATGGCGGCCAATACAGCTTCTTCTTCCTCTGCCGTAATAAAAACTTCTTTACTCCGCAAGGTGTCAATTGCTAAACAAGTGAGATGCATAGCACCGATTACATGTTGAAATCGGGTATGCAATGCCCCTGGATAAACAAGATGAGTCATACTCACCTGTTTTATAAAGCGCAACCGTTGAAGAAACGGATGTTGGATAAGATCAAAAATAAATGCCGACGGAATTGATACAAATCCGTAAACTGGGTCATTAATTATCTTTTTCTTATTCAATTCTGACTACCTTTTATAATTATTATCTTTAATTTTGAACCTAATAAACAATGTATTTTGAGTTGTTGTCAAAAGAATACAACGTATTCAGTTCCTTCATCTAAGATACATTTCACCGCTCGTTATCAGGCGATTTTTCCAGTTTAAAATTAGCGCAAAGATAAGGAGATTGAAGTTAATTTATGTTAAAAATAAAGTAAAAAACTCCCTTCTGACTATTTTAGTATTTGATTCAAATTTTAGAGGCATACTGCCAAGAAGTTTTTTTAAGCTAAGAAGGTCGAGAGACACCACTATGATGATAAACAAGATACATATTCTATGGGCTGATGACGAAATAGAGTTTTTACGTCCCCATATTATGCTACTCGAAGAACGCGGCTACCGTGTGAAAACGGTCAATAATGGAAATGATGCAGTAGAGGCCTTTCAATCCGAACCCTTCGACCTCGTATTCCTAGATGAAAACATGCCAGGAAAAACCGGATTGGAAACTTTGGCGATCTTGAAAACCATCAACCCAACAATCCCAACCGTGTTGGTAACAAAAAATGAAGAAGAGCATTTGATGGAAGACGCTATAGGTTCTAAGATCGATGATTACCTCATTAAACCGGTCAATCCCAAACAAATTCTTCTAACGATAAAAAAATTCACCGAAAACAAACGCCTAGTAAGCGAAAAAACGTCCATGGCATACCAACAGGAATTCCGAAACTTGGGCATGACCATAGCTGACGACCTGGACCATAAGCAATGGGCCGAAGCTTACAAAAAACTAGTATATTGGGAACTATCTTTACAAAAGCTAGAGGATGCAGGCATGCATGAGATCCTAACCATGCAAAAGGCAGATGCTAACGCATTGTTTTCCAAATTCATCGAAAAAAATTACATCAATTGGATTCAAAATAAGGTAGATGGTCCGATGCAATCCCATCAACTTTTTAAGAAGAAGGTATTTCCCATGCTACAGTCGGAACGTCCTACATTTTTCTTTTTAATTGACAATCTACGTTATGATCAATGGAAAGTGATCAACGAAGTGATAACGGACTATTATAGACTGGAGGAAGAAGAAGCATATTTCAGCATTCTCCCTACAGCGACGCAGTACGCAAGAAATGCAATTTTCAGCGGATTAACTCCTTTGGAAATGGAAAAACGCTTTCCGTCACTTTGGCAAAATGACGACGATGAAGGGGGAAAAAACATGCACGAAGATAAATTTTTGGCAGATCAGATCAGTCGATTGTACCGTCGAGACATTAAACACTCTTACCATAAAATATTAACATTGGATCAGGGTAAAGATGTATTAGATGCATTAAACAATCTCATGCAAAACGACTTAAATGTACTTGTTTACAACTTTGTGGATATGCTTTCGCATGCCAGAACAGATGTAGCTATGATCCGCGAATTAGCCAATGATGAGGGTGCTTACCGCTCTCTTACACTTTCTTGGTTTGAGCATTCACCACTCTTGGAGGCACTAAAATGGCTAGCGCAACGCAATGTAAAGATTATTGTAACAACAGACCACGGAACCATCCGAGTGAAACGTCCGAGCAAGATTATAGGTGATCGAAATACCAATACGAATCTTCGCTATAAGCAAGGAAAAAACTTAAATTACAATGCGAAAGAGGTTTTTACGATAAAAAACCCTCATGATGCCCAACTACCAAAGCTTCATGTAAGTTCCTCTTTTGTTTTCTCCAAGGATGACTATTATTTCGTTTACCCAAACAACTACAATCAATTTGTCAACTACTACCATGGTACTTTTCAACATGGAGGAATTTCTCTGGAAGAAATGATAATACCTTACGCTGTTTATTCGCCAAAATAAATAAATTTGGCCATGGAAATCCTAGTTAATAACATATCAGAACTAGCTAACGCAGCGAAAATGATCCTGAATCATTATCTAAAGGATAGAATTTTTCTACTTCGTGGCAATATGGGGGCAGGGAAAACGACACTCGTTAATGCTTTTGCTCAGGAATTAGGGGTAAGCGATAGCACTTCCAGCCCCACGTTCTCCATAGTCAACGAATACGCCTCCGCTTCAGGCCCTATTTATCATTTTGACTTCTATCGATTAAAGAATGAGGAAGAAGCACTGGACTTAGGCTATGAAGAATACTTTTATAGCGGTTGCTATTGCTTTGTCGAGTGGCCTGAAAAAATCCCTAATTTACTTCCTTTAGATGCTCGACAGATTCATATTGAAATCCTAGATCCCACCGTCCGAAAAATTATTGCAAAATAATTTTCGCATCCATGCAACCTTCTTCCTTCTTCCTTCGTCTTTCTTATAAAGACTGATTAACCCAGGAAACAAATATGTTGGATATCATTTGGACAAAATGCCTGAAAGGAGACAGAAAAGCTCAATTTCAACTGTACCAGCTGTTGTCCAAAAAAATGTATGCCGTATGTATTCGCTACGCTCCTAATGAAGCCGCAGCAAAAGACATTCTGCAACTGGGATTCATCAAAGTTTTTCAGAAGTGTCATTATTTTGAAAATAAAGGTTCTTTAGAAGGATGGATAAGGAAGATCATGGTCAATACGGCTATTGAAAATCATCGAAAGAACAATCTATCCTATCTGGAGCCCGTAGACGAACAACACCATACAATTCCGTCTACGGACAGCAGTCAAGACAACCTTTTGTACAACGACTTACTGACACTGATAAAAAGCCTTCCTATTGGCTATAGAACGATTTTCAATCTCTACGCGATAGAAGGTTACTCGCATCGCGAAATTGCAGAAATGCTATCCATCAGTGAGGGCAATTCAAAGTCGCAACTTTCTCGAGCGAGACAATGGTTAAAAGATAAATTGTTAAAAATGGAGGATCTAGAGATATGAATGACAAACAAATAGACAAGTTGTTTAGTGACTATCTAAAAGATAAAGAGGTATCACCCGATCAAGATCTTTGGAAGAAAATATCGGACGAATTAGACCGTGAAAAAGTCATTCCATTGTGGCGCAGACGCTGGATTTCCTATGCAGCAGCCTGTGTATTGATTGGCACTATCAGTTGGGGGACCTTTCACTATTTCAACACTGACTTCCGAACCGACGAAATGCCCCGCTTAGCGCAGCAACCGAAGGTACTAGAGAATGCCGTAAAACAACCCTTATCAGTCCCCTTGACGCTAGCAGAAGAAACGCCTAAAATGCCTGAAGAAACCAGAGAGAGTTTACCATCCTCAAGTTCTGGAGAAAGTCCTGCGTTGAAAAACGAGAACTCGTCGCCAAATGAAATCGAGAAGAAGAAGCTCATGCGGTTAGAAATCGAAGTGGCCCAATTGCAACAGCCAACCTACAACAGGACTGCCGATGTGCCTCAACATATTACCTACCGTGTTGTCGAAATCGACCCCATACAACCTCTCATAGAAAATCTAGAGGAGGAAGATACCATGCTTGCTGTGGCCCGTCCAACACAAAACAATGGATTAGTATCCGGATTACTTAACAAAATTTCGGATGTTATCAATCCAGATGAAACGAAAACGGTTCATTTTAGCAACGACGATGAAGGCTCTCTGCGTATAGATGTATACAATACATTTGTAAGAAACCGAACAAAGAAAAGAAAATAACATTATTAAACGAGACTTAGCACTAAAACAAAACGTATTTCAAACAATTACACATATGAAAAATCTTATATCAAAAAACATACTTGCTGCATTTGGTTTACTAATCATTTTCCACGCCAACACAGTCGCGCAAGAAGTCGAATCCGACAGCATTGTGAACTCCAAAAACTTTGATCTCGAACCAACAATCGGAAAGAAAGACTATGACGATGATGGTAAACAAATTAAATATCCCCGCATTTTCGGCGGATTGACTTTTTCACGCATAGACTGGGGATTTTCGCGCCTTATCGACGATGGTAGCTTTACGCTATCTGCTGACAATCAATTTTTAGATTACAAGAAAGCGTCAAATTTCGGCTTTGATCTAGCACAGATTGGACTACGCTTTAACGACATACTGAAAGTTTACCTTTCTACAGGTTTCGAATGGAATTATTTACGGTTGAAAAAAAATATTATTTTAGATACGGAAGCGACTCCACTATCTTACGCAGATTCCGACATACAGTATGATAAAAACATTTTCACATCCACATACCTTCGCCTACCACTAACCTTCGAATTAAGAAGTCGGAAAAATCGTCATGGCGACCGGGCGAAATTCGCATTCGGAGCAATGACAGGCATCTTATTAAAGGGAACACAACGGCTTAAAAGTGAAGAGCTCGGTAAACAAAAATATAAAGACAACTATAATCTAGCCAGTTTCCAATATGGAGTATTTGCCCGAGTAGGCTTCGACTGTGTAGGGGTATTTGCCAAGTATTACCTGAACGACATGTTCGAAAACAGTCCTGCACAAGCCAACGTAAATAACTTTACCTTCGGACTTACCTTAGGATTCTAAAGCAGATTGAACACCTAAAGAACGTATACCTCCGAAATCCCAATTCCTTAAAATATAAATACGTACTTTTGTGCCGAACACGTTGTTCGGCATTTTTTATCTTATGGTACAACAATCCTATTCCTGTCAATATATCCCAACCGATACACAGCAAGTAGGCCTTCCCTTGATTCATGGGAAAGAGCTCTCGCACATCTTCATGGCAAAACAAGAAGTCGTCGCTGTCAACCAGGTAGATTTCGGTATTCAAGAAAATAAAATAACAGCTATCATTGGGGAGTCAGGTAGCGGAAAGAGCACCTTGTTGAAACTGATTTATGGCCTCCTAGAACCCAATAATGGAGAAGTAAGATATAAAGGTTGGCTTGTCCCTACTCGAAAAGATAAGCTTATACCTGGCCATGATGCGATGAAATTGGTTTCGCAGGGATTTGACGACCTCAATCTATACGCAAAAGTATGGGACAATGTTGCCTCACAACTGCCCAATACCAACCTTTCCCGTAAAGAATCAAAAACAAGGGAGACATTAGAGCGATTAAAAATCGATCACCTTGCACAACAACGGGTAGCCGACCTCAGCGGTGGAGAGAAGCAAAGGGTTGCTATTGCACGGGCTTTGATAAACGAACCCGAGGTGCTTTTAATGGACGAACCTTTTAATCAAGTTGATGCTGCCTTTCGGGATGCACTACAACAAGACATCAAGCATATCGTTGAAGAAACCGGCTTGACAATTATTTTGGTATCACATGATCCAACAGAGGTCCTTGCGATGGCAGACGAGCTTATTGTTATGAAAAATGCGAAGATTGTAGAACAAGGTTCTCCTCAACAATTATATTATACACCAAAACATAGCTATACAGCGCAACTTTTGGCAAAAAGTAATATCTTATCTCGTGAACAAGCATCCGTCCTGGGTATTACAGCCAGTGCCCCGATTGGTATACACCAAGAGGATATTATTTTCCAACAGAAGATCGATGGAAACTATCAGGTAACCGACATTAGATTTCGGGGTTTTTATAAAGAGGTCGTGATGTCTAATGGCAATGGACTGACATTACATGCCATTATGCACCCTGTATCAGATATGATAATCGGAAGTAAATTGGATATCACTATTGCAAAGTATATCCAATTTATTCAATAGGATACCAAATACTACTTATCCCCTAAGCTTTTCAACCAAACAAACATGGCATCAGACCATTTTCCAGCATCGGTCTTGTTCACTAAACCGAAGCCATGTCCTCCTGTTTTATAGAAAAAAATGCCATTGTAGACTCCAAATTTATCCAAAGCCTCTTTGTAACGTAGCGAATTGGCAATCGGCACAGCGGAGTCGTCCTCGGCATGCACCAAATATGTAGGCGGCGTTTTTTCAGAAACTTGCGTTTCCAATGAAAAATAAGCTTGATCATCCGCTGTCGGGGTTGCCCCAATAAGATTCTTTTTTGAACCTTTGTGCGTGATTGCATCATCCATCGATATTACTGGATAAACTAAAACCGAAAAATCCGGCGCTAATCGAGTATTCTTAGAATTCTCGATTTTTACATCATCAAAATGGTTTGAAAGCGTAGAGGCCAAATGTCCGCCTGCAGAAAAACCAAGGACGCCCACCTTTTTAAAAGCGTACTGCTCACGGATATACTGCATAGCGCGTTGCGCATCTTGCAAGGGGCCGATTTTCCGTTCTTTCATGGTTTGATCTTTCGGCAACCGATAATAAAGTACAAAAGCACTATATCCCTGCTTATTAAATTCTTTCGCCACAGCGTGCCCTTCATGATCAATAGCAACGTGAGCATATCCCCCTCCCGGAATAATTAATACAGCTTTATCCGAGCCTTTTATTTCATATCGATATAAAACAGGGATATCAGCATCTCCTAATTTTTCAGCAGCTGATGCTACATTCGGTATTTGCTCATAAAGTGTTACTTTATCTTGAGCCAGCGTGTAATAGTTTAACAACACAACAAATAAAAATGAAAATATAAATCGCATAATAATATTATTGATTAGCTACAATAATTAAGTCTAGATCTTTAGAAGGTAAATTAAATTTTTCCGCAATATCTTTGTTCGTCAACATCCCTTGATAAAGATAAATGGCACTCCGGATACATTTGTCCGACCAGATCATATTATTCATGCCTCCACACTCGCCAATTTGTAAAAGCAAAGGTGTAAAGATATTTGTCAACGCATAAGTCGCAGTTCTCGCTACTCTAGATGCAATATTTGGCACGCAATAATGAATCACATCATATTTACGGAATGTCGGCTTGTCGTGGGTTGTAACTTCCGATGTTTCAAAACAGCCTCCTTGGTCTATACTGATATCGATAAGAACCGAATTAGGTTTCATTTTCGACACGGTATCCTCCGATATAATACAAGGAGATCTGCCATTTGTTGCTCGAACGGCACCAATAACCACGTCACAGGACCGAACAGCTTTATTTAAAACGATAGGCTGAATAACCGATGTAAAAACCCGACTACCCACATTATTTTGTAATCTACGCAACCGATACACAGAGCTATCGAAGACTTTCACTTGTGCCCCTAGTGCTATCGCAGCTCGAGCTGCGTACTCACCGACTGTTCCAGCACCTATAATCACCATTTCCGTTGGGGGTACCCCCGTCACACCGCCTAGCATTAATCCTTTTCCATCGAAAATATTGCTCAGATATTCTGCAGCAATCAGCACTGAGGTAGCACCTACGATTTCACTCATCGCACGTACAACAGTAAGATGGCCTCCCTCATCCTTCAAATACTCGTAAGACAATGACGTGATTTGCTTCCGCATCAAACTTTGCAGCACTTTCAGATCCATTAAAGATGGCTGATGAGACGACAATAGAACCTGCTTTGCTTTCATCAACCCCACTTCTTCTAAAGTCGGGCTTGCAATCTTGATTAAAATATCACAATGAAATACTTGCTGCCTGTCGCCTGTAATCCTTGCCCCTTGTTCGCTGTAATGCCTATCTAAAAAATTTGAAGCTTCTCCTGCTCCAGATTCGATAATGACTTCATGACCATATTCTACCAACAGCGCCACAGAAAGAGGGGTCAACGGAATTCTCTTTTCCTGGAACGATATTTCCTTTGGCACACCGATCTTTAGTGTATTATTTGTCTTTCCCACCGTTGCCAAAGCCTCTTGCGTTTGAAATATGGCCTTCTGCGCAATTTTCGATATATCATTCATGCTATCAATCACATCCAATTTTTAAACTAGTGAATTTAGAGATTATTCTTGATATTTGATAATATTTAAATTTACATTTCTACCAAAATCTCATTTTCCCATCTTCCTTTTTTTTTATAAAGCTTGTATTAAACTTTTAAAAGTGTAATTTTGCGTTCCATATTTATTATACGATAATAACAGATGTCAAACACAAATGTAAATCCAACAGAACCTAAAAGATCATCGGGTTCATTTTTTCAGGACAATCAAAAAAGCATAATCTTCATTGTTGGCGGTATCATCGTCTTGATATTGTTGTATTTAGGTTATCAAAAACTATATCTAGCGCCGCGCGCAGAAAAGGCTTCCAACCAAATTTATAAAGCGGAAGAATATGCCATGATTGATTCGTTACAAGCTAAAGCTATTAATGGCGACGGTTCATTTCTTGGTTTCAAAGAAATCGCAGACGAATATTCAAACACAAAATCTGCAAACATTGCAAATGCTTATTTAGGTGGATTGTTTTTACGTCAAGGAAACTTACAAGACGCCATCAAATATCTACAAAAATACTCCGATACAGGAAGTGAAATTCTTGACCCATTGGTAACAGGATTAATTGGAGATGCCTATTCAGAGTCTAAAGATTATAAATCAGCAGCAGACTACTACAAAAAAGCATCTGATAAAAGTAAAAATTCATACACGACTCCTTTATTCTTAAAAAAATTAGGCTTAGTATATGAGGCGTTGGAAGATTTCAAAAATGCAGAACAAGCTTACCAAACAATAAAATCTGATTACCCAGAAAGTCCAGAAGCCAATATGATAGATGGTCCATTGGCAAGGGTACAAGCCAAACAATAAGGCGATAAAAAAAAATATATCAAAGCTGCTTTTGTAAGAAAAGCAGCTTTTTTTTGCTCGAACAGGTTCTTATATAATTGATGTAATGAACTCGCGCCAAGATTGTTCACTCAATGGAATCATGAAAGTTTTGCGTATCTTTGCCCGCATGTCAAGTAGTTTGAAAAATTTATCGGATTTCTCTCATTTAGAGGTCGGAAATGCTAAAGGTTTAAAATTTGCCATTGTGGTGGCACAATGGAATGCAACAATAACCGGAGCGCTTTTAGACGGGGCCGTGACAGGTCTAGTCGCACATGGCGCTTTAGAAAGCAACATTGAGGTTGTCCGCGTCCCTGGAAGTTACGAACTTATAGCGGGAGCAGATATTGTGTTAAGAGATGAGAGCATCGACGCCGTGATCTGTTTGGGATGTGTCATTCAAGGAGAAACCAGACATTTTGACTTTATCTGTAACGCCGTAGGCAATGGTATTGCAAATGTAGCTTTGAAATACAACAAACCAGTCATTTTTGGCGTTCTAACAACAGACAATCAAGAGCAGGCATTAGATCGTGCTGGAGGAAAACATGGGAACAAGGGGGAAGAAGCGGCCATCACGGCAATCCAAATGGGACTTATCAGTCAGAAATATTAAACGTATTTCTGACGGTATTATAAGTAGCTTAAATCATACGAGAACGTATTGGGTTCTTTAGTAAAAGAACCCAATACGCAGATCGACAAAGAGCGCAAGACTACTTTTAAAAGCAGTACACATGAATAAATAATGATTTAGATATGAAACGCTATTTTATAGTATTAATCGGCATTTTTTTTCTAGGAAGCACTATTTTAGCTGCTTGTTCTTCACAGAAACAGTGTGCAGCTTACAGTACGTACCCAAAGAAAAAAAATCGGTCAAAATAAGATAAAAAAAATAAGCTGAGCTTCCTCTCTTTACCCAAATAGAAACGAAGCCAGTTTACTTATGGAAGTTACTATGAAAACATTCCTAAAAATCATTCTACTAGGAATCTATATCCTAAGCGGAATAATAGTAGAGGCGCAAGGCAATCACGAATCGGTTTCCGCGTTATGGAAAGGTATTGGAGGAAAAACAAAGTGGGACAATACCAACTATATTCTTTTTACTGCCAATGGCAACGAAGCGAAATATCTGCAAGGTGCTCGAAAATTCCTTATCAATAAACAATCAGGGCAGGTGCGTTTCGAAGGAAAATCAGCCGATGGCAACAATGTGGTGGTTTTATTCAATTTCAAAAACCAGAAATTGATACGGTTCTACAATAACGGTGAAGAAGTTAAACTTACAAATACGACCACAAACGATAGCTTCTTAAAGATCTATGAGCAATTCAAAAAAGATGTAAATTTTCTTTTCCTTCCAGTCCTAATGGATAAACCTGAGACTAAAACAGGTAAATCAACATTAAAAATTGTAAATGCAGAAAAATTGCAGGCCGTTCCTTTTCAACTCAAAGACAATGCCCTTTCAGGGGAAGTTTTTTTTAACAACGAAACAGGATACATCAAGCAATTAGTAGACAATGACGGGAATGAGTTTTATATTAATGGCTATAAAGACATTGGAGGAGGATTATTCTTACCCACAACTTTTAAAAGCATGAACAATCAAGACAAGAGTACATCCTTTACTACGGTGGCAGCATTTACCGAGATGGAAGACTCTAAATTTTCAAATTTATAAAAAATGAGCTGGAAACCATTATCAACCATTGTCGAATTAGAAGAACTTTCTCAAAAAAACCAAGTTTTTTTTATCTTCAAACACAGTACACGCTGTTCCGTGAGCAGTATGGCGCGCCGCTCGTTGGAGTATGATTTCCACCTACTCCCACCCGATATGCCCATATACCTCCTTGATCTCATTCGCTTAAGAGATGTTTCAGACTATATAGCCCAACACTGGGACGTGAGACACGAATCTCCTCAATTACTCGTATTAAAAGGAGACTCATGTCTTTTCCATGCTTCTCATCAGGACATTGAGTTAAAGCAGATTCTCCCTTTTATTTCTGAATAACGGAAACAACTCCTTTTCGCCCTTCGGCATCGATAACTACGAAGTTATAAATCTGCCCTTTAGCGACTTTTATTGGATCTGTATAGCGGATGCTGGATAAGGCAGGGCTACTGCCGTCCTCCGTGTAGTAAATGTTAAATCCAGGATATTCTGTATTCGCATAGAGCTTCCCTTTTTCTTCTTTCACACCTACTCCAGGCAGACGAAACTTAACCGAAGATGCTAACTTAGGCAATTCGTTAAACCCAATTTTATTCAACAACGAACTGTAATCGCGATTGAAGGCGTCCACATCTAATACAGCATCAGACTCATACGATTTTTCTGGTGCCCACGCCCGTTCTGCCAAAGCGAAAAAGCGAGGAAAGACCATATAATCCAACCGATCCTCTGTGGCTACGGTCTCTGCCCACAGCCCACCTTTTACGCCTAACAAGTTTGATTTGCCCTTTTCATTGAGCCGAACCTTATTATTAAAATATCCGGTCTTATATTTCGAACCATTCACAGTTTGATGTATACTTCCGAAGAAGTTTGCCGGAAGAAAGGTATAAGACTGGTAAAGGTCTGCATAAGTTGCCCATTTTAACCCTGGCTCAGCAAAATTCGTATCCCAAGCCATATCAAAATAATTGTTATTAGCACTGATATAAGCCGTTTGATAGCCGGCATTAGCCAATCTGTAAGTCAAGTCCTCTTGTCCTCCACCAATCAGATTGTTCCAGACATCCAATTGTATATTTGTACTTGCCAACTGTTCATTAACCTCCATGCCATTTCCCCTGTTTACCATCCCCATCTCTTCCCAACCAGCCATTTGTAATCCTCGATCCTCACAAAGTTCATTCACCCGCTTAATATAATAAGGCCATACCTCGTAAACAGATTTAAGTTGCAAACTATCCATCAACGATTTAATTTTAGGTGAATGTTCCCAAGCCCCAGAGGGTACCTCATCTCCCCCCAAGGATACTTTATTCAATTTCAATCCTGCGGCTGTGTACATAGACTTAAACTCATCCAATACCACACCGATAAAACTATACACAGATGGCAATGCAACATTCATCACATTATCGGTCCAATATTGAGCAGAACTGTATACAGAGTGATCATCGAAATCATGCAGCAGGTAGCGTTCAGCTTCTGTTCGATTTCCTTGTTCCATATACCGATGATAGCGTACCTCCATCGCTTTAATAGATGCACGCGCATGCCCAGGAGTCTCGATTTCCGGCACCACAGTAATATGACGTTGTTTCGCATAACGGAGAATTTCAATAAAGTCTTCCCGTGTCAGAAAATCCTTTTCCAGCTTTTCAGCTCCTGATCCATAAGCAGGTTGTATGCCTTTATTTGTCAAAAATTCCGGTGTACGATTAGCCCCGATTTCGGTGAGTTCAGGTAACGAAGAAATAGCAATGCGCCAACCTTCATCATCAATAAAATGAAAATGGAAGGTATTCAACTTAAAGCGAGCCATCAGATCCAAATACTTGAGGATCGTCGATTTGTCTTTAAAATTCCGCGCAATATCCAACATGAAACCACGGTAAGCAAATCGTGGCTCATCGGAAATTTCAAGTATAGGTAACTCGACCTCCAGTGCTTCAAAGTCTGACACCCCTAATAAAGACTGTAGGGATTGTATTGCATAGAAGACTCCCGCAGGATCAGTCGCTTCTATAACGATGCCTTTTTTAGTGATATAGAGTTTATAGGCTTCTTTTCCCAAAGTAGTCACCTTTTTAATTTCAAGTCCTCCTTTTCCAGCATTCCGAACAAAACTGATATGCTTAAACCGAGAGACAAATGCTTCCAAATTAGGCAGCTCTCCTTCAAATGAAGGATCTATACAATATGTAATTTGCCCACGCAATGTAAACTTACCTTTCCTTTCTTTTAATGAACTTGGTGTAGGCAATATGGTATGGCTATTTGTAGAGACCTGACGCGATGCATTTTTCATATATAATTGCGACCAATAGTTATTTACATTCTCTACACTGAGCTGCAAAGGACTAGCTTCTAATGAAACGGATAAATATTCGTTCGGATTTGTCCGACTCTGTAAATAAAAACCATTAGGCACATTAGAAACATTTAAAATCGGATACTTCGATGTATAGGTTACTTCTAGAGAATCACGTATTGCTAATTGCAAACCGTCAGCGAATCTAATTCTAAACAAGTTACCATTCTCGTTAGAAATCTCGTAAACATCCGTTTTCTTTTCTGAGATAGGGAAAATTGCATTAAACCAAAGATCCTTCTCCGCCAACAGAAGAGCTTTACTGCCCACATTCTTCAACACCAATTTTAGGTCTAGTTTATCAACACCATTATAATCCAACGTCTTATGCCAATGTAGTGCAACAGGCGCCACCTCTTGGGAAAAAACGGAATAACTTCCCAACATCGATAAGCCTAAGGCCATCAACTTCAAGATTCCTTTTGTTTTCGTCATGTCTAGTCTAGTCTTTGAAATGAATCTAAAAGTAAGATTTTTCTTCGTATTATTTTTTTTTAAAAAAATTTTGGATAATAAATAATCCTTTCTATATTTGCACACCGAAACACAGAAAGGCCCGTTCGTCTAGGGGTTAGGACGCAAGATTTTCATTCTTGAAACAGGGGTTCGATTCCCCTACGGGCTACAAAAAAGCGACTTCAAAAGAGTCGCTTTTTTTCAACCTAGTTTTCATATCGCAGACCAAAATTTACAAAAATCACTTAATTTAGTTACACAAAGAAATAGTCGGTGGAATAGATACGCCTACCTAGCAGATGAAAGAAAACTACAAATTCGAAATACGCACCAAATAGCTCAATACCGTCATACGGTCAGGACAAAAAACAATATCACGTAGACCATTGCTGCTATAACCACCAGAACAGGTTACACAAATTTCAACAGCACCCACGACGAGATTATATTCATCATAAAACACTAATAAATGTCGTGGTTCATAACACCCAGCAACCATACGTTCGGCGCAAAGCTGGTCCTCATATAATGCCGCTCTCCACTCTCGTTTTAAACTATCTCCCAATATAACTCTCGACAGAATACTATCCGCAGGTACCATAAGTCTTCCATTAAAAATCAATGGAGAAGGCCCAACAAAAGCATCTGCCCACCAAGCCATCCGATTGTTGTAACAAAGCAACTCAACATGTTTTGCTAAATCAAAAGGGATAACACCTGCAGTATCCCGTCTTTCCACAATTGGTGGCCTCATTCTTTTCCCCTTATATAATCCCCCCAACTCCTGACCAAAAAGCGAAGTCCCTAGCGACATCATTAGGATAAATAAAAGTCCGTGCTTGTTATTTTTATAAACCATCTTTTTCATCTCCTATTCATCAGCAATAAAAATTTAAACAGCCTTTTGTCTCAATTTCAAGATAATCTTTAAAAGAGCTGCTCTATTTTTTGCACTATGGTAAAACCTAGGCAATTTCTCCAATAGTGTGAAATACGTACGATCTTTATGTTCCCGCAATTTAGCTCCAATATAAGCCTCTAGGTAATTCAAATGATGACCATTATAAGCAAAAAATACTTCACCTTTGAAAGGATGCTGTAGCCAGAGTTCGGCATCAAAATAAGTGTGAGCCGCTAATACACAAACCGATCGAATCTTTCCAAAATAAACCACACGAGATCTTCTTTGATGCAAACCACAGTATTCACAAAACAACCTCGCCTCGACCTCATCTACAAGCCCAGTAGCTATCGCCTTCTTACGACACATCGGACAATGCACCCAAACTTCATTATAGAAATCAGAAGCTCGTAAATTCTCATCTTGAAAACGGAGTTTATCGGACATGACACAAAGTTAATATACAAGGCAACATAGACAAGCCACAAAGAAAGCAAGAATCAACAAGCACTCAAATACCCCATTTGCGGTATTTGTTCTAAACATACAATAAAAAAGGAAAAGCGACGGACGCTTTTCCTTTTCTATACTTCAAGCCCTAATCATTACCTCCTTAACCTACCACTGAATCTGTTGGTCTTCATCCGGAACCAACGTATTCAGATCACGCTGCATAGATAAGGTCCCATCCACCGTATATTTCAATCGCTGTCCGGGCACTGTGGTATAATCTTCAAACTCATACGAGAGATACAACGTAATATAGATATGTTTCATGTAAGGAAGCTGGGGATCCCATTCCTCATCAATGATATAATAAGGTTGTGCGCTACCTTGTTTAAACTTATTATTCTCAGCATTGTCACTCCATATCTCTAACTTTCTCTTCTGCACATCGATAATCTCATCGGTAAAACGAATAAAAACTTTATAATCCTTCCGATCTCGATAATCAATATCCCGTATTCCAGCATATAGGAAAATTGTATTTTCGTCTACCACAAACGTACGATGCGTATTTAGGGTAAGTGGTTCACTCGTATTCCCATCAAGGAATATTTTGTACAATGTTCCACCATAAGTTCCCGAGTAATCGTTAAATGCCGTGATCCGCAACATCGCACGGCGAAATTGTTTATGTGGATTAACCTGATAATTTCCCGATACATCAGGTAAAATCTGCAAAGGTAACACCCACTTATCGACTTGATCCAAATCACCCAACGAAAATTCAATAGGAACAGTTACAGCACTTTGTCCAGCCGGCACTTTGATTTGGTCGGGCATACTGTAATACTGACTTTCCAATTGTCTAAAATAGAGCTCCGAACGTTCCCCATATTGTTCCCGATTTAAGATTGCCAACGTATCCGAATCTAGGCCCAATCTCACCATACGATCCTGCACGTTTGGTGTAGAACCACTAATAATCACCGGTAAATCAAATCGAACCTTTCCATTGGGATTATAACGGATATAAGCTGGGGTTACACCTTGATCATTCGGTTCCGCTTTAAAAGATACCAATTGCTCATACTGTTCATCTTCCCACTCGTTATTACAGGAAATACTACAAATAGCCGTAGTTATTACCAAAAATAGAATATGTATATATTTCATAATCATTGTTGCTACTTAATTACTTACCTATTCCGGATTTGTCCAACCCGGATTTTGTGTCAATTCTTTATTCCGTCGCAACTCATCGTAATGAATAGGCCAAAACCACATCTTCAGGGTGAATATCGATGGCAAAGATGGAATCTCTACCGGCATATGGAAAAGTTCGGCCTGTGCAGAAGTACTATAAGCATTACAGCCATAAACTGGAGCAGCCTCTTCCGTTGGCGCATCTGTCCAACGGCGAAGATCAAAATAACGGTGTCCCTCTGCAAACAACTCAATTTGGCGTTCCCGCTTCAGTTTAATCCGGAACTTATCCGCATCAGCATACACCTCATCACTGTAGTCAGGCACCCCTGCACGAATACGGATAGGTTGAATTCCTTGCTTCATCTCCGCTACATTACGCGTTATGCTATGCGTTTTACTACCATCCCAAGATTCAATATTATAAGAACCAGATAATTCATTGAGTGCCTCAGCATACATCAACAGCACGTCAGCATAACGAATGGCAGGATCCACTTTGTCTTCTATCCGCGATTGGTCATACGCGGTAACCGCAACATTACTGATATCATTTGGGTGAACATATTTTTTGATACCTATCCCCGTGCGAGGCCAATAGGTTGTATTTTTATAACCATTCGGATTTCCACGATAGTAATAAATCTGTACATTCTTGACTTCATCATTTTCTTGTAAGGCATTTAAAAAATTCCAAGTAGAGCCATTGTAAGAAACAGAAGCATAGAAACGAGGTTCCCGGTGTACATACTGCTTGTGCACACCAACCCCCAAGCTCCCTAGCTCGGGATAGCTCCCCAATTCAGCAGTCTGCACAAAGCCAGAGGCACGCGCCTGCGTATTATAACGCCCGGCATACCCTGAACGACCTTGATACATATCGTTCATTCCTGGCAAATCACTTCCATCATTCATATAATAAGCATCAATCTGCTTCTGTGTCATACCATGCGAATTATACCCCTTTCCTTCCAGACGAGGAAGCTGATGAAGCACCAACACTTTAATCCCCTCTCCACCTTGGTTCTGACCACGTGTAAAGATCAGTTCTGGATTTTCGGCGACATTCACCGTTCCATTAAATAACGCTCGGTAAGACTCAAAAGGATCAATATCACTCCATCCATTAGGCCAAGCATTTGTAGAAAAATTCGCATCAAACGGCGGTGTTACCGTAGCAGGATAAGCAATATCACCCACCTCTTTTTTATAGGCCACGTATAAACGATACTTCCCCAAATCCATTACATCCTTAGCGGCCGCTGCAGCTCTTGCCCACTTCGATTCATCATAATTTGCAGACAACAATCTATTTCCTTTTTTATCAACCATAGCCGCTGCAACATCCGCTGGAGCTTTTCCATTAAAAAGAGGACTTGCAGCAAACAGTAACACACGAGCACGCAAAGCCAACGCCGCCCCGCGCGTTGGGCGGACAATCTGCTCCGTTCCACGCTGAGTAGCAAGCCCCTTTGCCGATTCTGCCAACTCTGTCGCTACATAGACCGCACAATCTTCATAAGTATTTCTGGCTTGCGCAATAGCATCGTAATCCAACGTATAATCAATTCCTTCACTCGGAACAATCGGAACAGGACCGTAGGTCCGCATCAGCACCCAATAGAAATAAGCCCTCAGAAAACGTGCTTGTGCTTTCATATCGGTTATTGCAGCCTCTGAAAACTCCGTGTTCATATCAATATTATTCAAAAAAACAGAAGCCTGACGAATTCCCTGATAAGCTGTTACCCATATCGATTTACTTTCCCCACCTAAGCCATTTTCATCATATTGCCCATTTTTCCATCTTTTATACTCATCATTTTCGTCCCCATAATACATATCGTCGGCAAAATTAAAGGGCACACTTTTCTTACTGCTCACATCTTGCATCACGTTAGTTCCTAGAAAATAATAAGCCCGTGCCAACCAACGATTTGCATAATCCGAATTAGTAAACACATCTTCGGTTGTCATACGTTCGTCAAACAAGTAATCCGAATCCAAGTATTTCGTACATCCGCCCCCCATGAAGATCAAGCCCAAAGCGAATAAAATTATAGCTACTTTTTTCATACATATTAAAGATTAACAGAGATTCCTAAAGAAAATGTTTTACTCAACGGATACTCTTTCCCTGTGGAATTGCCCAGTTCAGGATCCCATAGTTTGAATTTTGAAAATGTCAATAGATTGGTGCCAACGAAGAATATCCGAACGTTATTCAAATGTGCTCGATTGACCAACGTTTTAGGAAGAGAATAACCTATATCCATCGTTTTTAGTCGTAAATAAGAGCCGTCACGAAGCCAAAAAGTTGAACGTCTATTATTATTTGCATTCGCCCCATAAGTTAAACGTGGATAATCAGCATTAGGATCTTCGTTTTCACCTAAAATCCACCGATTACCATTAGCCATATCACTTAACACATTCCCCCAACCATCACCTGTACTAAACATGTATACCGTGGAACCTTCTATGAAATAGGTCGACTTCCCTGCTCCTTGAAAATGGGCATTAATATCTAACCCTTTCCAACTACCAGAAAGGCCAAATCCATAAATGAGATTGGGTCTCGTTGTAGCACCAATAGAAGCAATATCGTTGTTATCTACAATACCATCACCATTGATGTCTTTGTATTTGATATCGCCAGGCATTACCTCCCCAAAGGTTTGACGTGGGCTATTACGAATATCTTCATAATCTTTAAATAGCCCCAAAGCCACTAGTCCTCTGGCCTGGTTGACACGATGTCCTTCCTCCAGTCTATACCCGTAAATGGTATTCTCCTCATCACGTTCAATGATTTCATTCTTACTATAGGTTAGGTTCCCGCGCAGGGTCAAATTCACTTCCTTAACTTTTTGTTTTAAGGTAAAATTACCATCAAACCCCTTCGCAACGACTTCTCCAACATTTGCAGCCGGAGCACTTTCTAGGCCAACAAATCCAGGCAAATAGTTACGATTCATATAAATCCCCTCTCTTCGTTCGTGAAAAAAATCAACCGTTCCATTGAACTTATCATTAAAAAACGAGTAGTCGATACCTAAATCCTGCTTGGTGGCAATTTCCCACGAAACATTCCGAGAGGCTATAGAGGAATAACGCATTCCATCCCAAATATTTGACGATTCATAATCTCCAAAATTGTACCCTCCACCTAGCATTTGCTCAATGGTATACAAATAAGGAAAACGAATATCACCTAGATTATCATTACCAGCCTTTCCGTAAGAAAAGCGAACTTTAAACATGTTTACCCAGTCTAGCTGTTTAATGATTGGCTCCTCAGCAATATTCCATGCTCCTGAAATAGCAGGAAAGAAACCAAACCGATTATCTTTATGAAAGTTCTCGGATCCATTATAGCCAAAATTGAAATCTATGAAATAACGTGAGTTCCAGTTGTAGTGCACACGTCCCGCCAAACCTTGGTTGCGGCGCGCAATACCATTCTTTAGGTCTGTTCCGATATTCTGCGTAAACACCTTCGCTTGCTGCGTATATTTAGCAATCCCCCCGAAATGATGATTACCAATACCTCGATCGTAAACGAGATCCCACTCAAAAAATTCGCGCTTATCGCCTTCAGATCCCGAGGTCTGCGTCATCTGCATTTCTTCCGTAATACGTTGATAAATAAGTTCACCATTCGTATTCCTGTAGCGATTCGCCTTCCAAAGCTCTGGATACTTGTAACGCCTTATCCAATTCTCATTGGTCGTATCGTAGCCAAAACGTCCGACAAATCGGAGTCCTCTTGTCACAAAATCTAATTTTTGCTCTAAGTTTAGGGTCGTTTGTATATTATTAGCCCAAGTTTCTTTATATCCCGTCATGGTAGCTTGCACCCAAGGATTAAACCGATCTCCGTTGTCGTTACCGTTGGCGGGAATTCTTCCATCGGAATATACCATTGGAGCTATTATAGGATTATATCCCATAAGCGCAGTCCATATAGCATCTGTGCCTACACCCGCATCATTTTGCTTACGCAAAGATCCCGAAACACCAGCACGCAATAGAGTTGTCTTGGTAATATCCATATCAACACTCAAGCGATAAGTATACTTTTTAAAATTTGCGTTGGTATTATAATTTTTCAACGCCTCATCAACATTATACATCCCTTGTTGGTTTTGATAACTTCCAGAGATATAGTAACGAGCGGTCTTTCCGCCGCCACTCATGTTGATGTTACTACGTTGACTCTTCGCACCATCTCGCAACAATACATCCATCCAATTGACATCAGGAAAAAGATCTGGATCCAACCCTAGTCGCAAGACCTCAAGCTCTGCATTAGAAAAAAGGGGTTCTTGATTGCGGGCAATTTTCGCTTCATTAGCCATAGAAGCGTAGGTGTATCCATCAACAAATTCAGGAAGTTTTGTCAATGTATTATAGAACCCCTCTACCTTCGCATTGATATTAATTTTACCTTCCTTTCCCCGCTTCGTCGTTATCAAAAGTACACCATTCGCCCCTCTACTACCATAGATCGCTGTGGCAGACGCATCTTTCAAAACAGAAAACGACTCCACATCCTCTACATTTATTTCATTCATATCACGTTCAAACCCATCGATCAAAATCAAGGCAGAGCTATTCGCGCCAAAAGTCGACACACTTCGAATCCAAAACTCCGACACAGCACCTGGACGTCCGGAGGTCTGCATAGCCATAACACCAGGAACAACACCCGCTAAGGCATCCGCCATTGAGGTTGAAGGATTAGATTTCAGACGCTCCACATCCACTGTAGTAATCGCTCCTGTTACTGCTATCTTTTTCTGTGCTCCTGTAGCTGTAATAACAACTTCATTAATGACACTTCCATCCGCCTCCTTCATCGTTACATTGACTACACGTTGCTCTTTCAGTAGCACTTCCGCCTTGTCGTAACCTATATAAGTAAACACCAGCGTTTGATAAGGCTTAACCTTGATACTGTATGTACCTCCAGGATCAGTGATAGCTCCCAATCCAGGCGTGTTGCTTATTGCAACATTTACCCCAGCAAGAGGTTCATTATTGGCATTCGTGACCAAGCCTGTTACAGTTACCTGCTCC
Organism: Sphingobacterium sp. LRF_L2; assembly: GCF_965644235.1. NCBI lineage: Bacteria > Pseudomonadati > Bacteroidota > Sphingobacteriia > Sphingobacteriales > Sphingobacteriaceae > Sphingobacterium > Sphingobacterium sp. LRF_L2. Next base: position 168,932 of record NZ_CBFFRI010000006.1, on the reverse strand, counting down.
TGTCCTAAAACCGGCAAAATACTTCCAAGTAACACGATACAGCTTAGTAAAATAATTCTTTTCATCATAAGATCAATATTATTGGTTACTCCCCTTCTTTAGCTATTTTCCGAATAATCCAATTGCCGGTATCTCCCACATAAAAACATTCCCGCAATTCGTCATAAATGATGGCCTGCGGACTAGAAAAACGAGCTTCCGTCCGCAAATCACCATCCACATAGCCACTTGTACCATTATTACCACGTCCCGCGAATGTACTTACCCTACCTTGCGGTGTCATTCTACGCACAGCATGGTTTCCCTTATCACAGAAATAGAAATCATACTGATCGCCACCAAACTCCTCATATTCTGGATTCTTTACAAAGACACCTTGTACAGGGTTATTCAACAAAGCATTCGTACCTACTCCATCAGCATAACCACCTGTTGTACTCGCTGTGCCTGCAATAGTATACGGAGTCGTAAATATCTTTCGTTCATAATCATAATCGGTACGCATAATATAATGTCTCTCATACTCAAGTAAATAAGCATAATCACCCGACGGATGGACAACCATATATACAGCCACAGCGCTATAAGGATTAGCGAAAGCTAATTTATCTTCCTGACTTTCAAAATCATAACGACGTATATCACCTGCTCTATACCGGGAATAATACAATTCCCCGTTTTTTGGATGAACCATCGTTCCGTTCACCCCACGTGCATAAACCGGAATAGGGGTATTTTGAGCAAAGTTGGATTGACGCGAGAAAATGTAGTTCCCATATCGGGTATCGCTCGTCTGGTTATGGGAAACAATCATATCTTGATTCCCATCTATTCGCCAATTAAAAATAGAAACACGATCTAGCCCCGTTCTGAAATAACCGACATATTCTTTTTCGAAATCAACAAGACGCGAGTTTTTTGTATCAGCCGTAAAATAGAGGTGGTTCGGATTCTTTGGATCGAAGGTAAACCACAGCATGCCTTCAAATGCGCCACAGTCGTTAAACGGGCCTTCTTTATTTTCCCGATTGTTACTGACTTCATAATACTTCCCCAAGAAAGTGGAAACAAGCCATTTCTTTGTGTAAGAGAATCTTTCCTCAATTGCTGCCTGTGCAATTTCGTCTCCATTTTCACCAAGCAGACTTATCTGTATATCACCGTCGTAAGCTTTCTCTGGGATAACACAATACAAACTATTATTTTTCACACCAATAACTTTAGCGGTTTTCCCTCCGATGACTACTTTCGTTTTTGAGAGATCATTCCCAAAATTATCTCCATAAATAACAAGATTGCTCCCTGCCCCACCTTCCTTTGGAAAAAAGTCTGTTATCAATACTGGTTTAGCAGGATCATACCCAACTTCTTGTTGTCCGTCGTTGTCGTCTTTACACTGCACAAAGAAAAGCATGATCAACACCGCCAACATCCCTTGGATTGGCCAGCATCTGGTTTTCATTCTATTTTTTATTTTCATAAATATGTGGTCTTTACCCCGACCGAAATCGGATCTGTTAGTTTTATTGATTATTGGTTTTAAGGTTTATAACTTAAAGTACGACTCCCTAGTTATCGCTTCTTTCCTATTTTTTGAGCAAAAAAATCCCATAAGCATTATTTAATGCTTTCATTTTCTCGCTTTAAACAAAATTTATGGACCTATATCTCGTAAAACACCTATGATCTTCCAATCAGAAAATAGTACTTTACTAAAAAAACGTCATCAGCTTGCGTTAATGTCTTTCATAAAAAATTGAATTATTAGATTTATATAGTTAGTCTATTCGCGTTTATTCATTAGCCTACAGCGCAAAGAATCAACATTACAATTCTAGCCAAAAAACAAAGCATTAAATTGCTTAATCGTATCATTTTTTTGCGTTATTGTATCATCTATAGTTTCAAAAATGAAATTTTCAAGATAAGAGACGCCCATTTCTGATCATCATTTTTAAGCAACAAACCTGAAACCGAGTTCTGCAGACTTGAGAACAAAAAAAAGCAAAACCAAAGAATACTAAAAAAACCTTTAATAAAAAATAATTAGGAATGCATACATATAATTACAATAAATATATTAAACCAAAAATTTACAAGTGTTAATCATAAGTTATTATAATTTTACAACCACCTTATATCACTAATAAGCATTTTAATAAAAAAACGTATATATCTAACCAAAACCCTTTACATTTACAGTATCAGTATGCTTTTTATTTTTTTTTCTGCATCGGTTTTAAACGGCTATTTTAGATAAGCGAATATGATCGAAAATATCGCTAGGTAAGCGCTTAAAAAACCGTCCCATAATTACTTACGAAACGGTTTCTTTTATAGGAAGCTTTTTTGTCAACAACCTCCTACCCTCAGAACTGAATACTGCTTAGTTTACACCAATGAGGAATAAAAGACCGATCAAAACGGCTAGAATACGTAAAAAATAGTTTAAAGCGTCCTTTTCAATTCAAAAAAGCATTTTAAGCTTTTACAACAGGAATACACAATACCACAACAGTCCCTCCATTGGTAGACGAGGTCATAGAGATGCTTGCTTGTTTCCCTAAAAGCTGTATACGCTCGCGACTAATAGCCCCTGACAACGATCGATGTGTAAATTCAGAGGCCCTTTCATCCGTCTTACCTGTATCTGCAATTCTTATTTTTAAGAGATCATCTGCCTCGAACGAAAACTCCACAGCCACGTGCCCTCCGCCTTTATCCATATCAACGCCGTGTAGAATTGCATTCTCAACATAAGGCTGAACAAGCATAGGAGGTAACATAACCGCACTTAGATCTTGCTCGAATGGCTGTTGTAAAGAATAACTAAACGCATCTTCAAATCGCATTTGTTGAAGGTTGATGTAGTTTTCAAGTGTTTCTATTTCCTCATTCAGTGGAACCAAATTTTCCCTACTTAATTCCAAACTACTTCGTAAAAGACGGCTGAAACGATTAAGATATTTTATCGCTTGCTCCTTTCTATCCATTCGGATAAAACTCTGTACGGCGGCCAAGATATTGAAAATAAAATGCGGCTCCATTTGCGTACGCAAAAGTTGCTGTTGTAATATAATTTTTTCCTTTACTTGCTGAAGACGCCGTTGTCGGTAAGTATAATAGAAAAATAGCAACAACATACTCAATAGCACAGTTATAAGAATAGACACCGCTAGCAATAGTCTATTTTTCTGCAATCGCAATTTATCAATTTTGATATTCTCATGAAGTGTTCTTATCGAACGATCTTTAGCCTGTAGCTGATACAAGGAACTCATCTCGGCAACAGCTTGCGTATTCTCTGTCTCATATATCGCCTTTTGGAGTGACGCAGTGTAAGACAACACCGCAATTGCTTGGTCTTTCTTTCCCTGTGCTTTGTAAAGAGCTGCTAAACTATTTTGGTAATCAATCTCATTACTGGGATAAATCATTTTTTGGTGATGGCTACGCAGATCTGTTGCTTTTTTTAGAATCTTGTTTGCCTGATCAACTTTTTCCAATACGATATAAGAGTGACTTGCATTGCAATAAGCAATTAATAAATTGTTGATGTGGATTCCAGCCGAACTATCCAATTGATATAGTTTCTCATCCGTATCTATTTTTAGCAGCTGGTAGTGTAACAAAGAATCTTGCAACGTGGTCCTAGCAAAATACTTTTCTTTAGATTCATAGAGAAAGCTGACATTATACCGATCGGGGTGATTACGATGCAATTCCTCCAGGCGATGTAGATAAGGTAAAATGCTATCCGAAGGAGCCCGCGTTGCACTCAACATTTGAATCATTTGTACCAACACGCGCTGATGATTAATATGCCCCTCTGGCACATCTTTAATAAGTGGCAAAGCTGCACGGTTCATCTTATCCGCTAAATCGTATTGAAAAGTCATCTCATTACTTTGTGCAGCAGAAAGCAACATAGCAGATTTCGCTTCGGCAGAAAGTTGAATAGAATCGTCGGATAACACAATAGCTGCGGCCTTATTGTAATAGTAATTTGCTTCATGATTATTTGCTACCAAACTCCGAATATTCCCCATACCGTTATAAACCAATGCCTTGTCTTCCAGATTTCCTTCAGTAGGTTCGATATAATCTAAAGCCCGTTGTACATAAAATTCAGCAGAGTCCTGTCCCCGCATCGCATATAATCGCGCTACATTATAGTCTACTTTTACAGCACTCACCGTATCGTTCTTTAAGATAGGACTTTGCATAAGTTCCATCCAAGCATGCAAAAGAGAATCCTGATTAGAACGTGTGACCGCCACCGTCGATAACCGCCGAATCTCTTCAGGAACAGATTTCCATTCTTTGGACAAGAAGTTACTCTCTTCGTTACAGGAAATCAATCCTCCCAACCACACAAAAGCGAATGTAAAAATTAAACCGTACTTCATTGCTTTGGAAAAAGTTGGTTAAGCACAAAATTCTTCCGCCGCAAAGAAATAGGTATCTCCTCGTTGTTTTTCAGAATGATATATTCGGAACGGTTCACTCCAGAAACATAACGTCTATTGACCAGATACGATTGGTGTGTCCGCAGAAAATAAGGACTTGGCAATAATTCTTCATAATACTTAAGCGGCTTCGATATCAATTCCTTACGCCCATCTTGAAGAAAGAAAAACGTATAAGGGCCGTCGCCTTTGCAATACACAATATCCGTTACGGAAATAATGCGTACATTATTCACTGAATTAAGAGCGATACGCTCCGGCAATTCCTTATCACTCGACAGTGACTCTTGCGTCAAAGAAAGCTGTTGCATCCATTGCGGATTATTCTCGCGTCGTCTTCGAAAACGCGATAAGGATTCTTTAAGCTCCGTTTGATCAATGGGTTTAAGTAAATAATCCAATGCGCCATATTTTATGGCTTTAATAGCAAAATTATTATATGCTGTAATAAATATAATATTTTGCGGGATAGGTTCAATTTTCTTTAGCAAATCGAATCCTGTGCCGTCACGAAGCTGGATATCCATCAACACCACATCGGGCTGATGTTCTTCCAACAAACTTATTGCCGTACGTACACTATCGCTCCATCCCAATAAAACCAGGTCAGGCTCCTGTTCGAGTAAATAAATAATTTCTTTGCGAATAGCCGGTTCATCTTCTATAACAACAACTGATATCATTTTTTCCAAAAAGTTTGCAATAAATTTAATAAAATAGCCTACAGGGCTGCCATCTTTATTTACAATACGTTTGCCAAACTTTTATGATTCGCTAATAAAAAGAAAAAAGAATAGTAACTTATGTAGCCGAAAGATTTAAAATAATTCGAGCCGTCAGAATCTTCTGGCAGCTCGAATTCCAAATTTCAACACTAATATCGCTTACACAACACGATATTGGATAATCACAACCTTATTTCCAACCCCCACCAAGATCGCGATATACATTCGTAACCGTCATCAATTGCTGTTTTTTTGTCTCGATCAACTCTAATTTAGCTTCCAACACGTCGCGCTGCGTCATCAATACCTCCAAATAGTCGGCCCGTGCAGATTTAAAAAGATCATTCGATACAGCAATTGATTTTGTCAATGCCTCAACTTCCCTATTCTTCAAATCAAAACCTTGCTCCAGATTATTAATCTTCGAGAGATGATTCGATGTTTCCAAATACGCATTTAAGATGGTACGTTCATAATTGTACATCGCTTGCAATTGCCGCGCATCAGCATTAGCGAACTCCGCTTGAATAGCCTTACGATTGATCAGTGGACCGGCCAAGTCGCCAGCCAAAGAATACAGAAGAGACTCAGGCAACTTCAGTAAATAACTGGGCTTAAACGCTTCCAAGCCTACTGCTGCAGATAGATCAAAAGAAGGATAAAATTCAGCCCTAGCCACTTTCACATCCAGTTTGGACGCTTCCAATTCTAATTCAGCCTGCTTTATATCCGGTCTATTGGCCAACAATTCAGAGGGCATACCAGCGTGCACAATCGATGTTCCTATGTTTAGAAGATTCGTATGCTCGCGCGTTATATGTTTTGGATATCCTCCGATCAGAAAGCTAATCTTATTCTCCGCTTCCTTAATCTGTTGTAAAATATCGAACTCTAAGCTTTGGGATTTCAAGACCTCCGCCTGGAATTTCTGTACCGCCAATTCAGTAACTCGAGAGGCTTCCTTCTGTAATTTAACAACAGTTAAAGCATCCTGTTGCAATTTGATAGACTGACGCACAACATCCAGTTCACTATCTAAGGAAATCAACTCATAATATGAATTAGCAATTTCCCCAATTAAATTAGACAACACGAAATTCTTTCCCTCCACCGTAGACAAATAACGACTCACTGCAGCCGATTTTGCATTTCTTAATTTACGCCAGATATCAACTTCCCAATGGGCATACAGTTGTGCACCATAATTTTGCAAAGGATCAGGCATCTCTCGACCGGGCTCTATTTCGGTAGATGCATCTCCAGCTCCCTGGCTCGTATAACGTCCTACTTTATCGACATCTGCACCTATACGTGCTCCTACGGTCGGCAAAATGTTTCCCTCCTTCATATGCACCTCATTCTTCGCAATCTCAATTTCCTGCAACGTAATTAACAATTCCTGATTATTTTTCAACGCCGTATCAATCAAGTCCCGTAAATAAGGATCCGTAAAAAACTGATTCCAGGGAATATTGGCCACAGTAGCCGTATCTGTAGGCACATCAAAAGTTTCGGGCACCACAGTCGATGGTTTATGATCAACAATAGCTGGCACTTTACAACTTACCGCTAGCAAGACAATGCCCACCATGGGCACTACCTTGCCTACATTTATTTTCCTTTTAAACATGATGTTCAATTTCTTCCGTTAATGGATTCTCTTCTTCTTTTTTCACCAACATATGCTTCTCGGAGATCTTTCCAAAGATATAATAGAGCCCCGGAACGATAATCAGCCCAAACACCGTACCCAACAACATCCCTCCAGCTGCAGCCGTACCAATCGTCCTATTCCCAATTGCTCCCGGACCCGTCGCAAAAACCAATGGAATAAGTCCAGCGATAAACGCAAAGGAAGTCATCAAGATTGGTCTAAAACGAACACTGGCACCTTCGATAGCCGCCTTCAGCACCGAACTTCCTTCGCGATGTTTCTGCACAGCGAACTCAATAATAAGCACAGCATTTTTACCCAACAGACCTATCAACATGATCAGTGCCACCTGTGCATAGATGTTGTTTTCTAACCCCGCGATTTTTAACAACAGATAGGCTCCAAAAATTCCAGCAGGCAGTGACAATACCACAGGCAATGGCAGAATAAAACTCTCATACTGCGCAGCCAACACGAGATAGACGAACACGAGACAAATAGCAAAAATATACAGTGCTTCATTACCTCGAGCGACCTCATCCTTCGAAATACCTGCCCAATCGATACCAAAACCGCGAGGCAGCTTTGCTTTGGCAACTTCCGTGATCGCCTGAATCGCCGCGCCACTACTATATCCGGGCGCCGCTGCTCCACTAATTTCAGCAGAGTTGTACATATTATGACGTGTGATTTCAGAAAGGCCATAAACCTTTTCCATTTTCATAAAAGCTGAAAAAGGAACCATCTCTTCTTTATCATTCTTCACATACAACTTCAAGATATCTTCCGGAAGTGCCCTATATTCAGGTAAAGCCTGTACCATCACCTTGTAAGGCCGGTCAAACTTGATGAAACTTGTCTCGTAATTACTACCAACCAATGTTGATAACGTATTCATTGCATTTTCAATAGTAACCCCCTTCTGTTGGGCGATATCATTATCAATCTTCAACATATATTGTGGAAAACTAGCACTGTAAAAGGTGAAGACAGATGAAAGCTCTGGTCGTTTACTTAATTCCTCCACAAATTCGTGGCTCACTTTTTCCATTTCTTGATAATTTCCTTTTCCTGTCTTATCCAGCAACCTTAATTCAAAGCCACCCGCAGCACCGTAACCTGGAACCGCTGGAGGTTGAAAGAATTCAATTGTGGCACCTGAGATACCACTAGCACGCTTCTCAAGTTCGTTAATTACGTCTTGAATAGAATTTTTCCGATCTTCCCAGCTCTTTAAATTGATAAGACAGGTTCCCGAGTTTGCAGCGGTTCCTTCGGTAAGCACTTCATATCCCGCAATAGAGGATACAGATTGCACACCTTCGATATCTTCAGCTAAAGACTGCAACTGTTCTGCGATTTGATTGGTACGTTCCAAAGTAGAGCCCGGAGGAGTTTGGATAACGGCATAGAACATTCCTTGATCTTCATTTGGAATAAATCCGGAAGGCAGACTATTATTCAAAAAGAAAACAGCAACACAGAAGCCTGTTAACAGCCCGAAAGTTAATACCCGCTTATTAGTCACGCGACGCAAGAGACGGTGATAACGCTTCGAACCTACTTCAAACATATTGTTAAAACCGTCAAGACCTTTATTCAACCATGTTTTCTTCCGCTTTTTGCCGTGTTGATTCTTTAAGATCATAGCACATAATGCAGGTGTTAAAGTCAATGCCACAACGCCCGACAAGAGAATGGAAATAGCCATCGTAATAGAAAACTGTCGATAAAAAATACCTACTGGCCCCGACATAAAAGCAACAGGTAAAAATACCGCTGCCATCACCAACGTAATTGCGATAATCGCACCACTAATCTCGTACATAGCCTCTTCGGTAGCCTTCAGTGCCGACAAGTGTTTTTCCTCCATCTTTGCATGCACCGCCTCGATCACCACAATTGCGTCGTCAACTACCACACCAATAGCCATCACCAATGCAAATAACGAAATCAGATTGAGCGTGATACCGAACATCTGCATAAAAGCAAAAGTTCCTATCAACGAAACCGGTACAGCCATTGCCGGTATGAGTGTAGAACGCCAGTCTCCTAAGAAAAGGAAGACCACAATACCTACCAAAACAAAGGCTTCAAGTAACGTATGAACCACTTTTTCCATCGACGCATCCAAAAACTTGGAGACGTCATAACTAATTTCATAGTTCATTCCCTTAGGAAAGGTTGTCCCCTTAATCTCAGCCATTTTTGCTTTGATATTTTTGATCACCTCGCTCGCATTACTACCATACGATTGCTTAACTACAATGGCCGCGGAAGGCTTACCGTCTAATGTAGAATATAAATCATACATCGAACTTCCAAATTCCACTGTTGCTACATCCTTCAACCTCAGGATTTCACCATTTCCATCAGCACGCAACACGATATCCTCGTACTGTTCTTTATTGTTGAAACGTCCCGAATACTTCAATACATACTCAAAAGATTGCGATCTTTTACCCGAACTTTCCCCTGCACGTCCAGGAGATGCTTCCAAACTCTGCTCATCCAAAGCTTTCAACACATCATCTGCAGAGATTTTATAAGCCATCATGCGATCAGGTTTCAACCAGATGCGCATAGCATATTCGCGGTTTCCCAATATATTAGCCACACCAACACCGTCTACACGTTTTAACTCTGAAAGGATATTGATATCTGCAAAGTTGAAGAGAAACTTTTGATCTGCATGTGGATCTGTGCTATATAAGTTAATATACATCAGCATATTGGACTCTTCTCGGGTAATCTTCACTCCTTCACGAACCACCAAAGGAGGAAGTTTATTGACAACAGAGGACACCCTATTTTGGACGTTCACTGCGGCTAGATTGGGATCTGTGCCGAGATTAAAAACAACCTGAATAGAGGCTTCACCATCATTTCCAGCGTCGGAAGTCATATATTTCATCCCGGGAACGCCATTCAAAGCACGCTCCAAAGGGATGAGTACAGATTTCACCATGAGTTCGCCGTTGGCTCCAGGATATTCTGCCGTCACATTAACTTTGGGAGGCGATATCGATGGAAATTGGGTTACTGGTAACTTAATTAACGAAATAACACCTAAAAATACGATTATCAATGAAATGACAATAGATAATACAGGCCTTCTTATAAATTTAGAAAACATAACAATTCAATAGCATAGTTAACATTACTCTGTTTTTAAACGGAGCTTAGAAAGCACATCCCGAGCATTGATCTTCTTCACTTGAATATGATCATCCTCTTTCACTTTTTGCACGCCTTCAAGCAAAATTTGATCCTTATCAGAAAGCCCTGAACTGACAACATATAAGTCAGGCATTTCATTGCTGATTTCCAAAAGACGAGAATGAACATTCCCTTGTGCATCAACAACATAAGCATAATGCTTATCCTGAATTTCATAAGTTGCTTTTTGTGGGATAACAAGTGCCTGATGGAGAGGCACCGTCATTTGAACCTTACCAGTTTCGCCATTTTTCAACAACCGATCCGGGTTAGGAAAACGAGCACGAAATGCAATATTTCCCGTTTCGTTATCAAACTCCCCTTCCACCGTTTCCACAATTCCCTTATAGGCTAACGGCTTGTTATTAGCGAGCAATAGGCTTACTTGTTCTTTTTCCTTATTCTTCTGAATAGTGGATTGATACTCCAGATATTCAGGTTCCGACACATTAAAATAAGCAAACATATCGCTGTTATCAGATAGACTGGTCAATAAATCGCCTTCATCTACCAAACTACCTAACTTTAGCGGCAGGCGATCGATTACCCCGTCAAATGGTGCGCGCACCTCGGTAGCAGTGACATGAAACTTAGCTAATGCTACTTCGGCATTTGCACGCTCTAACTTTGCCTGCGCAAGTGCCAACTCACTCTTCGACACGATATCTTTGTCAGCTAACATCCTGCTGTTTTCCAATTCTATAGCACCTGCTTTTGCCTCTGCCTGCGCTTTTGTCAATTCCGCTTCATAAAATTTTGGCATGATGCGAAACAACAACTGTCCCGCTTTAACATATTGCCCTTCGTCTACGTAAACCTTCTCCAAATAACCTCGCTCAAGCGCACGAACTTCAATGTTTCGAACCGATCGTATTTGAGAGACATACTCTTTGACAAATGACGTATCTATTTGAACGGCTGTAGTCACTGGATAAGTTGCTACTTCTTCTACTTTTTCAGCTTTACTCGCTGTACAACTGTAAAAACTTACACCTGCTGCCAAACCCAGCAGCATAGTCGCACTGAATCTTTTCATTTTTTTAATGTTGAATTATGGATAATGTGATTAATTCTGGATATGATGTTGTGCAAAAATGTACCCAACACAATCAATCGTGTAGCTTCAAACACTCGCTACAGAAACTACTGAACGATTGTCTTTACACAGAAGATACCTAATAGAAAAGATCTTAAATACGCAGGACGCGTTGCAAGATGTACTTACTCGATGTTACACGACAAAAATGCCAAGGGAAAGGTAATGGCTTTCTTGTAAAAATCGGATAACATACTAAAATGAAGGCATAACTAAAAACCAACAGTGCTCTAGCCTCTAGGTCGCCAAAGCTGCTATAACTAAAATCCTCATCTGTTTCCGTAAAAGAATCTTTAGCCTCATTAGAAACGGGTAACGCCTTTTTATATAGAAGCTTTTTAGCAATATGAGGTTTTGTAAATAACTGGCCATGTTGAGCATGTTCAACTGCAGGCTGTTCGCTATGCGAAAAAATCGCAGCGATGTCCCGTCCCCAAAATGCGAGGAGACAACATGATACAACCAACAATAGTAACGTTCTCATTTCGAGGTCAAATGTACTACGCCTTTTCAAATATACAATGGGTTTTACCCATTTAAATCGTCAGAACACTGTCAGTATAACACAAAACACTGTATCAGTGCATATTACGAACGAAAAAATGTAGCAAAATAACCACAAATATTACTTTTATAGCCCACTCACCAAATAGAATCTTACGCATATTTAAGGTCCACGCGCTCGGATTCCGGATGGAACGATAAAGAAATCCTAATACAATGTATGGGATAAAAGGTATAACAAGCGCATTGTAATGAAAAGCTTGCATAAAATCGCCATGAAGTAGCGCATGTATAGCCCGCTGTGAACCACAGCCAGGACAGTCTAATCCGGTGAGGCCTTTTACAGGACATTTAGGAAACCAACCGTGTGAAGACGGATCGTATGTATAATAGACATATATAAATGCAGTTAAAGCCAGTACACCAAATACATACAGCAATAACTTAGCTTGTTGCCTATACACTTAAAAATCGGAAGACCCGCTCATTATAGCACCAAACATGCCTATTCCGAATATAATAAAATAAAGTAGCCACAATCCAATACAGGCACCTACATTAATCCACATCCATTTTTTCGCTTGTGCAGATGCTTCTTCCGCTCCTTGCAAATCCCCTGCATAGAACCGCTTTTCGACTCGTGAAGCGTAGATAATGGAAGGAATACCTAGCGGCCAACAACAAAAGATGGTGGTCAAAATCGTTTCTATAAGATAATTTTTTGGTGGATATTGTAAATTTTGTCCAAAAGCGGACGGAGGAGTTTGTGGGAATTGAGGAGGAGCCTGCCCAGCATTGGTATAATAGGGCTGACCTTCAGAAAAAAGTAGTGAGGTCAATTCGGGCACCTGACGGGCAAGAACCCAAGTAGGCATCCCTTCTGTCCAAACATAGGTATCAGCTGTTATACCTTTGCTCTGCAGTTCTTCGATACTGAAAGGACCGAAAGTATTAGTTCCGTCGGTATAATGGTATTTTTGCATCTTATAAAATGTATATAAATGGTGTAGAACAGATTTATTCTCATAAAATAATAAGGAAAAATAGCATTTTTTTTCCAAATTAGCGAATATGAGATTTGATAGCAAAACGGAGATCCTGATCCTCATTATAGGAGCAGGTATCCTATTAATCTGGTATGTATTCCGATTTGTAGGAAACAAAAAGTATAAAAAAAAGCAGCTAATCGACCAGAAATACATCGAAAGTATATTAAAAGATAAAGTGACCTTTTTTCAGCAATTGGATCAGGCTGCAAGGAACAAATTTATAGATCGTGTTTCTTATTTTTTGGCAACCACCATGATATCACCCGAGAAAGGAGCAATAATAACAGATCAAGACCGTATTCTCGTTGCTGCCAGTGCTACCATACCGTTGTTCCATTTCGACAAGTGGTCTTACGAGAATCTCGATGAAGTCATCATCTACCCAAGTACATTCAACGAACGCTACGAAATAGATACAATGGATCGATTAATCTTAGGTATGGTAGGCGATGGTGTCATGAATCGAAAAATGCTCATATCCTTGGAGTCACTCCGTTCCGGCTTTTCCAACAATCTATCGACACATAACACTGCTATCCATGAGTTTGTTCATCTTATTGATAAAGCAGATGGTGAAATAGATGGAATTCCCTCCTATCTTATCCCTCAAGAACTTGTAAAACCTTGGCTTAAGGAAATGCACAGATCAATTGAAGCTATAAAACGAAACCGTTCCGATATTCGAGATTATGCAGCTACAAATGAAGCTGAATTTCTTGCAGTCGTCTCTGAATATTTCTTCCAAAAGCCTAAAAAACTAGAAGAGGATCACCCCATTTTATACCAACTTTTGGAAGAAATATACAACAGGGAAAATGAATCCGTTCGTCATTAAGGCTGCTTGGATCTATCCGAATTTTCAATGCAGCTTCACAACAAAACGTTTTTATCAATACAGCGAATAGCAACTACACAAAATAAAAAAGGCCTCGAACAATGTTCGAGGCCTTTTTTATTTTGTAATGTGTGAAGATCTTACATCATGCCACCCATGCCACCACCCATAGGAGGAGCACCAGCTGCAACAGGATTTTCTTCTGGTTCATCAGCCAATACACATTCTGTTGTTAACAACATCGAAGCAATAGAAGCTGCATTTTCCAAAGCAACACGTGAAACTTTAGTTGGATCGATTACACCGGCACCAATTAAATTTTCGTACACAGCAGTACGTGCATTGTAACCGAAATCAGCAGTTCCTTCTTTTACTTTTTGCACAACAACAGCACCTTCGATACCTGCATTATTACAGATCTGACGAAGAGGCTCTTCGATAGCACGTTTAATAATCTCGATACCAATGGTTTCGTCCTCATTTGCACCTTTAAGACCTGCTAGCGCTTCAGTAGCACGGATAAATGCAACACCACCACCAGCAACAATACCTTCTTCAACAGCTGCACGTGTGGCATGCAAAGCATCATCAACACGGTCTTTCTTCTCTTTCATCTCTACTTCTGTAGTTGCACCTACATAAAGAACAGCCACGCCACCTGATAACTTAGCTAAACGCTCTTGCAATTTCTCACGGTCGTAGTCAGAAGTAGTCGTTTCGATTTGTGAACGAATTTGTGCCACGCGAGCTTTGATGTCCTCTGCATTTCCAGAACCGTTGATGATCGTTGTATTATCTTTATCGATAACAACCTTCTCCGCTTGACCTAAGTAAGAAAGTTCTGCATTTTCCAACTTATAACCACGCTCTTCAGAAATAACAGTACCTCCAGTTAAGATAGCGATATCTTCCAACATTGCTTTACGACGATCGCCAAAGCCAGGTGCTTTAACAGCAGCAACTTTCAGAGAACCACGGATTTTATTAACAACCAATGTAGCTAAAGCCTCACCATCTAAATCTTCAGCAATAATCAACAAAGGTTTACCCGTTTGAACTTGTTTCTCCAAAATCGGCAATAATTCCTTCATATTGCTGATCTTTTTATCGTAGATCAAAATATAAGGACTATCTAACTCCGCTTCCATCTTATCGGAGTTCGTTACAAAGTAAGGAGACAAGTAACCACGGTCAAATTGCATACCTTCTACAGTTTTAACCTCTGTCTCTGTACCTTTTGCTTCTTCTACAGTAATAACGCCATCGTTACCCACCTTTTCCATTGCCTCAGCAATTAAAGAACCGATAACATCGTCGTTATTTGCCGAAATTGTAGCAACTTGTTTGATCTTGTTGTTATCAGCACCGACAACTTGAGATTGTGATTTCAAATTACCAACTACCGCTGCAACAGCTTTATCGATACCACGTTTTAAATCCATTGGGTTTGCACCAGCTGCAACGGATTTTAATCCTGGAGCGATGATAGCTTGTGCTAACACTGTAGCTGTAGTAGTTCCATCACCAGCTTGATCTGCAGTCTTAGAAGCCACTTCTTTCACCATCTGTGCACCCATATTTTCTAAAGCATCCTTTAGATCAATTTCTTTCGCTACGGATACACCATCCTTTGTAATCAATGGAGAACCAAATTTTTTCTCGATAATTACATTACGACCCTTAGGACCTAAAGTTACTTTTACTGCATTTGCTAATGTGTCTACACCTTTTTTCAGTGCGTCACGAGCTTCAACATTATATCTTACTTGTTTTGCCATTTTTTATAGTTTTAGATTTTTTGACCTTTCCATCGAAACCTAAGTTTTGACTTCTTGTCATTTCTTCTTTTTTATTTTTTTATACTCTAGACTTACAACACTGCGTAGATGTCTGATTCACGCATAATTAAATATTCTTTACCTTCATAAGTGATTTCTGTACCAGCATATTTGCCATATAAAACTTTGTCACCTACTTGAACAGTAAGAGGTTCTTCTGGTTTACCTGTTCCTACTGCAACGATTGTACCTTGAGAAGGCTTCTCTTTCGCAGTATCTGGAATATAAATACCCGATGCTGTTTTTTCCTCTGCTGGAGCCGCCTCTACCACGACTCTGTCTCCGATAGGTTTAATACTTAATGCCATAATTATTTTAGTTTTATCTTTTTAACGTTTAATACTCTTGTTCTCTTATCACCAATTATGCCAAAGAAGAAAAAAGCGAATTTGTTGCCATTTTTTCACATCACAAGCTAAAAATTGACAGTCAAAAAAAATCAGAATGTCATCCTGTCACCACAAAAAAAGCCCCGTATGATATACGGGGCTTCGTTACTTTTACAAACAGTGTTTGATTTATTTTGAAGAATCTGCAGGCGTTGCTGAAGTAGCAGGCGCTTGCTGTTCTTGAACCGGATTTGTATTCAAGTTTAAAGGAGAACTTTGCGCAGGTGCCTCTATTTGATCACCTAAACCACCAGCTCTTTTCCCAGCAGAAGGTCCAACGATATTAATAGCTAAGCAAAAAACCATTAAGGCAATAGCTAATCCCCAAGTACCTTTTTCTAAAAAATCTCCTGTACGTTGCACCCCCATCAAATTTGAGCTCCCAGCAAATCCTGATGACAAACCTCCTCCTTTTGGATTTTGCACCAACACAATAAGCGCTAACAACAAACTAGTCAACACGATCAGGATAATTAAAAATGTTTGCATTTCTTTATTTCGTTAATATAGTTTTTCTTCCAATTCTTTAATTCGGCTCGCAAAATACGATTTTTTTTCCGGAAACTTCAAAATTAATTTTTTAAACACTTCAATAGCTTTGACATACATCGCTTGACCCGCATAAATATGCGCTAGCGTTTCCGTTACCAGTTCAAACTTTTCTTCAGAACTTTTACGCGCCTTATTTTCCATATTCAACTGATCCGCCGGAGGTGGCTGAATTTGAGGTTCTTCCCGAATAAAGCGCTCAATCACCTCCGCAGTTTTGTCATTTCTATTGTAATCTACAGTGCGTTGTTTGACCTCTTCACTGAGTTTATCCTCTGGGCTTTGAAAATGTATAATATTCTCTCGAATCTGTTGGTCTAAAACCACACGATCAAATTCAATAGGATCAAAACCAGATTTTTTATTAACAGTTAATGACGGATTGACAAAAGGCTGATACGTTTCTGCATATTCCAAACGTGTTTTGTGTAGCCACCATCTAAAACTATAAGGCATAAGATCGTCGTTATACAAACTTATATCATCTTCTTCCTTATTTTCCTGTTCCTCCTCCCCTGAAACGATTTCCTCGGGAATATCCTCACTCTTCTCATTTTCCCATTGTAAATTCTTTGCATGGAGGGCAAAATAATCCCCGCCCCCTATACCTTCAATTACCAACGTCTCTAGCGCATTCCTTTCGTCCTCATCTTCCGTCGTATGCACAGAATCCAGACCAACAGATAAACCTTTTGCTTCTTCATCAGGCCTAGCCTCCTCGCGCTCAACAATCGGCACATCAACATCCGTCTCTTCTACATTCTCCAAATGCTGCTCCTGAAGCTCCGAAGAACTTATTACGGCATCCAAAGGTGCTTCCTCTACATCAACATTATCTTCTTCCGTAACAAAGACAGATTCCTCCTCTATCCCACTCGCTTCTTGCTGTTGATTTGACTCTTCCTGCGTATCTTCAGTTTCTGCAACAACCAGCTCGTCAGTTACCACTACATCAAAGTCAATAGCGTCGTTCGAAAGATCAGTATTCGATGGATTCAAAACAGCTTCTTCTACGATTGGAGCAGAATCGATAGCAACGTCTGTAATTTCCCCTGTAAGCTCTTGCAAGCTTCCTTCCTTGTAAGGAACATAATCATCATCCTGAACTTCTACAAACGGTGATTCGACAACTGGCATCTGTACATATTCGTACAACCAATTGGGGCTAGCGGACAAAAGAATAGCACTTCCTCCCAAATTGTTAAGCTCACCTTGAAGAAATTTACGTCGTTCGAATGCAAAATGTAACGGTTGCGAATAGGGAAACTTAGCCAGTAAAAATCCAAAGTCATCTGCTGTCAAATCGTTGGGGTTCACCAAAGCCTGATGATACAAATACGCTACCGATCGTCCTTGATTTTCCATATATACTACCAGTTTGCGAATGCGCGGTTATAAATATCTTCCGTTAATAATTTGATGATAGCCGCATTCAAGTTTGCTTCTTGTGCTGTCACGGTCCCTGAAAACTCTTGAAACTGTGTGAATGATTGCTCGAAACTACTCTCTCCCGTTTCATCTAGTCTATTCGTATACTTCACTTTCACCGTGATGGTTAACCTATTTAAGGCCGCACGATCGGAGTTCGCTTCCACCGCTGCCGGTGTAATGTCATATCCTGTAATAACACC
This sequence comes from Sphingobacterium sp. LRF_L2, assembly GCF_965644235.1. Lineage (NCBI taxonomy): Bacteria > Pseudomonadati > Bacteroidota > Sphingobacteriia > Sphingobacteriales > Sphingobacteriaceae > Sphingobacterium > Sphingobacterium sp. LRF_L2. Next base: position 150,974 of record NZ_CBFFRI010000006.1, on the reverse strand, counting down.
TTCAAACATGGCATCCGCCTCACCATTCACTTGACTTAAACGAGATTGACTACGAATACGTTCTTTCAGGCCTTCTGTAAAGTTCTGACTAAGTGTAGCATATACCATAGGAGCTATATTTTCAAAAAACTGAACATTCACCGTTTTCATATTCTCGGGAATGGAACCACCACTAAAGCTATAGTTCACGCCACAGCCCGAAAAGAAGAAACACAGTACAACAGCCATCGGCAAAAAAACGGAAAAAATTCTTTGCATAAATAACGCGCTTATTAATCTAAATTTAAGTCTTTTATTTTTCTATACAAGGTGCGTTCTGAAATACCTAGCTCACGAGCTGCTGCCTTCCGCTTTCCTTTATGCTTCTTAAGGGCTTTTTTAATGAGGTCCGACTCTTTGTCAACCAAAGACAGTGATTCCTCTACCTCTTCCGCATCTTGTGTTTCGTAAGGCATATAATCATTGCTTGCCTTCGCCACCTGATTCGGATTATGAATGGTCAATGTAGGTGGCTTTACCTCTTCACCAATATAAGCCGGAGAAGGCGTCACCTCATTATACAGTTGGTTAATATAGGGAGAATTTTGTTCAAATGTACCCGAATTGACTCCATTTTGCAAAAGTTCCACAACCAATTTCTTCAAATCCACCATATCTTTCTTCATGTCAAAGAGCACCTTGTAAAGCAAGTCCCGCTCTGAGAAGTCCTCCTTACCTCCTTCTTTGACTAAAGCAGGAAGCGAAGAAACCTGTTCAACAGGCAGATACTTCGACAATATGGAAGCATTCACCACACGTTCACGCTCCAATACGGCGATCTGTTCAGCGATATTTTTCAATTGCCGAACGTTCCCTGGCCAATTGTAATTCATCAGCAGCTCTTGCGCATCAGGTGTCAATTGTATACCGGGTGTACGGTATTTGTCCGAAAAGTCAACAATGAATTTACGAAAAAGTAGATTGACATCCTCCTTACGTTCTCGCAAGGAAGGAATCTTTAAAGGAACCGTATTTAAACGATAATACAGATCTTCACGGAACTTACCTTTCTTAACAGCTTCGTAAACATCAACATTCGTAGCTGCAACAACACGAACATTTGTTTTTTGCACTTTCGAAGAACCCACCCGAATATACTCACCAGTTTCCAATACCCGTAATAGACGAGCTTGCGTTCCTAATGGCAATTCTCCAACCTCATCCAGGAATATCGTCCCCCCATCTACCACTTCAAAATAACCTTTCCGCGCTTCATGAGCCCCCGTAAAAGATCCTTTCTCATGACCGAACAACTCGGAATCAATGGTTCCCTCAGGTATCGCTCCACAGTTAACTGCGATAAAAGAGCCATGTTTTCTCGTACTTAGCTGGTGAATGATATGAGAGAAAACCTCCTTACCGGAACCACTTTCCCCCTGAATTAAAACAGAAATATCAGTGGGAGCTACCTGTTTTGCCACGTCAATAGCACGGTTTAACAAGGGTGAATTGCCAATTATTCCAAATCTATTTTTAATATCTTGAATATCCACGATAGTTCTCTTTTCCTATTTTTAATCCACTATTCGTCCCATAACAGTAGCAGACGTACTGCGCTCTGCCAATACATTAACGTACTGTCCAGGTTTAAAGCGCGCATCAACAGGAAAAACAATCATAGTATTTTGATCGTTACGCCCACAATAATCTAAGTCCGAACGTTTAGAGAAGCCTTCAATTAATACGCGATGCACCTTCCCAATGAAATTCTGCAAACGATAAAAGCTATGTTCCTGTTGCTTATTAACAACCTCAGTCAAACGTCTTTTCTTGACATCCTCTGGAATATCATCTTCATAGCGTTTGGCAGCCAATGTACCTGGACGCTCGGAATAAGCAAACATATACGCAAAATCATACTTCACATAATCCATCATCGATAATGTCTCCTGATGTTCTTCCTCTGTTTCCGTACAAAAACCAGTAATAACATCCGTAGATATACCACAGGTTGGAATAATACGACGAATCGCATCTACACGTTCCATATACCAGGCACGATCGTATGTACGATTCATCAAATCCAAAACCCGACTATTTCCGGATTGCACGGGAAGATGGATATATTTACAAATATTTTCATAACGTGCCATTGTATACAGCACCTCATCCGTAATATCCTTTGGATGTGAAGTTGAAAAGCGCACCCGCAATTCAGGACTAACTTCTGCAACAAGAGCTAAGAGATGAGCAAAATTTACAACAGGCTGAGCTTCTTCTCCCTCTGCCACGGTTGGTGTATACTTATAGGAATCTACATTCTGCCCCAACAAAGTCACTTCCTTATAACCTGCATTAAATAGATCTTGTGCTTCCTTCACGATCGAATGCACGTCACGACTACGTTCACGCCCCCGAGTGAATGGCACAACACAGAATGAACACATGTTATCACATCCTCTCATAATGGAAATAAATGCCGATATACCGTTGGAATTCAACCGGACAGGGCTAATATCCGCATAAGTTTCCTCCCTAGAGAGTAAAACGTTTACCGCTTTACTGCCATCATCGACACGGTCAATCAAGTTCGGCAAATCCCGATAAGCATCAGGTCCAACAACGACGTCAACCAACTTTTCCTCTTCCAAAAATTTTGATTTCAGACGCTCTGCCATACAACCTAAGACACCGACAATCATTCCTGGATTTCTAGTTTTAGCCGATTCAAACTCCTTCAACCTGTTCCGCACACGTTGTTCAGCATTCTCTCGGATAGAGCACGTATTGATAAATACAACATCCGCCTCTTTGTAATCTCTCGTCGTCTCAAACCCTTTATCCACCAATATGGAGGCTACAATCTCACTGTCAGAAAAATTCATCTGACAACCATAACTTTCGATATACAACTTCCTTCCAGTAGATTGACCGGTTGGCAACATGTCCAACGCTTCTCCCTGACGGGATTCATCATGCGTTTTCGTACTGTGTTCTAATTCTAGCATTATTCTATTTCAAAGACTACAAAGCTAACAATAAAAACTTAAATCGATGACACTTTGGCAGATCTTGACCAAAATTTAACACTACATCACACTCTTGGTTCCGGGAAAAAATCCCAGGACAACCTATAGAAATAAATCCTATTCTAGCCTATTTATTTCCTACTACGATAGCTGGCAAAAGAATCGAATTTCACAAAAAGAGGAGAGCTGCCCCAAAGAACAGCTCCCTCTAAGAAAAACAATTTATTATTTTTATCTGAATGTATTTCAGTCGTCAGCTGATAAAATCTTACGTCAACACTTTCTGATGCACTCTGACGACGAAAACACCTTAATTAATTAGAAGCTTCTGCTTTTGCTTCCTGAACCATTTTATCTCCCGCTACGATTACAATTTCAACGCGACGGTTTTCAGCACGTCCGGCATCCGTATCGTTTGACGCAAGAGGTTCAGAATAGTTTTTTCCTTCTGTACGAATCCGAATACTACTCAATCCCTGAGATACAGCATATGCTTTTACAGATGCAGCACGAGACTCAGATACCTTTTGGTTTGCAGCTAGCGTACCAACATTGTCAGTGTGCCCAATAACCAAAATTTCCGTATTCGGCTCTTTATTTAATGTAGCGACTAAATTACCGATATTTGTTTTAGCAGCTGATTTTAATGTAGAACTATTAAAATCAAAAAGAATACCTTCGTCAAATTTAACAATAATACCTTCATCTGCCTTGATCACCTCCGCTCCTGCTACTGTATTTTCAATTTCTTTGGCTTGCTTATCCATTTTTTTTCCAATCAATCCTCCTGCAACACCACCAATTGCGGCACCGGCTATAGCACCTACCGCTGTATTTCCAGCTTTACCACCAATAAGAGCACCCAAGCCTGCACCTGCTGCGGTACCGATAACAGCTCCTTTTGTCGTACTATTTGTATTCTGTATAGTAGAACAACTCGCAAACAACATCGCTGATGTTGCCATCGACAAGCCATATATAGCTAATTTTCTATTCATTTTCATAACGTTCTATTCTAGTAATTTTTCTAATTAATATTAAACAAAGCGAATGCCAAACTAGTAATACCAAGAACATTTCAGAAAAAAAGTGAAGACATTTATTTTTCTTGTGGAGGAATTTCGAGTTTAGGTAATCGGGATGATTTTGGTCGTCCATTCTTTTCCCATGATTCAAAAGAAGTCTTTACATAATTCATAAAATCATATTGCCCCCAACGTTCGACAAGTGCGGCAGAAGGTCTATAGAGATCCATAAACGATTGGAGATCGTCTCCGGATAAGTTTGTCAAAGCCCCTACAGAAGATTTATTGAATACACGGTCTACTTTCGTCTCCTCCAACTCTCGATCCATCACTTTGGAAAAACGTTTCGCATTTTTTGCTTCGCGACCAAAAAGATTATAAAGTGCTGTTGCAGGACTACCTATATAGGTCCCGACGCTGTTCTTCCCACCGTTATACACACCCTTTTTTGCATAATCATCCATAAAGTCTCGCAGTTCCGCTTCTTTGCTTCGACGGCTAATTACGACTGTCTCTAATGTTAGGCCCGCTTGCATCTCAATCAAAATATCCTCACTCGTATACAAAACCGTCTTTATAGGCCCATACCCCGTCTTCGAAAAAGAGAGACTATCGCCTACCGAAGCCTCGATAATAAATACACCAAAGGTATTCGTCTGGGTTCGTCGCTTGGTACGAATATTTGTAACATTCACTTCTCCGAGCCTTGTGCTACCACCTTTCTCCACCACAATACCAGAAACACCGCCTGTTTGTGCAATAGCCCCTTCGATACCTCCCAAAAAAAGGAAAGCACAACTTATGAGCAAGATTATATGTTTAACTCTTAAATACATTTGGCTAAAAATAACAAATGTTTAGACTACGCAATGTTAAAAAGTCATAAATCTGATTTACAACTATGCGTACGGAAAAAAAACAAAATTAGCGCCTTCTGGAACGATAACGAAGAGACACATATAATCATTTGCCGATTTAAAGTTCTTGATAAAATAATCCTTGCGTTCTTCTTTCACAATACCTCTATCTACAAATTCTTCCAAGGAACTCACCTGAATACTCCACTGTGTATTCAACTCGTTCCTATCCAACAACATCTCCCCCAACGCCACTTCATGCTGATGCGCTACAAATATCGGATAGAGCGTATACCCCTCAGCCATCATTTCAGCAGCCACCTCTTTAATCGATTCCCGATAGAAATCAAGATCCAACTTTAAACTTTTCAAAGGGCTATTTTGCTTCATTTCTTTATCTGAAGCGCCACCATGCATCAAATCCTCTATATCCAAAACACTAAAAATTAATCACGTAAAGTCAATAAAACCACATTTTCCACATGTTGCGTTTGCGGGAACATATCAACAGGCTTAATTCGGCTGACAACATATTTCTCTTGCAACAACGCTAAATCTCGCGCTTGTGTAGCCGCGTTGCAACTCACATACACAATTTTTGAAGCTTCCATTTCCAAAATCCGCTGCACCACATCGACATGCATACCTGCACGCGGAGGATCTGTAATCACGACATCCGGTTTTCCATGTTCTGCAATAAAATCGCCAGTCAAAACATCCTTCATATCACCAGCGTAGAACTTTGTATTATGGATATCATTAATCTGAGAGTTGATTTTCGCATCTTCAATCGCCGAAGGAACATATTCTACTCCAACAACTTGTTTCGCCGAACGCGCAACAAAATTTGCAATTGTTCCGGCCCCAGTATACAAGTCATACACGAGTTCATCACCTCGTAAATCAGCGAACTCGCGCGTTATCTTATACAATTGATACGCTTGAGCAGAATTTGTCTGATAAAAAGATTTCGGACCAACCTTAAACTTCAGGCCTTCCATCTCCTCGTAGATAAAATCACGACCGGCATATACATGGATATCTTGATCAAAAATAGTATCATTTCGTTTTTGATTCACAATATAAAGTAAAGAAGCCAAATCAGGAAACGCCTGTTGCACATGTTCCATCAAGGCTTCAACCTGCTCTTCAGTAGGGTAGGCAAAAATCACAATAACCATGATTTCCCCAGTAGAAGCCGTCCGGATAATCACATTACGTAAGGCTCCTTCATGCGCTCTCAAATCATAGAAAGACATGCCATTCTCTTGCGCAAAGTCGCGTATGCTATTTCGGATTTTATTCGACGGATCCTGTTGTAAAAAACAGTGGTCAATATCCAATATTTTATCAAATCGTCCAGGAACATGAAATCCCAAAGCATTCATACTTTCCGGCAAGACTTCTTCATCCACAGAAGTCAACCAGCGTTTATTAGAAAACGTAAATTCAAGCTTGTTTCGATAATACGAGGTTTCGGCAGAACCAAGAATAGGTTCCATCGATGCTGTATCAACTTTCCCCAACCGTCGCAATGCATTATCGACATATTGTTGCTTAAATAACAGCTGTGCATTATAGTCCATATGCTGCCATTTGCAACCTCCGCACACCCCGAAATGAGGACAAAAAGGGTCGATACGATAAGGAGAAGCTTCCTTTAGTTTAACCAACCGACCTTCTGCAAAATTCTTTTTTTTCCTTTGCAGTTCGATATCCGCAACATCGCCCGGAACAACCTGATCGATAAACATCACCAGCTCATCCTGTTTCGCTACACCTTTGCCTTCTTCTGCAATATCAATAATCTTCACATCGGAGATAAACCTCTTATCCTGTGGAATTCTTCTACCCATAATAGGTGCAAAAATACGCTTTTTTTCTGAAACTATATGTTCACCATAACCATCAGGAACTTTCCTAGACAGCAGAGATCACAGCCATTTATTTAACAGCTATCACATATATAGAAAATTTTATGAGGTATTTCAAAATCCTGCCGACATGGCGATCAACCTTCTAACAAGGTCGCTTGAACAAGATAAGGAAGAATTTCCTTTTGAAAAGAAATGAAATTTTTTCGCACGTCACCCTCCGTTACTCCGGTGAATGCAAACGAAAAGACAATATTTTTACTTGACTTAATCAAAAATGTCAATCGTTCTTCAGGAACTGCATGTGCAATAGTTTCATTCTGAATAAACGAACTCAGTAAAAGAAACTCTAGATCGTCGGAAAGCGTCTTTAGATACTCCTGTGCATTTGCTGACTCACGAATAAATTCCCAACCAACAAATTCATTACACACGGTATACGTCACTCGGCTGACACGTAATATCGTATTGGCAAGAAAAGTAGAAAGGTCTTTTTCTCTCACATTCTTATCTAGGATATCCTGTACATTTTCCTGAATATAATCCATCAATACGGCATGCAAAATCAACTCCTTACTGGCAAAATGCTTATAAAATGTAGCCTTAGCAATATGGGCTTGCTTTGCAAGTTCGTTCACACTGGTTTTATTGTAACCATAGCGTCTAAAAAGCTCACGAGCTGATTTTTTTATGGATAATATGACGCTATCTGTTTCCATAAATTAATTTTGAACATAAAAAACATTGCCGTTCTGTCCAACAGAATACGGCTTTAATGGGCATTCTGCAATTTCTGCTGGAGATCCATCTAAAAGTAACCATTTAGCACCCGATACTGGATCCACGATGAGCTGCCCTTCCACTTTCACCTTATTACCCGCATCGGGATTCACGGTACTACACCGATCATAAGCAATCAATTGAGGCTTAGCCTGCGTCCCTGTATTATACACAACTAATCCAGCGTAGCCTCCATCTGCATAAGCCCATCCATTGGTGGAAAAAACGGAAAGATGCTCAGCTTGGTTAATATTCGTTGTAAACGAACGGTCCGGAACCACGTTACAGCTTCCCGAACCGCATCCTTGAAAAGTGAAAATCGATACAAAAAAGAAGATGTAAACGATTTTTGTGCTCATTATTAAATAATTTCTGTTTCAAACTGTGAAAGAAACCGAACATCATTTTCAGAGAAAAGACGTAAGTCTCGGATTTCATATTTCAGGTTTGTAATCCGTTCTATCCCCATACCGAAGGCAAAACCAGAATACTTATTACTATCTATACCACAATTCTCCAACACATTGGGATCCACCATTCCACATCCTAAAATCTCTACCCACCCCGAGTGCTTACACAACTGACAACCATCTCCCTTACAGATAGTACAAGAAATATCCATCTCCGCAGAAGGCTCTGTAAACGGAAAATAAGAAGGTCGGAAACGTACTTTTGTCCCCTCTCCATATAATTCCTGCACAAAATGATAAAGTGTTTGTTTCAGGTCAGCAAAGGATACATTTTCGTCGACATAAAGCCCTTCTACTTGATGAAAGAAACAATGCGCACGAGCCGAAATAGCTTCGTTTCTATACACACGCCCCGGCATAATTGCGCGGAAAGGTGGTTTTCCCATTTCCATTAATCGTACTTGAACAGAAGAAGTGTGGGTACGAAGCGCGATATCATTTCCCTCCTTCTTTTCCACAAAGAAAGTATCCTGCATATCTCGAGCGGGATGCTCTGGCGGAAAATTAAGCGCAGAAAAATTATGCCAGTCATCTTCTATTTCAGGCCCTTCGGCAACGATAAAGCCTAATTTCTTGAAAATCTCAACGATTTCTTTACGTACGAGAGATAGCGGATGTCTAGACCCCAGTTGAAAACCTTCACCAGGAAGGGTCAAGTCGCCCTCTTCACGCTGTTGCGATTTTGTCGTTGTTACATATTGTGCCTGTGCCTCACTAAACCGTTGTTCAGCCAGTTGTTTAAAGTCATTTAAGACTTTTCCCAAATCCCGTTTCTCCTCAGGAGAAACCGTTTTAAACTCATCGAACAAGGATTTGACAATCCCCTTGGCAACCAAGAACTTCAAACGAAAACTTTCCACATCAGCAGCTGACGTAGGTTGGAATTGCGCAATCTCTTCTGTATACTGCTTAATTTTATCCTGCAACATAATGCCAAAGATACAGCAAAATATTAAAAGTTATGTCCAGACCAACTTATTTTTACGAAGAAGAGAATACCTAGAATTAGAATGGTAAGCCATCCGTATCATTATCGTTTTCCATAAAATCAACGTCCTGCTCCTTTTCAACGTCCTCGGCAGTATTTTCTACCGTAGAAGATTTAACTTGCTGTCCAAAATCGGACGGACGCCCAAGCAGTTTAAAGTTTTCCCCAACAATCTCGGTAACAAAGCGGCGATGCCCCTCTTTATCCTCATAATTGCGTGTTCGCAACCTCCCTTCGATATAAACTAACTTACCTTTCTTCAAATACTTAACCGCCATTTCACCCAGATTTCGCCACATGACAATGTTATGCCACTCTGTATGCTGCATGCGCACACCATCTTTGGTATAACTTTCAGAAGTTGCTAAAGGAAAACTACAAACGGTAATATTACCATCGAGATAACGTACTTCGGGATCTTTGCCTAGATGTCCCACTAAAATAACTTTATTAACACTAGCCATAATTACAATTTAGGACTTGATTAGTTGCTTGTTCTTTTCAAGAAAAGAAAATATAAGTTTATGTTTAGCTAAAGTATCGATTTTTTCGAAAAAATAATAATCCCAATTCGTTTTTTTAATTTTTAAAGAATTAATTGAACGAACGATATAAAATCGAGCATAAATATTTTGATGACTCAACACATGTTTGACAGGTCCTTCCAAAGGCTCCAGCAAGACCTGCTGATCGAAGTAATTCAAAAACAAGGACGTAACACGCAGTGCATCAACCTCCATATCTATCGGCGTCTCTATCAGCGGGAATTCATAAAGATTTGCCCAAACATCGCCTTCCTCTCGTTTAGACATTAAAATTTTATCATCCTCCAACAGAATAAAATAATGGAAATAACGATTTTTACTTGCCTTTCCCTTCAACTTAACAGGCAATACATCAACACGACCTTGCTGAAAAGCCACACACTCCAAACGAAATATGCAAGTATCACACAATGGAGCTTTAGGCTTACAATGCAGCGCTCCAAAATCCATAATCGCCTGGTTATAGGTCCCCGCATGCTCTTTATCCAACATTTCCGCAGCAATCTCCGCAAAGAGTTTCTTCCCTTTCGTGGAGTTAATTGGCTCAGCAATACCGAAGAAACGAGATAAGACCCTAAAAACATTCCCATCAAGAACCGCTTTAGGTTCGTTGCTGGAAAACGATGCAATAGCAGCAGCCGTGTATTCCCCTACTCCGGGCAACTGCAATGCCTGATCATAACGACTCGGGAACACACCATCGTACTTCGTCAACACCATCTTCGCCGCCTTGTGCATGTTGCGAGCCCGCGAATAATATCCCAAACCCTGCCACAAACGCAAGATAACTTCTTCCTCCGCTTGCGCGAATTTTGTTACAATAGGAAATTCTTCCAAAAACCTATTGAAATACGGCAACCCTTGCTCTACACGCGTCTGTTGTAGTATAATTTCAGAAAGCCATATTATATAGGGGTCTTGTATGTTTCTCCAAGGCAATTCACGCCCATTCTTCCCATACCATTCCATCAGTTTTGAAGCAAACGACATGCGCAAAGGTGCTTATTTTTTCACGATAAATTCAAATGTTAAAAATGTTAAAAAACGTAAAATATTGAAGATAAACTTCTTGAAGAATTACCTTTGTGCTCCGTATCATAAGTGAGTTTTTGTTATTGACGCTATGCTAAAGAAAAAAACAGCCGTGCTTTTCGTTGAACAGGATGGTACATCTACTAAGAGATTGCAAATTCCAACTGTAGTTGTCTTACATTGGAAGAAGATTACAGGGTTTCTATTAACCCTGATTACACTTGCTATCATTTCCTTAATCTTCTTTGTTAGACAACAAACAAATGAACAATATGTTCAATACGACAAAAAAATAAATTTATTAAACGAGCAGAAAAAACGCCTAGAATTAGATGGGGCGAACAATGAGCTAACCACCGAGGAGATGAAAAAGTCCTTTAATTCCATCGACAGCACATTGGAAAGAATTAACCAAAAAATGCGACGCCGAGGCCTTAAAGAAATAAAAATAAAAAATGTGGGTGGGCCTATTGAAAAAGAAGAAAACCTCGTCGAGTTATCTGTTTTTTACAAAAAACAACTAAAAAACCTAGAAGCCAAGCTCGAAGGTATGCCTTTGGGAAGACCACATGCAGGGCGCATTACTTCACCTTTTGGTTACCGACGAAACCCCTTTACCAATCGGGGTCGAGAAATGCACGCAGGAGTCGATTTAAAGGGACGAACTGGCGACCCTGTAAAAGCAACCGCAAAAGGACAGGTAACCTTTGCGGGTTATAAAGGAGACTATGGTTACGTGGTAATGGTAAAACACAACAACGGCTACGAAACACGCTATGCACACCTTACAAGAACCCGCGTTAAGAAAGGTGAACGCATTGAGGCAGGAGAAATCGTAGGACTACTCGGAAGTACAGGACGGAGTACAGGCTCGCATCTGCACTATGAAGTCATCCAAAACGACCACAAGCTTGATCCCGAGAAATATTTCACACTTTAATAAATTAGCAACACTAGCAAAAACAGCCCTCGTCAAACTGTTGAACTATTTTTAAGCTCCTCTTTACTTTTCATAACTATCATTATGTTATGAAATCATAAAAGTTTTTTCAGACATTTGCCTTATTAAACACACGGCATATGCGTAACGTAATTGCTCTATTTTTCAGCTTCAGCTTGGTATCGAACACCTTCGCTCAAGAAAAGATTTTCAAAATAGACTACAAATTGGAAATTCCAAAAGAATTTGTAGAATTGGTAGATCCTACAAATGATTTCTTATCATCTTCATTGCTTCAAGTAATAACTGAAGGCGAACCAGATCATGATAAACCCCAGATTGAAGCCTGGGTGAACGGGCAGTTGGCACGTATTAGCACGAATATCGCTATTATCGAAAATACGCAAATCATCCATCAAGAAACGGGACAATCCTTTGTATTATATCCTTCCCTACAACAATATTGGGAAACCTCCATTCCTGCTAACGAAGATAATCAAGAAAGCAGCGAGCTTACTGAGAATTTTCCAATAACGCTTATCAGAGATAGCACAAGAAATATAGCAGGTTATACCTGTAAACTTGCCTTAGTAGAGGTTTCAGAATCGGTATACGATAGCGAAACCAACACACCTAGCACAATTAACGTGTGGTATACCGAAAAACTTCCTTCGTTTTCATGGGGAGACTATACATACCTAAATCACATACCAGGAGCAGCTCTAGCCATCCAAACGGCAGAATTAGGAATGATCGCGACAAATGTTCAATTGGTTGATTTTGCCCCACAACTATTTGTTATCCCAGAAAACTATACGATAGTGGATACGGAAGAATATGACCTCACTGATACGCCAATAGGACATGAACTTTACCTCTTTCAAGACGGAGAAAGTGATCTACTGGGCATTAAAGATGCCGATGAAAATGAAATTGTTGAAGCAAAATATTCATCCATAGGCGAATTTAAAGGAGATTATGCTGTTGTCGTGAATCCCGAGGGCCAGTACGGCATCATTGACATTCGGGGACAAGAGCTATTTGCATGCGAGTGGGATTTTTTAGATATAGATAATGAACAGCCGTTTATTCTATTCGCAGAAAATCAAAAATTAGGATTCATGGATTTTCAGAAACACATTGTCATCCCCCCAAAATACGATTATTTAACACATTTTGTAGACGGTTATGCTATATTTTCCATCGCTGATCATAGTGGATTAATTAACAACAGAGAGCAAATCATATTACCGGCCGTATACACGATAATACAGGAATACAATAGTCAGTATGCGATTGTTCTAGAAAACGATCTTTATTACCTAGTCGACATCAAAAGTCAGCGAAAAATGACTAAAGGCTATAACTATCTGACATTTGCCAACCAAAACAATTTCCTTCTGGCAACAGAAGAAGGTAAATATGGCTACATCACAGCGGAGGGAAAGACCGTTATTCCTTTCAAGTATACCTATGCCACACCATTTTACGATGGCGTCGCCTCCGTGAGCGAAACAAACGATGGCGAAACAAAATACATCAACATCTCAGGCGAATTCGTTCAGATAGATGAAAACGATTAACGTAAATAACTCGTGATAATTAACGAAAAGAGCAACTATTTGGTTGCTCTTTCTTATTTTTGGCAACATGACCGATGAGACGTTTCATATTGCGACATTACATCGAGGCAAATACATGCTCTTGTTATTGGTTGGAGTTTGCCTTGTGACAGCCCTAGCATCTCGATTAACTGTCGATGAAATTCTAAAAATTCTTTTGGTATTAGTTAGTCTGCCCTTGCTTTTGTTTGGGGCAACAAAATGGAGCCGAAACACCTCGTACTGGACCATAGGTTCAGATCAGATAAGCATCCGTTTCCATAACGAAAAAGAGGAACAGCTTACACTTAGCGACATAAAATACATCCGGAACCTCCCTCGCTCTGGCGGAAATCTCCTCATGATTTTCTGCAAAAGTAGTAGAATACCGAAAAGGTATTGGAGAAACAAATTATTCCAAAAAGCGGATGATCTCGACGCACTTCTGCATGCACTTAAAACCCGAGACATCGAATATTATTACATGTAAAAAGCCCAAGAAAAAATGATCAAAAAATTAATTTTTCTATCTCTCTTCATGCTTTTAAACAGTCCACTTTTTCCACAAAGAGCGGGTTATTGGCAGCAAGCAGTAGATTACAAAATAGACATAGACGTAGATGAGCAAACGTATCGTTATAACGGAGATATGTCTTTGCAATACCATAATAACTCCAACCAGGCCCTGACCAAAGTGTACTTTCACCTGTATTTTAATGCTTTCCAACCGGGCAGTATGATGGACTACCGTTTAGCGAACATTGTCGACCCCGACTCCCGTATGGTCGTCAATCTTGGTACCAAAGAAAAACCAACATACCAGAGCCGCATTGCGTCGCTAAAACCAGAACAAATAGGTTATCAACACGTAAAATCGCTGACTATTGATGGGCAAGCTGCAATTTTTCATAACGACGGCACCATTTTGGAAGTGATACTTCCAAAAGCTATTGCCGCAGGAACAACGGCTAATTTTCACCTGAAATGGGAAGCACAAGTACCTGAACAGATACGTCGCAGTGGTCGTAATTCGAAAGAAGGAGTCGCACTTTCCATGGCCCAATGGTATCCCAAGATAGCCCATTTTGACGATTTCGGATGGCATCTTGACGAATATGTAGGGAGAGAATTTATTGCTCCTTTTGGCAATTTTGATGTCACTATCCATATAAATAAAGATTACGTAGTAGGTGCATCGGGTAAATTGCAAAATCCAACACAAGTAAAAGGATATGATAAGAAAGCCAAAGTAAAAACAGAAAATGGAAAAGCGACGTGGAACTTCAAAGCCGAAAACATCCACGACTTTGTTTGGGCAGCAGACCCTAAGTTTGCTGTAGACTCGGCAGAAAGTAAAGGAGGTGTTAAAGTGTACACCGTCTTTCTTCCAACAAATAAAGAGGTCAAAGAAAACTGGAAAACAGCTTTAGGTCTAGCGACAGAGTTTTTCGATTATTGTTCTCAGCATTTCGGTGCCTACCCTTGGCCTACTTACAGCATCATCCAAGGTGGCGATGGCGGAATGGAATATGGAACGGCCACACTCATCACCGGTGGTCGTGAAATAAAAAGCTTAGTTGGCGTTATCTTTCATGAAGCAGCACACTCGTGGTACCAACATCTCTTTGGCATCAACGAAACTGTAGATGAATGGTTTGATGAAGGATTTACAAGCTACATCGAAGAATTAGCCTTTCAAAATCTATTTGAGAAAAAAGGAGCACTGGAAACAAATCCCGTCATCAATGCCTACCGCGCATACTACAAACTAGCATTATCAGGCAAAGAAGAACCCATGAGTCTCCTTGCAGACTACTACAATACAAATTATGCCTATAGCAACGAAGCCTACAACAAAGGTCAAGTGCTAGCCGAACAACTCGGCTACATCATCGGAAAAGAAAATTTACAGAAAACCTTTATTCGATTTTATGAAATTTGGAAATTCAAACACCCAACACCCAATGATTTCAAACGTGTTGCTGAAGAAGTTTCTGGAATCAACCTAAAATGGTACTTTAATGTATTTATCAACACGACACGGACGATTGATTATGGCATTGAAGAAGTAAACAACAACGAAATAAAACTAACGAACAAATCGAATCTAGCAATGCCTATCGACCTTCTGGTGGAATATGAAGATGGATCAAAGGAACTTTTTTACATTCCATTGCGCGAAATGCGCGGCCAGAAGCCAGAGGAAGTTTTTTCCATCTACAATGGTATAAAACGTACTGTGCTGGAAGATTGGTTTTGGACAAATCCGCATTACAGCATCAAGTTGCAAAAAAAACCAAAAAAAGTAACGATAGATCCTACACAGCGTTTAGCAGATGTAGAATCTGCTGACAACAGCTACCCAAGGTAAAAAAAAGCCTCCTGTGTTTTCCTTCGCGAGACACAGGAGGCTATATATAAAACACGTCTTTTTAAGGCAGCATTGTATAAGGATAATCTGTGCAGAACGCTGTTACGCCTAAGTTCAATACGCGATCTATTTCTTGCTTATCATTCACATTCCCACAAAGAAGCTTTATCCCCCGTTCTTTACATGCTTGCACAAGTGCCTCATCTATCAGCTGTGGAATAGGTGCATAAAAGTCAGGAACAAATGTTAACCTTGCCAAATTCTCTTCCAATGTTCCTTTTCCAATATTAATCATGGTGAGCACATCGGGATAATCACGGTGAATAATTTCTAACGTACGTTCGTCAAAAGATTGGATGATAACCCTCTTGCGAATACCTTTCGCCTCAACAACCTGCATCAAGAGCCTAACAAACTCTTCCGGAGCCGGCTGGGCTTTATGGTCTCGAGCCTTCGATGTCTTGGTTTCGATACTATACCAAGGTTTCGTATAGCCTTTTTCTCTTGCATGCTGTTCTACAGAATCGATAAGGTCGATAAGCCTCGGAATATAAGCTTTTACACTCCGCTGTTTTGGAAAATCAGAATGTTGCTTCGAGCCTACATCATAAGCACGAATTGCAGCATAGGCCATCTCGTACAATGGCAAGCCCCTACCGCTCGCAATGGCTCTTCCCTGCGGATCCGAAGTGATCAAACTATCCATCCAAGGGTCATGCGATACGATAGCTTGCTTATCCGCCGAAAAGGCGATATCCATCTCTAAAACGTCAGCCCCCAAATCAAGAGCTCTTAACATCGCTGGAATGGTATTTTCCGGCGATAAACCGCGAAAACCGCGATGTGCATAGATTGTCGTATCTACCTGTGCAAAACATCCTAGACAAGCTAGGATGTTCAGAAGAAAAATAAAGCGTCCTTTCATCAGTCGACCAACTTTGTTGTAAACTCCGGATTTTCGATCTCCTCTAATGTAGACTGCTTGGTCAGTAACGGCGCATACTTCACACGAGCTGTTGTCCAACGTCCAAGGGTAAGATTAAAAACGCCGCCCATAAAGTTGAAATACCCCGCATCACTCGGTGTGTTATAGGTCATCGCATTGGTATTTGCTCCCGACTGATAAAACGGCTGTTCGCTCAATGTCAACGGGTTTATAATATCATAGAAATCATTATTTGTAATGCGGTACCCATAACCGTTTCCAGTTAAGCTTCCTCCCGTCGCAACGAACATCACATCTTCGGGCACCGAATTAACATCTACGGTGGTCCCTTGAAAAATTGCAATACCGTAAGCATTACCACTATTTGCTAATAAATTGGTTGTTTTCGTACCAAAATCAAAACCATCATTTGTATTATAGGCATATGCCGTTATCCAATTCGCATGTGCAATACTCGTAGAGCCTGTACTCATAATCAATTTATTTGAACCACCCACGTAAAAAAATTCTCCCTTTTTAGCCGTCCCCGATGTCAGGTTAAATTTGTAGGTGCGGACTCCTCCAGTAGCCCATCCTTTTTGCGGATAACCTGTTGGCGTAGATGCATTAGCGTTATTCGTAGTCACTACCGCGAATGGTGTCTTGGAAAAATCAATATCTTCTGTTGCCATAAACTGCATATATTCATTGTTAGCATCCGTTCCTTGTGGATCATTTGACCAGCCCGTAATAATCGCTTTCGGTGTTTTATATTCCGATTTCAGCTCGACCAAATCCGATGCTATTCTTAACTTTTCATAAGGTACTAAGCTATCTCCTTGCAATTCAGTAAAGATAATACCGTAATAATTTGCCATTTTATACTGTGGTAGGTTTGCCAAATCCGATTGTGCATCCGTCCGTACTGTAATAGCACCAAAACCGTCATTGATTTCCTGATCACCTGACAGCACCTGCCCTTCCGTCGGAGTATATGCAAAGCCTCCTTTTACGATAGCCACCAACGTACTTTCATAATTGCCTGGATTTGCAATAATTTTAGCAACATTCACCTGTGTAACATAAACATCCACCTGTCCGACTTTGCTTATTTTATCTTCCGAAATATTAGAAATCTGAAGAATACCATCAACTCGATTTAAAACACCGCCATCAATATCGATGATTAGAGAATCTCCCGGCTGATAGTTTGCAGCAGCATCACCAAGTGGAATCGAAATACCCCGTTGAAAATCCAATCGCCGTCTATCTTGTACAATCAGCAAACCACTTGGCAAATTTCCACCACTATGGTCCGATATTACAGTCGCAGCAAGTTTTTGCGAACCTTCTAATGATTCCAAATTCAGATTTAACGGTTCTCCTTTATACAAATTACGTACATCGTAAATACCGATATATGGACTCACCTCACCTCCAGGATAATTCGTTTCTGCACAGGAACCAGCGATTAATAAGGTGATTAAAAGCGGAAATATACTATTAAATAACGTTTTCATTTTTACTTTCTTTACAGTTACGGTTTTTGCCACCAGACCTTCGTATTAATTGCATCTGCACCTTGCCGTGCAACAGCCTCATTATAACTCACAGGGTTCGACGATTGGACATATACAGGATAATACATACGCGATGGCATTTCTCCACCATTTTGCAAACCTGCTCCTTTTGGTAAAACAGGATGTCCTGTACGACGATATTCATACCATTGTTGCATATCGACCAAAAATAAAGCAATATACTTCTGCATATGAATACGTTCCATTTTATCGTCAAACGATTCACTATCATCCCAAGCAACGTCCGAGGCCGTTAAATGATTTTCAATACCTTCCGCCCAGGTTGGTATCCATAACGTAATACTTGCTTCTGCACCGCTGTTGAAGTATGTTTTTGGATCCCCATTAAAATAACCTTTCAACGCTGCTTCCGCCTTAATAAATTGTATTTCGGCAAAATTCATGATGATTCCCGTTTGCGACTCCGTCTGCAAACTGTTTACCCCACTATTCTGATCCGAAGAATAAAAATAGGACATCTTGCTGTAGTCTTCCGATCCTGCCGCATAACCACTCGGCACACCAACGTAATCGCCTGAAACAGGCGCAATTCCCCATCGATTTACCCCACTAGTGCCATAAGTAGGAATATTAATGCGAGGGTCATTCGTGTTTCGTAAAAAGTCTATGAAAAATTCCGCAAGAGACACCGCTCTAAAATCTTGCACCCTTGTACTTACATAAGGCGACACATAAGCACCTTCACCTGTCCAACGGAGAATGGCCGATTCGCTATTACTGGCAATAATCGGATAATTAGACGCATTGGTTTCCAAAATTTCCTTAATCTTCGCTGTCGCATATTCCTGAACTTCCGGCTTATGCGCAACACGTAACAGCAATCGTAAGAACAACGAGTTACCCAACTTCCGCCAATTCGCCACCGTACCACCATAAATCGGATCATGTGTAGCCTCAATTGCATCACCAGATTTCAGCAATGTATTGGCGGAATCCAACTTATTAAACATATCCACATAAATATCCTGCTGCGCATCAAATTTAGGCTCAAACAAAAGAGAATCACGTCCAAGGTTCGACTGTGAATACGGAATATCACCATACATATCAGTCAATATAGAATATGTCCATGTTTGTAAAATCAACGAAATACCCTGATAAGAACGATTGAAATTTATCGGTTCAAGCGCCTTTGTATACATATCCTTATAATTCGACAACTCTATAAAGTGTCCATTCCAGAGGTAATCTGCCCAACTTCGGCGAAAATCATAACGAAAAACCTTACCATCACCATCACCAATAGACACCGTTACCTGCATTAATTCATTGGTAAAGTTTCTATTCCTATTCATGTTATAAGTCACCGAATTGATCAACGCATTTGCCATAAATTGATAGGGATAGGCATTCGTTGTTGTAGTAGGATTCGTATTCAATTCCTGAAACCCTTTATCACAGGCCTGCATTAAGAACAAAAGACTTAGACAGGCTATAAATATATTTTTCTTTTTCATTGCTATGCAAACTAAAATCCAACAACCAAATTAAAACCGAAAGTACGTGTACTCGGAAACTGCGCAATTTCAAATCCTTTTACGATATCCGATCCATCTAACGTACCAAATTCCGGATCAAAAGCAGGCCATTTCGACCAGATGAAAAGATCTCGTCCGTAGACACCAACCGTTGCTCTTTGCAATCCCCAACGTGCGACTACGCTCGTCTTAAAAGTATAGTCTAAACGTGCTTCTCTAAATTTAATAAAGTCCGTGGGATAGGTGCTTCCTTCGGCATTATCCGCACCATAGTGCGAACGGTAATATTCATCGATATTGGTTGCAATCACATCATTTTTACGGAAGGTACCATCGGCATTTTGGATCACTCCATTGCCAATAATACCACTATAGCGCCCCGGTAATGTATTTTTTGTTTTTCCTTGTTCTGCTAATTTATAATGCGTCAAGGAATGGCCTACCGCCCCCCATTGGGTATCAAAAAGTAGATTTAAACGAATTCCTTTATAAGAAAACGTGTTACCGAAACTTGCTTTACCTTTCGGTAAAGTATTACCTAGAAATATCACTTCTTCCGTGATTTTCGCATACCCTGTACTTTCGTCATATACAACTTGACCATCTGGCGCACGTTGATATCCAAGGCCGAAAAGGTCACCCATACCACCTCCTTCGAAAGCCACGATCTGTCCAGATCCTACGGAACGCTGCTGGAGCACCAATGAACTATCTGCCAGTTGCAGGATTTTATTGTTATTAGTCGTAAACGTAATCATAGAGGACCAGTTGAATCCCTCTTTATTCTGGATTTGCTTCGTATTTAATCCTATTTCAAAACCTCTATTCCGGACTTCACCCATATTAATTAGGTAATGTCTAGCACCTGAAGCAGCATCTACCACTCGATTTAAATGCTGACTTGAGGTATTATTCTGATAAACAGCAATATCCAAATCAAGTCTGTTTTTCCACATATGCAATTCTAGCCCCGTTTCCATTGCCATTGTCTTCAACGGCTTAATTAATGGATTCGGTAAATCCGTAGGGTTTTTCAATGATCCTCCAAGCAAACTATTTGCTGATTCATAAGCAAACCGGGTTTTATAAGGTTCCTTAACCCCCGAGCCGACACCTGCTATGGATGCCCGTAATTTAGCGTAATTAATAAACTTAGGTAAGTTTGCAATTTCTGAAAAGACAAAACTACCATTCAAAGAAGGATAGAAAAAACCGACAGATTTATCCGGATAATCAGGTGTTGCTAATGTACTTGTCCAGTCATAGCGAAATGTTCCATCCAAGAATAAGAAATCTCTATAACCCGCCGTCACGAGACCGTAAAAACTGTTCGTTTCAAAACGCTGTAAATCCTGTGCCGCCTTTACACCGTATTTGGAATTTCCATGGTTGAAAATACCTGGATAGGATAAACCATCCGAAGTTAACGACTCACGTCGGTATTCGTTCGAAAGCGTGCTTCCACCTGCTGTCGCCGAAATATCAAAATCTTCATTAATCTTATTTGCATACTTTAACAAAAAGTCTACTGTTGTCTCTCTTGAAAAGATCTCCTGCGTGCGGTAACTTCCTTCCGCTAATTTTGATCCGGAGTCGTAAGGACGTTCCTGCGCACGATTTTCGCTTGAAAAATCCATTGCTGCCCGAATCTGAGCACTGAAGTGTTTCGTGAACTGGTAATTAGCCATCGCATTCCCGGTGAAGCTATGTCTATTATTTCGGTTGATGAATTCATAAGAAACCGCATAGGGATTCTCGGGGTACGAACTGAAAGGATATTTAATTTTCTCATCTTCCTCGCCATTTACCCAATAATTTTTCAACCAATTTACATCTGCACTAGGCTGCCAAAATATATACCAATACATCAAGGATTGGTTTCCGTAACCAGACCCTGGTAAATTATCACTCCAACGGTTGTTATAATTGACCTTTGAACTTATGGTAAGCTTCTCGGAAACTTTTGAGTTTACCGAAAGAGCCACTGTATTTCGGTCATAACCTGTATTAGGCACAATCCATTTGTTCTTTACATTTGTAGCAGAAAAGCGGGCGGAAGTTTTATCTGTCCCACCATCGATGGTCACAGAATTGTTTAGTGTACGCCCTACATCGAAAAAGCTTGTGATATTGTCATAAGCTTTCCATTCTGTCCGTTCGGTACCAACGGCCTGGGTAACCGGATCATATTGATAAAAGTATTGCCCATCAAATTTAGGACCATAAGCCGAACTTGTACCACTGGTACTCGCACCATCTGTTGAAGCACCATACGAGTAATGCGCTGCTCCTGCAAGCCCTTGCCCATATTCGTACTGTAAATCCGGCCAACGATTCACCGATTCAAAAGAGGTGTTACTATTAAATGTTATCCCCAAACCTTTTCCTTTCCGACCGCCAGATTTTGTCGTCACGATAATCGCTCCATTTGCGGCACGTTGTCCATATAGAGCTGCAGCTCCCGCTCCTTTCAAAACCGTAACACTTTCGATATCTTCTGGATTAATATCGTCCATTCCAGAACCATAATCAGCAGGCATGTTATCCGATCCTGTACCATAAACTGCGTCTGAAGAATTAGCTGTACGACGGCCAGACCCCGCATTAATAACGATTCCATCCACAACAATCAACGCTTCGTTATCCCCGGTTAAGTTTGTTTCACCGCGCAAAATAATTTTTGAAGAACCTACGGGCCCTGCATTGGAACGAACTAAATTCAACCCAGCAACCTTTCCAGATAACGCATCCATCCAGTTACTCGAAGGCGCATCTGTAAATTGCTCGCCTTTGACAACGGTTGCGGCATAACCCAGTGCCTTTTCTTCACGTTTGATTCCAAGTGCCGTAACAACCACTTCATCAATTTCATCCGTAACCGGAGTTAATACAAAATTCACCTCCCTAGTCTCATTTTCAGCAACAGTAATATTTCCTCTGTTCTTCGTTTCATAGGAAATATACCGTACAATCAATGTATAATTGCCCGGTTTGGCTGTAAAGCTATAATTTCCATTCGCGTCTGTAATGATCGTTCTACTCAGCTCTACAACCTGGATGGAAGCACCGACTAAAGGCTCGCCCTTTTCATCCTTCACGGTTCCACCAATACGCGCAGGCTTCTGTTCTTTCTTCAACACAATTGTACCGGTTTGTTTTTCTTCAAATGTGATACCCGTTTGTTGAAACAAGCTCTTCATAACCTCCGCAATAGAGGTCCCGCTAAAGGTTTTGTTTTTTACCCGTATACGATCCAAATTGAGCGCTTTATCATCAAAAGCAATATCTAATTCTTGTTCAACCTGTAATTTCTTAATCGCGGCAAACAACGTCATATCACTGACGGAAAAGTCAATTCTACGATTGTGGATCTGACCTTTTAAAGGCCCTGCAAATAGCAATTGCGCCACAGTGAGGGCTATCAAATACATTATAATTGTCGTACGCATCATTATTCGTATGAACAATAGTTTTTTATTCATATTTTTATTGTCTTAGTAATTCATATTAAGCGACGTGGCCAGGCAAAGGGTCTCAAGCTATAGCTTGGCCAAACGAAATTGAACAGATGCCTATTAGGCATCTGTTTTTTGATTAGTAAAGCACTATTTCATCTTTTTCCCTCCTATATTTTAATCGGTGCATGCTGCAAATAATATCCATAGTTTGTGCCAGCGAATGGCTAGCATAAATTTCGAGATTGTAAGAATAACTTTTTGGTTCTTTACGTTGGGTTGTCAGTTGAACACCATATATATTAAACACTGTCCGCGAAAGCTCCTGAAAACTTGCTCGTTCCAATATGACATGCCCAGTACGCCAAGTACCTATGCCCTCTATATCGGATAGATCAATCTGATGTAAATCACTGTCATAAATTAACGACTCTCCTTTTGTCAATTGTTTATGCAATTGCCCTCCCTCTTTATCCCAAACGGCAACCTTTCCGTGTTCAACAGCCACCTGCGTCCTTGGAACACCTTTGTAAGCACTTACATTAAAAGCGGTCCCCAAGACCTTTACCTTTAAGTGTCTCGTTTTCACAACAAATGGTTGCTGGGCATTTGGCTTGACATCAAAAAAAGCTTCTCCATCCAGGTTTACCAATCGGCCGTTTACACCGTACCCCGCCTCTACCGCCAACGAAGAATTTGCATTTAACCAAACCTTGGAACTATCAGGCAATGTGACCAATTTTCGTTCTTGACCAACTGTAGCAGAGGTAAAAGCTTCCAAAAGTTGCACTTTTGATGCATCCAATTCCAGGTTCTCCTGATTACGTAACAATAAATATCCCCCGAAAAAAAAAAGTGTAAGTGCTGCGGCTGCACCACAGCTAAACAAGAAGGTTTTGTGTCTCGATCGCCAAGAAGGCTTCGCAAAGGAAATAGGTAAATTTGCCCAAATTTGTTTACGAAGATTTTCCTTTGTCTCTGCGTCATCCAAAATTGGGACATCTTCCTTTCTCTGCGAAAAGGATTCATACCAGATATCAACGACACGGCGCTCGGCTGTGGTTCCCCTGCTGGACAGGTATTTTTTTAATAGTTTCTTTAATTGTGTAAACTTCACTTTCTTCCGTTTTTCATAGCTATAGTGCAACGAAAGCGGCGAAAGTACTTCAATAAATTGTTATCGGTTTGTTAACTTTTCATAAACAGCAACAGAAATACATACAGCGTAGAAGAAACATCTGGATGCTTTTCAGCAAGAACCTGTTTCAGCCTTTTCAACGCTTCAGTGCTATTATTTTTCACAGTTTGTGGGGACAGACCTAAGGTGTCAGCAATTTCTTTAATAGTAAAATCTTGGCTCCGCAGTAGAAAAATCTGTTGCATATTTTCTGGAAAGTAAGAGATCGCTTCCTCCAATGTCTTTTGAATTTCACCAACAGCAATAATATCCATTATACTATCTTCAAAAGCAGTCATTTGATACAACAAATGTTCCACAACATGTTGATGCAAGCGAGATCTACTAATATGGCGGATAATTCGATGCTTTAAGGCCCCATGCAAATACGCCGAAATCGATGCGGAGACCACAATATCCTTGCGTCGCTGCCAGAAATCGGTGAAGATATCTTGAACAAGATCCTGTGCCTCGTCGTGACTTTTAAGCCTGTAGTAGGCTTCCCGAAAAAGGCTCTCCCAGTAAGTATTAAAAATGTAAGAAAACATTTCGTCCCGACCAGTTCGCAATCCGCTGAGAACCTCATCATCTGTGATATGTTTTAACGCCTGCATGATAGAGTCCAAAGATATGCTTTCAAGATTAAGCTAATATTAACAGCAATTAAAGATCACTATTTTTCTAGCTCAGTTTATCTCATTCAATTTTCTGTAACATTCTTAAAAAAGATAGATAACTTAGCAGCAAAGCCACATTAAACATTTCAATTTTTATTTTCAAAGCAGTATCTTTGCACAATTTCAGCACGCTCAACGTGCTTTGGTTCAACAACATTGATGTCTAATTCATATCATAACACGGATGAAAACACCCTAATCTGTTTGTTAAAACAAGGAGACCCAGATGCCTTTAATCGAATTTACAACCACTATAGTCGTAAACTCTTTTTGCACATTTTGAAAATGGCCAAAGACCAAGACATCGCCGAAGAACTCCTACAAGACGTCTTTATGAAAGTATGGGACAACAGAGTCTCTCTTGACCCCACACAGTCGTTTCAAGCCTGGTTATATACCATAGCAAGAAATACGGTTTACAGTTACTACAGACAAGTTGCCAAAGATCAGCGCTTACAAGAACAACTCTATCAACATTTCGAGGAGCTTTATCATCTCGACATGGAGGGCGATTTGAGAGATAAGCAGGAAGAACTGCTTAACCGCGCACTTAGTTCGTTGTCGGAAAGACGGCGACAGGTATTCGACCTCTGCAAAATCCAGCGCAAGAGTTACGAGGAAGCAGCAGCACTATTAGGCCTCTCTACTTCAACAATCAGCAATATGCTGCTGAAAAGTAATCAACAAATTCGAAAATTCATACAAGAGCATTACGACGAAATTTTACTTTTCATCGTAGCCCTCGTGTTAAAATAAATTTATTGTTAAAAAATCTTTATTTTTTTTAACAAGTCCATAGTGTTTTTACCCAAACACTGCGTATCTATTAATATATGTCCACAAAAATAGTTGATATTTACATCCGTTACCTGCAAGGTAATATCTCGCGCATTGAGCTCGATATACTCTTTCAATTTTTTGAACAAGCAACTGCAGAGGAACTACAAGAACTCATCCA
Organism: Sphingobacterium sp. LRF_L2; assembly: GCF_965644235.1. Taxonomy (NCBI): domain Bacteria; kingdom Pseudomonadati; phylum Bacteroidota; class Sphingobacteriia; order Sphingobacteriales; family Sphingobacteriaceae; genus Sphingobacterium; species Sphingobacterium sp. LRF_L2. The sequence goes on along the minus strand of NZ_CBFFRI010000006.1, from coordinate 125,212 downwards.
CTTAGGCTTTGACGAAGAGCAAATGGATTATGCTGACACCCATCTGGAGTTAAGTTTACAACGTGTTCAAGGGAAATTGATGGATTATACCTTCCAACCTCCCGCACGCATTATTCATTGGAAATCAATTTGCTTTTCGATTGCAGCCTCGCTTCTCGTGATCTTCGGTTTCTATTTTCTTTTTCTTTCACGAAGCCCTAAAACAGCAAAAGATATCTTGGCACCCTCACCAAGCTTATTTGTTAGAAATGCAAAAGGGCAGCAGTTTACAATTGATAAGCAAGCCGACTCCATTTGGACATCCGATCAAATCACCTATCAGCTTGTCGATAGCCAAACGCTTCGTTTATCTGCTAAGGAAGAAGCTCTCACTCCAACAGAACAAACATTTTATACCGATCGTTCGGATTTCCAATTAATTTTAGACGACGGTTCCGCAGTCACCCTCAACGCACATTCCACACTTACACTGAAAATACCGTTTGAACAAAACCAACGCAAGGTCGCTCTCTTGGGCGAAGGTTTCTTTGATATCGCCCACGATTCAAACCGTCCATTCCGCGTACAAGCAGGCAGCAGCATCGTGGAGGTATTGGGTACACAATTCAACATCCGGAACTATCCAGAGGATAAACAGGTCGAAACATCCCTAATTCGTGGAAAAATAGCCTTAAGTCAAGAAGGTCGACAAGAAAGGATCATCCTTTCTCCTGGAGAAAAAGCCTTGAGTGACGCTAAAGGAATTACCTTGGTACGTAGTGGTACCAAGCAGGCGGTAGCCTGGAAAGACCGGTATTTCGCCTATGAAGACCAACCGATTTCGAAGATCCTAATGGATTTAGCCCGTTGGTACAATATCGAAGTCGATACTCAAGACATGCCAAAAAATAAAACAATATACATGAAGATTAATAAAAATCTTCCGCTTTCCGAGGTCTTGAATTTAATGGGAGAGACCAGCAATCTTTCTTACAGCTTCGAGAACGGAAAGATTTCCGTACATGAACAAAAAGAAATGGAGAATTAAACCTCCAATGAAAACAAACAACAAAATCAAACACTGTACAAATTTTAACAACACAACATGTTTAACCTAAACCAAAAACGAAACATCAACAGATTTCGACGCAGCTATCTGTTTGGATTTTTCTTCCTTACCTGCCTTCTAAAACAGGTTCCTGCCCATGCGCAGCGCATTGACCTACAATTTCAGAATAAACCTGTAAAAGAGGTTATTCAGCAGATTTCTGAAAAATATGGTTACGAGTTTATTTTCGATGCCGACCTCCTTCGTCAGACAAAGTCGATAACGACCCATTTACAAGGCTTAGAGCTTAAAGAAGCATTAGCGACGTTATTTCAAGATCAACCTTTTCTCTACCGAATAGAGAAAAAACGGATCATACTTTTTCCAAAAAAGAGCGCAAAACAGGATGGTTATATCGTCCGGGGACGCGTACTTGACAGCTTAGGCAAAGCGATTCCGGGCGTATCTGTTCATACCGATGAGCTAAGCTCACAAACTGTATCCAACGAAAATGGCGAGTTTGAGATTGAAGCAAGTACAAATAAATCGACCCTATATTTTCATCACGTAGCCTACAACTTACGCAGTCTCCATACCTCTCCTCAGTTGGCAGAAAAACCTGTAGCAATAATGCTATCATTAAAAGAATCCATGCTGAATGAGGTCATGATTACTGGCTACCAAAAAATAAGTAAGGAACGATCAACAGGATCTTATACACATGTCAATAACGAGCAACTAAATAGACATATTAATGTTGATCTATTATCTGCCTTAGAAGGGCAGGTATCGGGTTTGATGTACAAAAAAAATGTAAATGGTGCTGATGCCGACCAACCTATTCTACGCGGTGTAGCAACGTATTCCAATAATGTAGGGACATCTCCTCTGATTGTTATCGACAATTTGCCTACGGAATTTACACTTTCCGATATCAACCCCTATGATGTAGAATCTGTCACAGTACTCAAAGACGCGGCAGCAGCATCCATCTACGGTGCTCGTGCAGCGAATGGCGTCATCGTTGTCACCACAAAAGGGGGGAAAGGACAAGGTGTAAAAGTTTCAGCTAATGCAGATTTCTTCATCTCTGGAAAGCCTGATATCAGCAAAATGCACTATGCAAGCACATCCGACCTCATCGACTTTGAACAAGATTTATACAACCGAGATCTAGCCAAAGCGAATGGAGATGCCACCACTCTTTTTAATACCTACGGTTCTTTGGGAGGGAATCCAAAATATTATTCGCCATTGTTCAACCTCAACAGGAAGTTGGCTATAGGAGAAATAAGCAGCACACAATACGATCAAACCATTGCTACATGGAAAAATAACGATTACTACCAAGAATACAGCGACTTGGTATGGCAAAATGAAAGTCGCCAACGGTATAACGCCAGTATTTCTCAGGCCTCTAACCGCAGCAATACCTATGTATCATTCAATTATGATAAGTCCAACGCACGAGTACGCAACAATGAAGATCAACGTTTCAATCTGAATTTAAAATCTTCATTCAATTTAAATAAGTGGTTGACAGCAACCATAGGTCTAAACGGAACGTATTCTTCCGGTCAGGAGACTGAAAGTGCTTATAATAACATGCAGCTGCAAGAACGGTACGTGCGCATACTCGACGAAAACGGAAATCGTATCAGTAGTCCTTATGTGGAACTCGCTAGCGCTGTCAGCGGTGCCAGTGCTGTAAACGGCTTGATCGCAGAACAGATCGAAGCAAACAGTGTATTAAAAAGCACGAATTTTAACATTTTAGACGCCCTAGACGAAGGAATGAGTCACGGTAATGCGTTAAGTCTACGAGCCTTCACCAATTGGAAAGCAGACATCTACAAAGGACTTTCTTATCAGGTACAATTCTCTTACGAGTTGAATCAAGCCGAAAGTAATAGTTATTATGACGAAGACGATTACATGATGCGCATGGCTTATAACGGCTTGGTCTCCTACAATTCATCGACCAGTGCTTACACCGCAAACCTACCTTCTGGAGGTCGTTTTTACCAAATCAACCAGAAAAAATACAACTACAACTTCCGCCAACAGTTGAACTTTGATCGTGCTTTTGGTTCTCGTGGGCAACATCAGGTTGTTGCATTGGCTGGTTTCGAAATGCGTCAAACAAAAAGTCCTGTCAGCATACAACAGCTGTTGTATGGCTACAATACGACCACATTATCATCTATCAATATCAATTGGGCCAACGCCATCGAGACGGGCTATAGCAGTTATGTTTATGGAACAAACATCAAATTGAGCAATCCTGCTTTAACCACTTTATCCTCCACACGTCATCGTTATATTTCCGCTTACGCAAATGGAGGTTACACCTACGATGGCAAATATAATTTAACCGGTAGCATTCGCGTGGATCAGGCCGATCTATTTGGTGTAGACCCAAAATATAAATACCGTCCTCTTTGGTCATTAGGTGCTGGCTGGAACATCAGCAATGAATATTTCATGCAGGATATCAGCTGGTTGAACGCATTGAAAGCTCGCTTGACATACGGTATTACGGGCAATGTCGATCAGAACTCTACCCCCTACTCAACAGCGAAATGGAAATCCGATAAACTCTACACCGCCCTCCAATACCTGGAAATTGGCGATCTTCCAAATCCTAAATTACGCTGGGAAAAAACAGCCACCTGGAATATGGGGGTAGACTATGCCTTATTTGACAACCGACTGACAGGTAGTGTGGACTATTACAACCGTTACAGTACCGATTTGCTTATTACTACTGCACTTGACGCCACTGTAGGAGCGACTTCGCGTACACTAAATGCAGGTGCTTTACGCAATAAAGGTATCGAATTCAATATCAATGGCACCTGGTTTAAAAACAAAGATTGGCGTTTCACCTCCAGCCTGGTCTATGCCCACAACACCAATACTGTAGAAAAAGTAACTACAGCAGCATCTACTGCCACATCTTATGTTTCTGCACCATCCAATTATTTCTTTGAAGGCCAAGCTTTAAACTCCCTTATGGCATATCGTTATGCTGGAATGGTAGAAGGTTATCCTTATTTCTACGATGAAAATGGCAACGTCAATGTCACCTTTGATGAGAACGGCATACCAACAGCTGCAAAAACAATCACCTCAGCAGATGCACTCGTCAATATGGGGTCACTAACGCCGAAGTACTACGGTTCCTTTACACAGCGCATCAGTTACAAAGCCTTTGATTTATCGACCATGTTTGTTTTCTCTGGCGGTAATAAACTACGTTTAGATGTTATCGATATCAATAGTGACGAATTATTTAATGAAAAACTTGTGAACCGATGGACAGAAGGTACCGATGCGGATTACCCACGTCTACTTGTAGATTATGCACAAAACAACCTAACCTATGCCAGCAACTCTGGGTCGATGTGGAAAAATGCAGACATCCATGTACGGGATGCAGATTACATAAAACTACGTAATGTTTCCTTGAGCTACAACCTACCTCGTTACTTAGTGCAACGCGCAGGCTTAGGTGCTGCGAAACTAACGGCCCAAGTTAATAACCTTTGGTATTGGAGTGCCGCAGGGAATGATATTGATCCAGAGGCTTATTCCGTAAACAGCGGCACCCGTAGTTTGTCCATTCCAAAAACATTTTTATTCGGTTTTTCTGTAAACTTTTAACCTCACAAGTCATGAAACTTTCTAAAATAGGATTCTTTTTTCTCGGTATATTAGGTTTGTCCTCCTGCGACAATTACCTCGACATTACACCTACCGGTTCCCAATTGGTGAGTAGTACCCAAGATTTTTATGAGCTGGTGGCTTGGCCGAATCGGGCTTACCCCATCAATAATTTTCAGTACCTGGTAGATGACCAATGGATGAAAGAATCGAACGTAATTGGTGTGACCCCAAACATCAACACCATTAACTTTCTTTTTCAGGATGATGCCGACCGTGTCAGCCGACTTAATTCGTCATCGATGTATAACCAGACGTACAAATACATTGGTCAGTGGAACAACATCATCAGTTTGGTCGACGAAAGTACAGGCGATGCTGACTTAAAACAACTGGCTAAGGCCGAAGCCAAAATCTTCCGGGCATTTGATCACTTTCTGTTGGTCAACGTCTATGCAAAAGCTTATGATGCCAGCACGGCGGCTACCGACGGCGGAATCTGTATCATGGATAAATATGATTTAGAGGCCATACCTACAAAATCCACCGTACAGAAAGTCTACGATTTTATCCAGCAGGATATTGACGAAGCCATACCTTATTTACAGGAAACACCAGGTAATGTGTACCATCCTTCCCTCGCTTTTGCATGGGCTTTCAAAGCTAAAGTACATTTGTTTAAGCGGGAGATTGCCGAAGCCAAGACTGCTGCACAAAAAGCATTGAGCTACAACGATAACTTACTCGACATGGTTGCACTTGCTGCCCAAGGAGGACCTACAGTAGTAAATGTGCCTGCGGCAAGTAACCCAGAAGTATTAAGCTACATGTACATGACGGGATACAACGAAATGAATTTTGGCTACAGTTATATTATTAGCCCGGAACTCACTAATATGTTCAAATCAGCAGACGATAAGCGATTTACCTTATTTTTCAACACAACAAACAACAGTCTGCAAGATGCTGCCGCGGGAACATCTTATTACAGTATGACATATACTCGATTTTTCTTTCCTACTGTAGGCATCAAAACACCGGAATTATATCTGATGCTTGCGGAATGCTATGCTCGGGAAGACAACTTTGCGGAAGCAATTTCAACACTAAACATTTTACGCAAAACACGTATTGCGGGAGATGCAGCAACATTATCGGTCCCAAGCACACGTAAGGAAGCGATGGAACTCGTCATCAACGAACGTCGAAAGGAACTACCTTTCGGTTTCCACCGTTTCTTCGATTTAAAACGATTGAATATAGAATCGGATTATCAAAAAACAATCGAGCGTAAATTTCCGATTGTGAGTCAAGCGGTTCCTCAAGAAACATACACATTAGCACCGAACTCCCGCATGTACATTATACCTTTTCCATTGGATGTTATGGAAAAAAATCCAAACATACGATTAAATACGGACGAGGTTGTTCCCTTTTAATTAAATGACGAATTCAAAAAATATGATGTTTAAAACTTTAATTACATGCTTTGCCTTAGGTTTCTCGCTATCGCATGCCTCGGCATTGACCGTCGCCGCCGATAGTAGTGGCAACCAAAAAAATGATTACGAAAAAATCATAAAAAAAGCATCCTTGCAACGCCAAGGGGTCTTTACAGTATACGAATCGGAAAAAAAATGGTATCTGGAAATCCCAGATACCTTACTGAATCGTTACTTCTTGACGGTAACACGATTGATTGCCACGCCTGCCGGCTTTCCGTTGTATGGTGGCGAAAAACTAAACGAACAAACGATTTACTTTGAAAAAGGAAACGCCAATCGCCTCTTTCTACGATCTGTAGACTATAGGCAAGAAGCTCCTGCGGAAGATGCCATTTTTCAGGCCTTAGAAAAGTCACAACAACATCCCATCATCAGTGCTTTAGACATTAAAGGTACCAACCGCGACAACAACAGTTACCTCGTGGAGGTCACAGACCTGTTTAAGAAAGACAACAGTGTATTATCCTTAGCGAACGGCATAAAAACGGAAAATAAACTAGGCTCCTTGGCCGATGACCGTTCTTTCATCATCGATATGCGGACCTATCCGATCAATCTGGAGGTGCAGACTACAAAAACCTATACCACTTCGTCTCCATCTATCGCCGTAGGAGCACAGACATTTACGGTCAATACATCGTTGGTGCTCCTACCAAAAGTTCCTATGCAGAAACGTTTATTTGATACCCGCGTAGGTTACTTTGCCAACAAGTTTATTTTGTTCTCGGACAATAAACAACGAAGTGAGGTATACAATTACATACAGCGTTACCGCTTGGAGCCAAAAGAAGCCGATATGGATCGTTACAGACGAGGCGAGTTGGTAGAGCCTAAGCAACAGATTGTGTACTACATCGATCCTGCTACGCCTAAAAAGTGGCGTCCTTATCTTATTGCAGGGGTAAACGACTGGAACAAGGCCTTTGAACAAGCGGGATTCAAAAATGCAATCATAGGAAAAGAGTGGCCTGAAAACGACAGCACCATGAGCCTTGAAGATGCACGATTTTCCGTTATACGCTATTTTGCCTCTGAAAAAGCAAACGCTTATGGACCTCGAATCTCCGATCCACGTAGCGGAGAAATTATAGAGAGCCACGTAGGCTGGTACCATAATGTGATGAAGCTTTTGCAGCAGTGGTTTATGGTACAGATAGGTCCGTTGGATAAACGCGCGCAAAAAATGGACTTAGACGACGAGGTAATGGGCGATCTGATCCGCTTTGTTTCATCGCATGAAGTGGGACATAGCTTAGGTCTCCGTCATAATATGGGTGCCAGCAGCCAAACACCCGTAGAAAAATTACGCGATAAGGCTTGGGTAGAGCAGCACGGACATACTGTTTCTATTATGGACTATGCACGTTTTAACTATGTTGCCCAACCCGAAGACAATATCGGCCTTGCAGGAATATATCCACGCATCGGCATCTACGACAAATGGGCTATACAATGGGGATATCAGTACTTACCACAATATGCAGACGCTTATGCGGAACAAGATTTCCTCATCAAGCAGGTTACCGATAGTCTAACAGCTAATCCCAAATTATGGTTTGGGGGCGAAGGTAACGGAGAGGATCCTCGAAGTCAAAAAGAAGACATTGGCGATGACTCGATGTTAGCAAGTACTTACGGTATCAAAAACCTAAAGCGGGTCATCACACATCTGGTCGAATGGACCGCAACACCGAACGACGACTATAGCAATCTTAAAGACATGCATAAAGCCGTACGCGCACAGTTTAATAGGTATCTTTACCATGTACTAAAAAATATTGGAAGCCGTTATGTGACCGAGAAAAATAGAAACGAAGAAGGCCCTGTCTATGCAGCTGTTCCACGCGCAAAAGTGAAAGCAGCCGTACAGTATGTGAACGACAATGTATTCACCCCTCCAATGTGGCTTTATCCAGACGATATACAACAATATATCGGTAAAGATATTGACAAAGAAATTCTCGACCAGCAGGAGCAGATGCTCAACATGTTATTGAGTCCGGGCATGATGCAAAATATTTACATGAAGTCTTTTGAAACCGACGTCACTTACCCTATCGATGAATATTTAAAAGATATCGCTGCTGGTGTGTGGACAGGAATGACGACGGATAACCGTGTAAATGCTTACAAAAGAAGTCAACAGCGTTACTTTCTCGAAAAGATTGATGTCTTAATCAATCCACGTGCTGGCAATGACAATGCAATTTTAGTACAGGCGCAGCGCAGCGACATTCAACTTTATGCCACAACATTTTTAGTGAGCTTGCAACGTACAGCAGAAAAGCTTGCTGCCAATTCAAAAAATGCAATTGACAAGCAACATTTCAACAACGTGCTTCAAGAGATAAAACGTATTCAAGAAAAAAAGACCAAATAATAGGATGAATAAGAAAACGAACATCTGGAAAAAAACCTTATTGACAGGATCTGCAATCGCGATTTGCTTCCTACTTACCTTTTCAAGTTGTGCCTCAGCACAGTCCACAGACAGTGTCGATTTCCAGCAACGGGAACGATTGCTCACGGCTTATCTACAAACGAAAGATGCCTTTGCAAAAAATGACATAAAAAGCTTCAAAACCTCGCTCGGACAATTTCAAGCCGAGATCAAAACTTTACGTTTGAAAGGTCTCGTATTTGAAGATATGGCTCGCTTAAAAAAAGTCAGGGACTCGCTTCGCATCAGCGCAGAACAACTTCAACAAGTAAAGAAAGTTGCAGATGCCAAAGCATCAATTTCCGAAATGGGCACACAGATGTGGTCGCTTATCGAGAAAATGAAATTTGCGGAAGATCCCATCTATCTACAGTATTGCCCTATGGAGGAAGCATATTGGGTAAGTGAAGAAAAAGCCATTTTTAATCCTTTTTCGCCCAAAATTATGCCAAAATGTGGCACCGTGGTGAAGGGACTAACCGAAGAAGATTACAAAGTGGAAGCTTGCTGTCATTAGTGATTTCTCTTTATTTTAAAGAAAAAGCAGAAGAAAACTTCTGCTTTTTCTTTTCCAATGAACTAATAAAAACCTTCCTATATTTGCAGCATGATTTATTTCCACATTCCGTTTTGTAAGCAGGCCTGTCACTATTGTGACTTTCATTTTAGTACTTCATTACGGAATAAAGAGGAAATGCTACATGCCTTATCTTTAGAAATCGAACAACGGGAGAATTATCTTTTAGATCGCGAAGTCCATTCCATCTATTTTGGAGGAGGTACACCTTCATTGCTACAGGCGTCAGAAATCGACCGATTGATTGAAAAGGTATCCCGTTATTTTACCATAGCGCCGGACGTCGAAATTACATTGGAAGCAAATCCGGACGACTTAAACCGGGAGAAAGTTTTATCATTAAGAACAACGGCAATCAACCGCTTCAGCATCGGTGTGCAGTCATTCTTCGAGGAAGACCTGCGTTGGATGAACCGTGCGCATCACGCAAGCGAAGCCGAATCAGCCATCAAGCGCGTTCAAGATGCCGGATTTGAAAATATTACAGCAGATCTTATTTACGGATACCCCCTCTTAACGGATGAAAAATGGACATCAAACATGCAACAATTGCTAGACTTTGGCGTTCCCCATATTTCTTCTTATGCAATGACCGTAGAAGACAAAACTGCCCTTGCCCATTTCATCCGACAGGGGAAAAGCGCTCCGGTAGAGGAATCACAAAGTGCCGAGCAAATGCAGATGTTAATCGAAACATTAACCAGACATGGTTTCGAGCATTACGAAATATCCAACTTTGCAAAAGATGGATACTACGCCAAACACAATACCAATTATTGGCGTGGTAAACACTACCTCGGAATTGGTCCTTCCGCACACTCTTTTAATGGTATTTCTAGAGGGTGGAATATTGCCAACAATGCACGCTATATCGAAAGTATTGTTCAAGGCAATACACTCCATGAAACCGAATACTTAACGCTGGAAGATCGGGTAAATGAATACGCGATGACGTCTTTACGTACAATGTGGGGCATTGATCTCGTTAAAATAAAAGACGACTTCGGAACCGAAATCCAACAACATTTTCAACAAACAGCACAGCACTTCATGGACAAAAACGAACTCGAACTGCTTGAAGATCGTTTTTTACGATTAACCCCTGCTGGAAAATTATTAGCAGATTATATTGCATCTGAATTTTTCCTTTTGGTAGAAGATAAATAAAAATAACAATAAATTAGCTATTATTTTACGAAAAACAAAATATAAAACCGTTTAAGCCGATATAAATTATCAAATTTTAAAAAAATAATCTTTTTACTCTTCAAAATATCTAAGTTTGCATCATAATCATTTATATTCGAATTATGGTACAAACGCTTACTTTTGACGAGCAGATCAAAAGTTACAACGACCAACAAAATGCCACAATACGTCTGATCGAAATTGTGAGCCAGCTTTCGTGCAACCGCGCTGTTGAGCTTGTTTTATTTCGCAATCCACTTGTTGATTCCCGTATCAACACTATTCTTCAACTCCATCGGCATTGCAGTGAATTACTCGACAAAGAACTCCACATCACAGAAACCTTGTTCGTTGCCGAGATTATAGCAAGGATGGAACTCCCTCCTGCGCACATCGACATCGGGACATTAGCCCTACAAATCAGAGAAGAGACAAACGATCCTGATTTACAGCGCTTCTTTATTCAAAAACGATTAGCAGCAGTTATTCACCAGCATCCTTTTGAGCCTAAAGACGTTATCCTTTATGGATTTGGCCGCATAGGAAGATTAGTTGCACGAGAACTTATGCGGAAGACAGGATCGGGAAAACAATTACGTTTACGTGCCATTGTGACCCGCGATAAAGTCGACCTCAACAGCTTGGAAAAGCGCGCCAATTTATTAAAACGCGATTCTATCCACGGCGAATTTGAAGGGGTTATCGAAGTAGACGCCAGCAGAAATGCTTTAATAATTAACGGAACCACGGTATACTTCCTATCGAGTACAGCCCCCGAAGAGTTGAATTATAGCGCATATGGAATCGAAGATGCACTTCTCATTGACAATACCGGTGCTTTTCGCAACCACAACGAACTCGCGCGGCACCTGAAAGCAAACGGAGTAAGCGAAGTCTTACTGACGGCCCCAGGAGAAGGCATACCGAATATCGTATTTGGTGTAAACACCGAACTAGCAGATCCTATGCAAACGAGCTTATGTTCCGCTGCTTCGTGTACAACGAATGCAATAGCACCAGTTTTAGCCGTTATTGACGAACAGTTTGGTATTATCCAAGGCCATATTGAAACCATACATTCCTATACCAATGACCAAAATCTTGTGGATAATATGCATAAAAAATCCAGACGAGGACGTGCCGCAGCTTTAAATATGGTGATCACAGAAACAGGGGCGGGAGATGCCATTGCGAAGGTAATTCCTGGATTAGCAGGTAAACTTACAGCAAATGCGATACGCGTTCCCGTACCTAATGGCTCGCTAGCCATTTTACAACTTGAGATCGAACGTCCGTGCACCTTGGCTGAATTGAATCATCGTCTACGGGAAGCTGCATTAACAGGCAACCTCGTGGAACAAATTAAATATGAAGAGAATAGGGACCTCGTTTCTTCGGATATTATCGGTATGACGGCATGTGCTATCATTGATGCTCCCGCCAACCTTGTTTCGCGGGATGGCAGACATATCGTCATTTACGTTTGGTACGACAACGAATATGGATATACCCAACAAGTGATACGGCTAGCACGTCATCTAGCTGGTGTCCATGGTTTCCTTTACTATTAAACAAAGTCCAATTTTCAATTTTCTATATAGACCTTTTTAGGTCAAAAGAAGAGGCTTATCATCTAGATAGCCTCTTGCTTTTATATTGTAATTCTTAATTGGTTTTGTATTTATCTTCCAACATTTTAATAAAGTATCCACCCACTACCGCTCGGGCTTTAAAACCACGTCGTTCAGGCTTATCCGTAAAAATCCAATCTGACATTGGCACACGATTTACCGTTTCATTCATAAAGGCATGTACAGGATTCACGAATGCTTCAAAAGTTTTTTGGTCGTTGGCCAAAGTGGCTGTCCAAAGAATCCAATCCGATTTTGTGTAGGTTTCACGGCTATCCAATGGCAATCCATATTTATTCTGTTTACCAAGATAGTATTGAATCTCCTTTTCAAATATTTGACGGTCAAAAATATCCATCCCTAACAATTTATCCCAGACCAGATTGTATTTTTGACTCCACGTATTCGCCTTATCAAAAGTTAAACGGTAATGGTCCCCATCATTCGCCATTTTTTCCCATTTTGTAGCCATTTCTTTTGCCGTCTTAAGATATTTTTCAGCCACTTGATCTCGACCTAACATTTGCGCTAAATAACCATAAGAGGCGATCCCCAAAATAGCTTTAACAGAAAGATTCGCGTTATGGGCAAAATGTCCAGCGAAATCATCCGTGCATAATTGGTTTTCCGGATCCAACCCGTTTTCCACCAAATAATCAGCCCAAGTCGTTAATACATTCCAATGCTGCTGTGCATAAGCCGCATTACCTTCGGTACGTGCAATAGCATAGGCCAAAATAAGCATATTTCCACTTTCCTCGACCGGCATATCCCCGCCATAGGTCTGCCCATTTGCTATGGGATAAGTGCCTACATCATGTGCGGCGAAAGGTTTTGGCCATTTTCCGGATTCAGAATAGTAAAAAATAAAATTCATCAATGCTTTTGCCAATTCGGGATTATAATATAAGAATAAAGGCGCAGAAGGATATGTGATATCAACAGTTCCAATAGATCCATTGCTATCGTTTTCCTTCGATAAGAGCAACAGCTCTCCATTTGGAGATTCGATCAGCTTATGAGCCGCAATAGATTGACGATAAGCTAAGGCACACAGTTCTGCATAGGAGCGACCATAAGCGCTGTACTGCTGCATAAATATCTGATCAAACTGCCCTACCCTACTGCTGATCGTTTCATATTCGTTGAATGCTTTCTTAAATTGTCCTTCTATAGTTTGTTTACCATCGCGATTCCAATACGGGCGTATATTTTCTTTAAAGTATTGTATAGCGAATACATCGTCATAACCGATTGCGATTTTCCCTTTCCAGACGCCTGATATTTTTCCTTTTTGTGTCAATGCAAGCTGTGTACCGTTGGTCAGGGGTAAATTTGCCGACTTTCCTGTTACGAATGTTTGACGCAATAGACCAGAAGTTCCGACTTGTGCCGTCGTATTACCTTCTTCAGCAGCCATATAAAAATACCCCCAATCGTTCCGCACATGATCTCCTTTTCTCCCCAACATATTTTGAGCTTTACTACCTGTTTTCACATAAAGAATTCCGTCTTTTTCATACGTCTCGCTGGTTGATTCTTGCGAAGGAAGATTCAATGCCCAGTGAGGTGCCGCTTCAAAATAAATCTCTACATCTTGCGGTTTCGACGACGTCACCTCATAGTTTAGGTAATTAATAGGACGTGCCAACAGTGCCAAATCGTCCAAAAACAACGGCGCTGTAAAACTTAGTTTCAGCTGCACATCACCACATTCGAAGCGATAAATGGTTTGCATAGGCTGCACATCAGCGGAAAGTTGCTTAGCCTCTTTTTCGAAGTATTTTTTTTCTTGACTTTCCACTTGCAGACTAAAGTCGAGATAAGCATTTCCTCCCCGGTTATAACAATAGGCAGCAATCACATTCTTCCCCTTCTTCAATGATTTCTGAACCTCCTTGCTGAGCTTCACACGTCTGTTCTTTCCTGTAGCCTGTCCCGTAGAAACCACCTTAATACCATTTACAAAAAATTCGGCATCATCATCATGTCCATATTCTAAATAGAGCGTACGATTCGCATAGCTCTCAGACAACTCAACATCCCGACGTACCCAGATTTTATCGGTCGTCCAGTTGGTCTTACTATGCGGTTCATTTTCCACCGTCCCAAAAACGCCGTTTCCCGTCTGCCATTTGCTATCGTCGAAGTTTAGACGATTCCAATTTTCGGGTGGAGCTATCGTCGTGTATCGGGCAGGCCAAGGCTGATCTTCCCCATTCGGGACAATAGGTAACGTAGTGAGCTCTTCCACACCCATAAAACGATACAGGGTTTTACCGACTTTCAATACGCCTATCAACGGTAAGTTTCGATGGTCCGACCAATGCGCGACAGAGGTTTCATAAAGATTATTTGCAGGAGACCATGCGCTCATATTCGGGTCTATCGTAATCAAGGGATACGCTGGTGCACGCAAACTGTTCTGCTGCCCTTGCCCAAAGGAAGTGCTCCAACTTAGGACTACAGCAGATAAAGCCAGTACAATGTTTTTCATATGTAGATAATTATTTATGAGTGTTAGATTTCATTGGAATAGATGAGCTCGTTTCACTCGGTTTGTTTTTTAAAGGTCTTGTAGCATGTATATCGAGATGAACGATACAGAGGTATTGCCTTATCTTTTTTCTTCATCTAAAATCTGAAACAAAGCGACCGCCGAACTTGCATCATAAACTTCAGTCTTACTATCCGGTATCGCATTAAAATCCTTTCCCATAATCCCCTCACTATTCCGGTTCTTCCACGCCAAATGTGCATTTTTCTCCAACCATTTTCTATACACATCGTTCTTGTCGTGGGGCAACAACATCGTCATGTACTCGGCAAATATAGCCGTATAAATACCTTGCTCAATTCCCGTTTTATAAGGGAGTACGCCGTTTCTATCGCACATTTCATCCTTCACGTAGTTCGCACACCGTATGGCATCATCTAGAAAAGACTGTTCATGCAATTGCTCATAAAGCAGCACAGCAGCACCTATACAAGTTGCTTGATTGTACAGATTGACCGTCCAGTTCGTAGCCTGTCCTGGCACTTGATGGTCACCGACTTTACCGGATTTCTGATCGAATAGATTATTCCTTGACCAGGAATAAATCGCCTTTGCTTTATCTAAATAAGCTTCATCTTTTGTCGCTTCATACAACAGTAACGCTGCTACCACCGTAGGGTAATTAATACAAGCAGTCTTACCCCGCTGATCGCTCTTCCATCCCCAGAACATTCCTCCATGTTGCACATCAAATGCTCCTTTATCAGCTACTTTTGGACTCCCATTCCATACCCGATCAAACCCAAGAATAGACTGGGCTAAGTAATTTTTGTCATCCGTCAGCAGATAGGCTCTCGCCAGCGAAATCACCCACCATTGGATATCATCATAGATAAACCAAACATCCGTATTGTTCCAATTGAATCCATCATATTGCCTATAATTTCCATCGTACACAGACTTCAAAAGAGCAGCGGACTCCTTGTCTGGCGTATTTTTATAAGCCCGCATCAAAACGTCCCAATAAATAGCTTGTGTCCAAATGGCTGCGACTTTATCCGACTGCGGATAGACCATATAGATCTGCCTTTGGGGATGAAGATACTGCGCATTAAAAGCTTTCAGAATTTCTCCAGCATCCTGTCCAGACAAATAGGTCGCATTGCAAAACAGCAACAAAAAAAATAACTTACGCATAACGGGCCTACTATTGATTGGCTCAAATGTAAAATTTAAAATAATATTTCATTTAAGAAGAAGGCCAGAAAGGCTCATTTTGAACAGATTATGCTATTTTTTGACTAAAAAATGCAATAAGCTAATACGAATTAGCAATGAAATAATAAAACAAGAAGATGTTCCCTTATAATTTAGGATAGTAACTGTTGAGCTTCCAGATACTTCATGACAATTTGCGTAGCCCCAGCCTTTTCCTGCACATACGCGCGTGCATTAACGCTGGACGTACTGTATTTTTGCGGATCTGTTAATGCATGCAATACGGCACGAAATTCCTGAACATTTCCTACGCTAAACCCTGCTCCTATCTCGATCAGATCCTTGGCTTCTTGAAATTTCGCATATTTCGGTCCGAACAGCACCGGAATTCCATAGGTTGCAGCCTCAAGCGTATTATGTATACCAACGCCAAATCCACCACCAACATAAGCCATCTTTCCATATCCATATAAAGAGGAAAGCATACCAATGTTATCAATAATCAGTAGCTTAGCATCGGCTATCAGCTCGTCAGCGTATGTAGAAAATCGAGAAAAGAAAAGTGCATCAGGGAAACGTTGCTGTATGTTTGTAAGATGCTGTTCGTCGATTTCGTGAGGCGCAAGAATAACCTTCCAGTTCGGCGATTGCATCCGCCATTGTTCAAAAAGCTGCTCGTCTTCCGGCCAAGTACTCCCTCCGATCAGAACCTCTTGCGTCTGTCCTATAAAGCGTTCGACTTCCGTTATCGTGCGTCGTTGTTTTACTAAGGCTGCCACGCGATCAAAACGGGTGTCGCCCGCTAATCCAGCCTGCTTAATATGTATAGCTTTCAGCCAATATACAGAATCGATGTTTTGCGTAAAAAAGAAGGAGACATCTTTTAATATACGACGGAAGAAACCGCCATACCATTTAAAAAAAATCTGTTCTTCACGAAAAATAGCCGACACAAGGAATAAAGGAGTACCGCGACGCTTCAACTCACGGAAGTAATGATACCAATATTCATACTTCGTAAAAACCGCAAATTTAGGCTGCACAAGTGCTAAAAATTTCTTCGCATTTCGTGCGGTATCCACGGGCAGATAAAACACATAATCAGCCAATGCTGTATTTTTGCGTATTTCGTAACCTGAGGGAGAAAAGAAAGTGATCAGTATTTTTTCTTGCGGATATTTCTTTCGGATCTGTTCCATAACGGAACGCCCCTGCTCAAATTCGCCTAGGGATGCAAAATGAAACCAAATGGGTTTTATATCCTTTTCCAATGCTTGTGCTATCTTCTCAAAAATACCACTACGCCCCCGCACCCAAAGTCTCGCTTTCGTATGGAAAGGAGATAAAAGTCGCAAAATCAAGACATAAAAGCCAATTCCTAAGTCGTATAACAAACGCATATTGAGAAAATATCCTTATATTCGTCAAAGATATTAAACTTTATCCATTCCAAGCCTTTGTGAACACAGAAGAACAGAAACGAATACTTATTACCGGAGCAGCCGGATTTCTTGGATCTCATCTCTGCGATCGCTTTATTTTAGAAGGTTTCCATGTTATTGGAATGGACAATTTGATTACCGGCGATCTTCGTAATATATCCCATCTCTTTAAATTACCGAATTTCGAATTTTATCAACACGACGTTTCTAAATTTGTCCACGTGCCTGGCAGACTGGATTATGTGCTGCACTTCGCCTCACCTGCCAGCCCAATAGACTATCTACGCATTCCAATACAAACGTTGAAAGTCGGTTCTCTAGGTACTCATAATCTATTGGGATTAGCAAAAAGCAAGTCTGCCCGGATATTGGTTGCCTCTACGTCAGAAGTATACGGTGATCCTTTAGTATCTCCACAGTCGGAAGAATATTGGGGAAATGTAAATCCTGTAGGTCCACGCGGGGTATATGACGAAGCCAAACGTTTTCAAGAAGCCATCACCATGGCTTACCACAATTTTCACGGTTTGGAGACCAGAATTGTTCGTATTTTTAATACATATGGACCCAGAATGCGTCTGAATGATGGAAGAGCACTGCCCACTTTCATTGCCCAAGCATTAGAAGGAGAGAACCTGACGGTCTTTGGAGATGGTACGCAAACGCGATCATTTTGTTATGTCTCGGATCAAATTGAAGGGATTTACCGCTTACTGCTCTCCGACTACAGCCTTCCAATGAATATTGGCAATCCGGATGAGATGACCATGAACGACATGGCAAAAGAAATTATTGCGCTTACGGGCAATGCTTCCACAGTCATCTATGAAAAGCTTCCCGTAGACGATCCCAAACAACGTCGTCCCGATATTGAAAAAGCAAAACGCCTACTTGACTGGACGCCGAAAATCAATCGGCAGGAAGGGCTTCAACGCACTATCGATTATTACCGATCACTGCCAGCAGAAGAATTAAAACAAAAAGATTTCACATATTATAATCAACGATAATGAGCAAAATATTAGTTACCGGTGGAACGGGATACATTGGGTCGCACACGGTAGTAGAGTTACATCATGCAGGTTATACGCCTATCATCATTGACAACCTGTCAAATTCCAATCTTCAGATTTTAGATCAAATTGAGAAAATTATCGGCGTTAAACCGGAGTTTCACCAATTCGATCTATGTGACGAAGCGAAGGTTCTTGAATTTGTTAAGAACAACACAGACATTCAAGGAATTATCCATTTTGCGGCTTCCAAGGCTGTCGGCGAATCCGTAGAAAAGCCCCTGAAGTATTACCGTAACAATATGTTCTCGCTGATCAATTTGCTACAAGCTTATCAAGGGAAAAAAATTGACTTTGTGTTTTCATCCAGCTGTACGGTCTATGGTGAACCTGATGTACTACCTGTTACAGAAGCTGCACCGGTCAAAAAAGCAACCTCACCCTACGGAAACACCAAACAAATTGCCGAGGAAATCTTAGCTGAAACAGCAGAAGCGAATGCCAACTATCAAGTTATTGCTCTTCGCTATTTTAATCCCGTTGGAGCACATGAATCTGCATTAATTGGCGAGCTTCCACTTGGTGTTCCACAGAATTTACTGCCCTTCATTACACAAACTGCTATTGGAAAACGCGAGAAATTAACCGTATTTGGTGGAGACTATGATACCGTTGACGGTTCTTGTGTACGCGATTACATCCACGTTGTCGATTTAGCAAAAGCACATGTAGCGGCTATTCGGCTTTTAGAAAAAGGTAATCCAAATGGCAAATATGACGTGTTCAACATCGGAACAGGTAAAGGTTATTCTGTGTTAGAAGCCATTGCAGCGTTCGAGAAAGCTTCTGGCCAAAAGCTCAATTATAGCGTAGGACCTCGTCGAGAAGGTGATGTTGTTCAGGTTTGGGGCGATGTCAACAAGTCTGCCTCAGGATTAGGATGGCAAGCTAGTCTCGGCATAGACGATATGATGTCTTCTGCCTGGGCTTGGGAAAAATATTTAAGTGAAAATCCGATTGGATAGCAGCTGTATCATTTTAAAGCTTATCCATATGCTATGGATAAGCTTTAAAATGATACAGTTTATATTCTAAATCCTTTCTTACGATTTTAGAAAAGACGAACAAGTAACAGCAATCTCCCTTTTAAGAATGCAACAGTTCGATCCCTGCTTTACTAAGACTCCACCCCTATTTCTGCCTTTTGGCTTTCCTCGTATTGATCGCTATAATATTTGGGATTGAAGCTTAAATTAGGAGTCAACCAATACATTTGTATCACTCTTGAGTATCTAAAATTAAAACCTGCCAGTAGAAGTGCAACGGCACAACAAGCAATGAGATACACCCAGGGAGATTCAGACTGTCCCGACAAAACATACGTTGCAATACAGACGGTGATAAACTCCGCCACATTCAATGCATAACTCACAAACATCGATACGTAGAAAAACCCAGGTTCCATTTCAAACTTAAATTTACAATGTGGACAGGTTTTATACATTTTTTGACTCAAACGTAGCAAACTGCCTTGAAACATATTTCCTGTTCTACAGCGCGGACATTTACACGCTCTTGCTGACTGGAATTTACTGATCGTCAATGTTCTACTATTTTCCATTTTTCTCTTCCTTTTGTATCAAAGTGTATTTTTTATTATTGCCAAAAACTATCTCGACCGTTGGTGCTGCCAAAGAATCAAGGCTGTTTTTTTAAATCTGTATTTTTCCGAAACTCCTCTGGTGTTTGTCCTTCTAGTTTTTTGAAAAATTTGGTGAAGTAAGAATTGTCATTAAAATTGAGCTCATAGGCAATATCCGCTACCGCATAATCCTGAATAACCAAGAGCCGTTTCGCTTCCAGCAGCACCCTTTTCCGAATGAGTTCTCCTGCTGATACTCCCAACGCTTCTTTACAGAGGGCATTTAAG
The DNA here is from genome assembly GCF_965644235.1 of Sphingobacterium sp. LRF_L2. Classification (NCBI taxonomy): domain Bacteria; kingdom Pseudomonadati; phylum Bacteroidota; class Sphingobacteriia; order Sphingobacteriales; family Sphingobacteriaceae; genus Sphingobacterium; species Sphingobacterium sp. LRF_L2. The sequence continues at coordinate 105,078 of NZ_CBFFRI010000006.1, read as the reverse complement.
TGATTTGGGGTTATGTACAGCAAAGCCGCATATTCCTTCGGTAATCTGAGCTTTCGGTAATGAGCTTCTATCAACGTCAAAAAATTCCGCAACAACGTATGATTATACAAAGTCCCCTTATCGAAAGACCGTGGGTCTCGTTGCTTCTCCAGTACATGAAAAAGGTAAAGCAACGAAATTTTGGCGAATTCCAAATCACGCTGATTTTGCTGCAAACGAGAGAAAATTGTTAGAACAGCAGTTCGTTCCTCTTCCTTCACGACAAAGACCTCATCCTTGACCAATCCAGAAAAGAAAGAGAATGCATGCATATATTCAGGGCGAACAAGCAAATTCTTGAAAAGATCCTGATCAAAATTGACAACATAACCGTCGACATCGCCCTCGAAATCCCAGGTGTGAATCTGTCCAGGTGACATAAAATAAATCTGCCAAGGCTCTACCTGAAATGTTTCAAAATCAATACTGTGTTTTCCTTGCCCTTGTGTAAATAGTAGAAAATGGTAAAAATTATGGCGATGGGGGAAAATGAGATTTTTATTACGTGCCAAGTACCCCGCCAAATCTTCGACCATGATATCCCCTTGATGAAGACTATTCGAAACCGTACATTGCTCTATTATAGGTATTCTCGAAGCCATACACAAAGATAAGGCTATATTCCCACGCACAATGGTATAATTCAGCGAATTTATGGTATTTTTTACTGATAGAGGTTAGGTAAGAAAAGTTTTTACGATGGCTCCCAGTTTCCTAACTTTACACTAATTTTATTTATGTTGCCTTAGGGTAAAAATTACGTCTAATAAGTTAGCATATGTCTTTACATAAACAACCCGACTTAAAGGATGCTATTTTGCATCTTCCTCAAAAAGAAAAAGATAAACTGCTTGTCCGCCTAATCGGCAAAGATAAGATGCTTATGAAGCAGCTTCATTTTCAATTGTTGGAAGACAAAAGCGATCTGGAAGAACGTATAGAGAAACTAAAACAACAGTTGGAAGAACTTTTTTCGGAGACGAGGATTACGATAAAAAATGTGCCTATGTATAGTCACTACAAAGGTCTACACGCTTTACTTCGGCAAGCAAGTGGCATAATCAACGAACATGAAAAAGTAACGAAAGACAAATACAGTGAGATTGAGGGCCGTTTGTATATTCTCCAAGAAGCCTTCGCCCGGTATCCTCGTCTTTTCGAAGGTTCAGCAATACATACGGCACTTAAATTGCGTGATTATGTCAAATCCCGCATAAAGACCACAACGAATAAATTTGATAGGCTGCACGAAGATCTGCAATTCGATCTAAATACCCCCATGCAGCAGATCTTGGATTTTGCCACCGATTACGATCTATATTGATCTATTTTTGAGACCTCGATGCACAGAAGCGTTGCCACGAAGGCTTAAGGCCATTGTCAGCAAAGCACTACAGCTTAGCTTTATTAACGTTCATTTACAATAATAATTCGCAACTTTGTACTTGATAATAATCTGTATCTGTGTCATCAAAAAAAATCATGTCTCTTGCCAGACGCCTCGCCATTACATTAGCCGGCCTTGTTGGCTTTGTGCTGTTAGCACTAGTTCTTATTCCTCTATTTTTTAAAGAGGAAATCAATAAAACCGTAAAGGAACTCATTAACAAAAACATCCAAGGACAGGTCGACTATTCGACAATTAACCTGAGCTTTTTTCGACATTTCCCCTCGTTGACTGCCGCTCTTGAAGATGTGCATGTCAAAGGATCCGCACCTTTTCAAGATAGCACACTCCTTCAAGCAAAAGCAATCAGTGTAGGGATAGACCTGCTTTCTTTACTGCAGTCTAAAGTAGTTCTCGACAAATTTATTATTTCTGATGGTCATATCCATGTAATGGTAGATTCTACCGGTGCAGCAAACTACAATATATACGCTAGTGAAACCGACGGGTCTACGAAATCTGAAGATTCTTCTTCCGATAGCCAGATGAAATTTCGCTTAATTAAATTGGAGAATATTGATCTCCTCTATCAGGATGCTTCCATTCCTTTGGAAATTTCGGCGCAGGATTTTGATTACGAAGGCCGTGGAGACTTATCTACAGGGCTGTTTGACCTACAGACAAACGCACAGATTGCTTCTTTTTCATTCAACTTCGATGGGGAACAATATATTGATAAGAAAAGTATCGCGGCGAACTTACTGACCCAGGTAAACACCAATGATCTCTCCTTTATTTTCCAGCGTAACGACATAAAGATAAACAAACTACCTGTTCAATTCAAAGGAGCCTTCGCATTTCTGTCGAACGGATATCATTTGGATTTCAAGTTAAAATCCCAGGAAAGTACCTTAAGCGAACTCTTGTCGCTGGTTCCAGCAAATTATGCCGAATGGTTGAAGGATACCAAAGTACAAGGTACTTCCGAAGTTTTTATGAATTTGGTCGGCGATTATATTGTCGAACAGAACGAAATGCCAGATCTTTCGCTAGGCATTATTATCAACAATGGTTATCTAGCATACCAAGATGCCAAAGTTCCTTTATCAGATTGGAATGCAAAACTTCGTGTAGATCTTCCCCAACTAAATCTTGACTCCCTCAACGTCGATCTCAAACAATTTGATTTTAAAGTTGCAGATGGATTCTTCAAAGGGGCAGGACAAATACGAGGTATGGATCCACTCACCATTCATTCCACTGTCAGCAGTCACATCGACTTAGGCAGCTTGTACAAAGCTGTCCAATGGCCATCTTTCAGCTTCGCGGGTACCTTAGAATTGGAAGGAAAAATTGATGGAACATATGCCACAGACACGCTTACTTATGGCATAAGAAATAAGAAAAAAGTTTATGTTTCTTCCATACCGACATTTTCGATCAACAATACCCTACGCAATGGCTATCTAAAATTAAGTGACTTGCCCGCCGCAATTGACAACATCTCCTACACGTTAGCCGCAGAAGGAAAAGACGGTCAGCTTAAAACAGCACAGATTGCTTTAACGGAATTGGACATACGTGCGCTAAATAACTTTATCAAGGGACATGCTATCGTTAAAGATTTCGAACATCTGGACGTAGACGCTAACGTAAACGCCCGTATTGACCTGAGCGACATCAAAAAAATATATCCAGTTGATAGCATTGAAATTGCTGGAAATATACTCGTAGACATCGTATCAAAAGGGCGGATGAACCTTAAGCAACATCGAATTCCGGCAACACAAGCGACGATCCACATGCAAGATGGGTATTTCAAATCGTTGTCACACCCTATTCCAGTGGAACAAATTGCGGTAGAAACGAATATAAGTAGTCCTAAAGGCACATTAAAAGATCTTCATATCAAGATCCTCCCCATATCTTTCCGCTTAGCGGGTGAGCCTTTTTCTTTGCATGCTGATCTGGCAAATTTTGATAATGTAAAGTATGCGATCACTTCCAAAGGAAAACTGAATTTAGGTCCTTTGTATCAGCTATTCGCTACGGACGGACTATCCGTAAACGGCTATGTGCAAACGGACTTGAATCTTGCCGGCTTGCAAAGTGATGCTATTCGAGGTAACTATAATAGACTGCGGAACCGCGGTTATATCGATATTGGCAACATCAATGTGGAAACGGAATTGTTCCCCTTACCGATAGAAATTAAAAGTGGTCACTTTTCTTTTGAACAAGAGAAATTGAAATTTGATCGTTTTCTAGCAAAATATGGCAAAAATCAACTCCAGGTACAAGGCTTCATCGATAACATCGTCAATTATCTTACACTGGACAGCGATGTCCTCAGGGGGGAGTTTAACCTAAAAAGTCCATCCCTCCGTATTGATGATTTTATGGCGTTCAGCAGCGGTACTGGCAGTCCTAGCAGTACCAACAATAGTTCGGGAGTTGTACTGCTACCAACAAACTTGGATATACAGGTAAAGGGAGTCGTTGACCACGTGTATTATGATCAGGAGAAACTACAAAACTTCCGAGGAAACTTAAAACTAACGAAAGGAACCCTTCAAATAACCGATACCGGTTTTGAACTGGCAGGTTTAAAAACCAACATGAATATTGCTTATCAACCACTTCATCTACGAAAGGCAAAATTCGATTTTGAGGTCAAAGCCGATAGTTTCGATATCCAACGGGCCTACAAAGAAATACCGCTATTCCAACAAATGGTTAGCTCCGCAAAAAATGCCCAGGGTATCGTATCGTTAAACTATCAGCTTGGAGGATTACTCAATGATCAGATGTCGCCGATCATGCCTTCGATTCAAGGTAAGGGCGTACTGACCCTGGAGCAAATCAAATTCTACAATTTCAAATTATTGAACAGCATCAGTAGTGCGACCTCGAAAGATAGCTTTCTGGATTCCGATGTTAAAAAGGTGAACATCAAGACATCGATCAAGAATAATGTGATGACAATCGAACGAACGAAAATGAAGATGGCCGGCTTCAGACCCCGCTTTGAAGGACAGGTTACATTGGATGGGCAAATGAATCTAGGTTTCCGTTTGGGGTTACCGCCTTTCGGGATTTTCGGTATTCCCATGCGTATTACAGGAACCAGTGAGCATTACAAAATCAAATTGGGTAAATATAAAGAAGAAGACTTGGATACCGATATGGATGAAGATGACAAAGCCGCTTATGAGGCTACGCTCGTCCCAGACAGCACTACTGTAGAAAAGAACGAATAAAAAAGTTCCCTGATTGTCAGGGAACTTTTTTATTGCAATCTATTACTTGATCTCATCGGACAAATTTCCGTCAAATGCTTCATATAATTTTTTAAGTTCCTGCGCCTTTTCCGGATACTCCTGCAGTAGATTTGTTCGCTCACTAGGGTCCCAAGCCAAGTTGAACAACTCCTCTATAGCTTCATAAGACTGTCCAGAAATCCGATTTATCCCCGCATTTATTTTTCTGTATTTCCAATCCCCACTTTTCACAGCCTCGACTTTACCATAATTGACAAGATAAATAGGTCGATGATCGTACGTTAAATCTTCCGTTTTCCCCGTCAAAAGTGTAGTTATTACCTGCCCGTCAAGACTTTTTTTAGGCAACTTCGCACCAGCCCATTCCACAAAAGTCGGCAAGATATCCACATTACTAATGGCACTGCGAATAACCTTCCCCTTAGGAATAAACCCCTTACCATAAATAATGAAGGGTACCCGAACACCTCCTTCATACGTATCTCCCTTAGCTCCCCGGAATACGCCTGCCGTTCCAACGTGCCAGTTACGGGTATGTCTATCATCAGACATCCGTGAAGGATATGTTATCCATGGACCATTATCACTAGAAAAAACGAGGATTGTATTCTTGTCCAATCCTTTCTTTTCCACCTCTTTCCACAATAGGGCTATATAGTGATCCAATTCCAACAACACAGCACCAAGATCACCTGCGCGTTGTTGATCAGCATATTTATTGCTTTTATTCGCAAATGCCAAGGGAAGATGTGGAAAATTATGGGCATAATAGAGAAAAAATGGCCTGTCGCTATTTTGCTGTTGAATAAATTGAACAGCTTCACGATGGTAAATCTTGCTTAGATCGGCATCATCAGGACGAATCACCTCTACCCTTCTATTTCGAAAAAGCTTTATCGCTGTATCGGTTTTTACATAGGGATCTCTGTAATCGTGACTATAAAGCATCCCAAAGAACGAATCAAACCCCTGCGCATTCGGATGGTGAAAATCTTTTTTATCTCCCAAATGCCATTTCCCTACCATACCCGTTTTATATCCGGCTTGTTTCAACAGCTCTGCTATTGTTTCTTCCTCGTCCGGGAGTCCAAGTGGGGATCCTGGTCCAATCGGCTGCGGCAGATTGTAACGCGATGCGTAACGTCCCGTGAGCAACGAAGCCCTAGACGGCGTACAGGAAGGACTAGTCACAACATAGTTTGTGGCGCGTACACCTTGCGCAGCAATAGAGTCCAAAAAAGGAGTACTGATATTGGGACTACCATAGCAACCTAAATCCGAATATCCCAAATCATCCGTTAGGATGAAGATAATATTTGGCTTTTGTGCTGGCTGAGCATCTGCTACGAAAACGCTTAAAAACAGCGTAAAAATGACGATGACCCTTTGTTTTATCATATGTAAATTTATCTATAAATGTTAAACTTCATTGAATAAATAAGCTCGTTTCACCCGGTTTGCATCTTAAAGGTCATATGGAATGTCTGACTTATTTTTATCGGTATTTGCGTTCTGCAATCATGGACATTTCATATACTATATTATATAGCCCGTTATTTTTATCAAGGGATTGCTCTGCTCCCACTTCCATTATTCCGTTACGCTTCTTTTCCATTGGGCGGTCAGCAATTCCTTTAATTCCTCTACAATTTCAGCATAATCAGGATTATTTACAAGATTTGTAAATTCATTCGGATCATTTTCGTAATTGTACAACTCGGCACCATCACGTCCTTCATTCCATTCTGTATAACGCCACTGTTTGTAGCGCACACTACGTCCCAGGATATCCCGATCAATATTTTTATACCAGGCTTTTTGCTTCACATTTTTATCGATCTGCGTATAAGCCGGTTTATCTAGCGTAAGTTCCGGTCTTTTCAAAATCTCCAAAAGGCTCTTTCCCTGAACATGTGAAGGAATGGATAAACCCGCCAACTCGGCTAAAGTTGGATAAATATCGATAAGCTCTACAGAGCTCAATGTCCGCTTCTGCTGCGCCAATTGAGGTGCCGCAATCAACAAAGGCACACGCGCTGTATGTTCAAAAAGCGTCTGCTTCATCCATTGTCCGTGCTGGCCTAAAGCATAACCATGGTCACTCCAAAATACAATGATCGTATTCTCGGTAAGCCCGAGCCGATCCAGTTCATCCAACAGTTTACCGACTTGAGCATCCATAAAAGACACCGCAGCATAATAAGCCTGCGTTACCTCTTTTCGCTGTTGCACAGAAAGTCCACTGTGATCTACCTGGGTAAATCTGGCCGCAATCGGCTTGTTTGCCCAATCGTCGGTACGCTCTTCTGGCAGTTGAATCTTATCTAAAGGGTAGAGGTCGAAATATTTTTTGGGAGCTACATAAGGTGTATGTGGGCGAAAGAATCCCACAGCGAGAAAGAAAGGATCATTCTGATGCTGTTGCAACAGTTTAGCTGCTTCGATCGCCACTTTACCATCCGTATGTTCCTCATCATGCTCTGACGTCGCCCAAAAAGACAAAGCCGCTCCCAGCCCCGTCGACGGCGTGTAATTCGTAATATTTTGTTCCTGTAGCTTATCGACACCAATAGGATTTACCCGTACATCCCAAGACAAAGAATCGTCCTGTCCATTTGTTCCGATCTGAGCTGGCACCCCGTAATGATATATTTTTCCCACCCGACCGGTGAAATAACCATTATTTCTAAACAATTGGGGAAGCGTGAGCACATCGGGTAACGTATCCCGAAAGAATGTAAACAAATCCTTCACCTTGGTCTTGTCGGGACGTAGCCCCGTCATTAGAGACGCTCGACTTGGAGAACACAAAGGGTATTGGCAATACGCTCGATCAAATCGCACCCCTAACTTAAACAATCGATCCAGATTCGGCGTTTTGACAAATGGATCGTCAAAAACATGCATGTCTACATTCAAATCATCCGAAGCAATAAATAAGATATTCGGTTTTCGTTGTTGTGAAACTGCGATATGCACAAACAGCAAAAAAAGAAAGACTACCTGAATTTTTTTCATCGCATTCAATTTTAAGGAATATCTAATTGACTAATGACAGGTACCACAGTTTTGCTATGATCTTCCGCTAATTTTATAAGCTCCTTCACCAGCTCTGGATATTTCTCTGCGATATCATTTGCTTCCCCAATATCTTCATTCAAATTAAAAAGCTTCGGCTGCTCGGTCTTGCTCAATTGATCAGGATAAGCAAATTCACTGTTGCTATAAAAAGAAAGTTTAAAAGCTCCTTTACGCACGGCCACCAACTGTGACGCATGGTAATAAAACATCTCTTCCCGAGGGCTCTTTTGTTCTTTACCAGAAAGGACAGGCGTTAGATCGTAGCCATCATACACGCGATCTTTTGGCAAATTAGCGTGTGCTAAATGCGCAAAAGTCGCCAACACATCCAACGTACTACCTATTTCTGTCACTTGCCCTGGTTTTACACGCTCCGGTCCCCAGAAAATAGCTGGCACACGTACCCCGCCTTCATAACTGTTTCCTTTCGCGCCATAGAGTGGCCCAGAAGAACCACCAAGTTCCTTGAATATCTTCCAAGGTCCATTATCCGACACAAATACCACATAGGTATTTTTATCCAGCCCCTGCTTTTTCAACGCTTCTACGATCTCACCAACACTCCAATCGATCTCTTCGATCACATCGCCATAGATGCCTCGTGCACTTTTCCCCTTAAACTTATCGTTTGCAAAAAGAGGAACATGCGGCATAGAATGGGCTAGATAAAGAAAGAAAGGTTCACCTTTATTTTTAGCGATAAAGGCGACAGCCTCCTTGGTATAACGTTCCGTAAGCGTATTTTGGATAGCAGGTTTCTCTATAACTTCCTCATTTCGTAAAAGAGGCACCTGGAAATATTCATTCTTGGGTTCTGTGATTGCTTTTACGTATGGAATTGAATCTACCCGATCCATATCGTTGCTATAAGGAATACCGTAATAATAGTCAAAACCATGTTTAGTGGGCAAAAATTGGGGCTGGCTTCCAAGGTGCCATTTCCCTATGATTCCCGTATGATACCCTTTTTGCTTAAGCAATGCGGCGATAGTGATTTCGGAAGATGGAAGGCCGCCTTTAGAGTCAGGAAAAAGAACACGCTTCTTTTCCCCCTGCATACCACTACGAATAGGCAAGCGCCCAGTTAGCAAGCCTGCTCGCGAAGGGGTACAAACGTTAGCTGCTACATAAAAATTTGTCCACTTCTGTCCTTCCAGCGCTAAACGGTCAATGTTTGGCGTTTTTATCGTAGGATTACCATAAGTTCCGAGATCGCCATAGCCCTGATCATCTGTAAAAATGAGAATGAAATTCGGTCGTTCAATCCCGTCTTTTCTTTGAGCAGAAGCGAATTGAACCAACCCCACCGCCAATGCCAATAATGCGATCGATTTTTTACTAAATATTCTTGTTTTCATAGTGCTGTATTTATTCCTTTTTCGTCTTTGGATTTCTAGTTTTTAATAGCCCTCATTTTGTATCAGGTTTGGATTCGCATCGATCTCCGTCTGTGGGATTGGAAATAAAACATGGTGAGCCTTCGCCGCAGTCTTCCCTCGCTGTACCGCGCCAGAGATAAATGTGCCTTGTCGAAGCTGATCGCTACGCCTTGCTTGCTCGTACCAAAATTCCCAATTTCGTTCTTTAAATATTTGCGTTCTGAAACTGTCCTTGGTAAAATCTCCGGGCGCTAAAGAAACCAATCCAGCCCGGTTTCGAATTTGGTTGACAAGCGCGATCGACTCGGATGTAGGGCCTTCTAACTCATTCAAAGCCTCGGCTTTACTGATCAAAACATCTGCATAACGTATAACAGGAACATCATTGCCATAAGATGCCCCTATTGCATCTTTGTCAAATTCATATTTGCCAGGATAAGAACGGTTGTTGCCGAGCAATTGGGTGAACACCCCGCTCGTATTCGTGTAAGAGGTTATAATCAATTCACGTCGTTTATCGTTGGCAGCAAAAGAGTTGACAAATTCGTCATAGAGATAAACGCGGGATGCATAGATCGTTTGATTAGGTAAATGAGGATAATCTGTCGGAAACGTATTCGCAACAAAAGGATTTCCAAGCTGCGGAGTAGATTGAATTGTCCAGATAATCTCATCATTACCTTCATTTTCGATCAAGAACAATTTCGTATAATCTGCAAAAAGAGTATAGTGCTGCAACGCGACAACCTCATTCGCTGCATCAACAGCTTTCTGCCATTGTTTGGTATTCAAATATAATTTTACAAGAAAACTCAGCGCGGCTCCTTTTGTGGCCTTACCATATACCGATTGTTCCACAGGTAGTACGGATGCTGCTTCACGTAGATCTTTTTCAATAAATGCGATAGTTTCTTCTTCTGTGGATCGAGCGAGGTAGTAGTCGTCATCTGGACTACTGTATAAAGGTAAACGTCCAAACCAGTCGTGCAACACGTAATAACTTAGACCACGAAGAAATTTAGCCTCAGCGATCAACTGCTCTTGATCCGAAGAACCTGCTGTATTTTTCAGGATAAGATTTGCGTCCCGGATCACACTATACAGCTGCTTCCAGGTACTACTAAAATAGGCATGATTACTATCCCAAGTAAAATTACATAAAGGTGTAAAATTCGCTTCAATAGCGCCGTACTCATTCCAATTTTCTCCGGATGTCATTCCCGAAGTAAAAAAGTAGGCATAATTTCGCAATTGGGCATTTCCATAGGCTGAAGTCAATAGGGACTGTAAACCTTCCGTCGAATTCGCGTAATTGTCGTTTAACTCTGAATACAGCTCTTCATCCAACAATGAACTGCATGCATTCAAGAATAAAGAACATAAAACGATACTTGTATATTTAAAAATTTTCATGATGACAACAGTTGATTAAAATGAGACATTGATTCCCGCTGCCCAAACCCGAGCGAGCGGATAAGTGTTAAGATCTACGCGGGCACTGCTTGTACCTAAGGCGTTTGCTTCTGGATCATAACCAATATATTTACTTAGGGTAAAGAGGTTCTGTGCAGATAAGTAAAGCTGTAGCTGACGAACTGCTTTTGTTGATCGCAAAGGCACATTATAGTTCAGCTGTACATATTTTAAGCGTAAATAAGATGCATCCTGTAAGGCCAGGGTATTTACCTTTCCTCCGCCGTAAGAAGTCGGTTCCAGTGCTGATGGCCATTTCGCATCGGTATTTTCTGTCGTCCAACGATCTTCAACGGTAGCGCGTAGCATATTTCTACGATAATTGCTTGGATACATACTTTCTAAAATATTTCCATTCAGTACATCCCCCCCTTTTTGTCCCTGTAAAAGAAAACTCAATCCAAAATCCTTATAATTAAATTCGTTCCGCCAGCCGTATGTGAAATCTGGAAATGGATTTCCAATAATTTGCTGATCCGATGTATTGATCACCCCGTCCTTATTAACGTCTTCAAAGATGGGATAACCAGGCTTAGCCGATTTTTGCGCACTATTCGCAACTTCCTCCGCATCCTTAAAAATACCCGTCACCTTATACCCATAGTAAGCAAAAGCAGGCTGCCCTTCGGTAATAATAGCTACATTTCCGATATTAGAGGCATTGCCCGTAATAATGCTTTTGATATCCCCAAGATCTGTCACTTTATTCCTAATACGGGTAAAGTTGATCGAAGAGGTCCAACGAAATTTCTCATTTTGAATTACATCAGCAGACACGAACAACTCGATTCCCCGGTTTTCCATCGATCCTATGTTCGACAGTATCGAGCTGTAACCTGTCCCAGATGGAAGAGGGAGCTCAATCAACATATCTTTGGTATTTTTTACAAAATAATCAATCGTTAGGTTCAGACGATTTTTAAAGATCGAGGCATCGACGCCAATATCTGCCTGCGCTGTAGACTCCCATTTTAAATTTCTATTTCCTATACGGGATGGAGAAGTACCTACATACAACGAACTTCCCGACACAAATGTTCCACCTGTCGTATATGTTTGTAACGAGTTATAGTTTCCGATATCCTGATTGCCGGTTACTCCCCAGCTGGCACGCAATTTCAAATTATTGAATAGCTCTGGAATAAAAGATTCGTTTGATAGTAACCAGCCTGCAGCAAGGGAAGGGAAAAAACCGTATTTGTTATCTGCACCAAAACGGGAAGAGCCGTCCGCACGAAAAGAAGCCGTCAACAAGTACTTTTCATTATGCGTATAGTTGACCCGCCCCAGGTAAGACAGCAATGTATTATCTGCCTTTCCGCTGCTTAGTGATGCGGTAGCAATATCGCCCAAACTTAGGTTGTTCGTTTCCAAATCGTCAGAAGGAAAATTGCCAATAGAGCCCACGAATCTTTTCGTTTGGAAATTTTGATACGTAACACCTCCAAGTACGTCCAAGGTATTTTTATCCCCCAGCAAGGTATTGTAGTTCATGGTATATTCACCCAAGATGTCTCTTTTCTCTAGGCTAGCGATATTAGCAATCCCGTTTTGTGCTGCCCCACGGATGGTAAGTCTGCTGTTGAAAATATCCCGACGTTGTGATAAGAGATCTGCTCCAACATTGATTTTAGCCTTCAAACCTTTAATCAATTCGTATTCGAGGAAAAGATTTCCCAATGTACGATTCGTCGCACTCTCGTTGCTTATTCCTTCAATTAAGCTTAATGGGTTGTTGATTGTCAAAAAAGATGATTGTGTAAATGAGCCATCATCGTTGTAGATCTTCTCGGTAGGGTCATACAATAATGCCGAATTGATAGGCCCTGCAGATTCATTAATGCTGTTTCCATCAATAGCGTTGTTATCCAGGATACGGCTTGTACTAATATTGACGCCAAATTTCCCTTTGGTAGCAAAACGGCTTTCTAAATTAACTCTTCCCGCATACCTATCCATTCCCGTATTCCGCACAATACCATCCTGCGAAGTAATGTTTAGTGAAGTAAAATATGTTAATCCCTCATCACCACCAGATAAAGAGATATTATGGTCTTGTATGGAAGCCTTACGGAGAATAGCCGACTGCCAATCCGTCCCTGCGCCAATTTCCGCAATGGCATCGGCATCAAACACGGGTGACTGCCCTTTCTCAGCAGCTAGCTGATTAATGACATCAATGTATTCGCTGGTGTTGAGTATATCGATCTTTTTGGCAATGGATTGTACACCACCATTAAGAGAATAGTTGAGTCTACGTTGCCCCTTAGCTCCTCGTTTTGTCGTAATCAAGATAACGCCATTTGCTGCCCTAGAGCCATAAATCGCAGTTGCCGAAGCATCTTTCAATACTTCTATAGAGGCAATGTCGTTGGGATTGATCGCGTTGATCGGATTTTTAGCGACCAGATTGTTGGCAATTCCCCCTTCTCCCGAGGAGGAGGTCAGATTAGTCGAGTTGTCAATAGGCAATCCATCGACTACATATAAAGGACTCGATCCTGCATTAATAGAGTTGTTTCCACGAATGCGGACATTCACCCCTCCACCGGGTTCTGAACTCGACTGTTGTATATTCACGCCAGCAGAAGTACCTTGTAACAGTTGTTCTACCGAAGTCACAGCTGCACCTCTGTTGAAATCGGCTTCTTTTAAACTGGTTACCGCACCAGTGATATCACGTTTTTTCTGAACACCATAGCCTACAACCACGACTTCATCGAGATTTTCTGTACTTTGTTCCAGCTCAATAAGGGTAGGCGAAGTGTTAACAACAATCGTTTTAGAAGTATAGCCTAAGTAGGAAAGTGTCAATGTAAAGGGTAGCTTCTGGCCAGTAACAAATTGAAAATTTCCATTACGGTCTGTTTTTACGCTATGTGTCACGGCTTGTAGCTGTACCGTAACTCCTTCTATAGGTTCTTTTGTTTGTGCATCAATAACTTTACCTGTAAGTGATGCGTTAATGATAGGTTTTGTTTCTACTTGCGCCAAGGCTTGATCTGCGCAAACACTTATTGTATATAACAATAAATACGTAGCATACCGAAGTATCCTCGTTCTTTTCATAATCTGTATTTGTTTAGTAGTAAATATTGACAAGTGCCAACGCCAATTGAGAACTTGTTTGTTTAGTTGATTTTAATGAGGAGTCCTGCTTCAAACAGGTATTGATTTTAGCAATGACACATTCGCCAAGAAGCGAACGAGGTAGAGCTTAAACTAGAAAGTGTAAAGGACGGTAAAGGGTTATTTTCAATATAGTTCATCGGAATACTTATTTTTCAATGCTGAATATTTTATATAGTCGCTACCAACGCCAATGGAATACGATAGTGCAAATATATAAATTTTTAAAATAGTCTACTATTTTTATAGATTATTTTAAAAAACAATCAAATATTGCTCGCAAGCAGGTTATCGTACTTCGAAGCTTTTTATCTTCCGCGCAATGCCGCCGTTAAGATCTAGCCCTTCCACTACAATGAGGTAAGTACCGGCTTCATCAGCCGTAAAAAAATCGAATGCAGTCTCACCAGAAGTATTAATGACAAGACTAGGTTCCCAATGAATCGTCCGCCGTAAATCACTAAACTTCGATCGGTCGCTGGTGGTTTCATAGGTAGGCTTGTAGTAACTCTTGTTGATATGAACCCCGTCTGGATTAAACTCAATCCGGCCTGTTTGAGTTGCAGTTCTGCTCATAGCTTCACGAACAGGTTTCGACGTAATGATAAAAATTAGACCATCACTTCCGCTAACAGTATATCCTCGATAGATACTCGTGTAAACTTCGCTCCGCAAAACCTCAATACTGGCAATAGCATCTACGGGAATACTCTCGACAGTTCCAGCATCCTCTTCTCTTCCATCAACGAGATAAGCAGCATACGATGGAATTTGTTCTGTATCATCCCATTTTATAATACCAAAAAGTCGATCCCAGATAAACCCCGATAGCGAATTGTATTCTTTAAAATCGGTCTCATTGTAGACATAGTCGGCATGTCCAGGTTTATTCAAATTCTGAGAATTTGGTGCAGCTTTGTTCGCTCGTCGCTCCACCACTACAGGATCAATCCAAATGGCACCATCCATAGCGCCCACACGTTCCATTTGTGCAAAATACAGTTGTGCTTCCTGCACATCTGTTTGGAACAATGTGTTGACATCATTTATTTCCATAGCTTTATTCCTGTTGGGACCGAAAGCTGGCACTTCTTGTTCTTCTAGAATAATATCTATTCTATTTTTTCCTTTTGCATCCTTGGCTGACAGTATATAACCCCTCTTATCCCAAAACAACAAATCGTCAAAGATGAAATACCCGTCTTTGTTTGAAATGGTCTGTTTATAATTCGACAGATTAATTTTCGGAAAAAGCCTTACAGTAGCACCAATCTCCGGGGTACTACGTCCCAATTTTTTTGTATAACCACTAATAGTCAGTCCTTCCTCTTTTTTATACTTCAGATGGCGATTGGTATCTATGGTTAGCCAATCTATGTTACGCCATCCTTGTGTTAACATCAGATACGCTAAATCCGTCTTTTTTATGGAGTCGTTTGAAAAATAGAAACCCGGATTTTCTATAAAGCCTTTGACATCCGAGTGTAACAACAAAGTCGATTGAATAGTTGCTGCATTTGTTAGCAAGGAATGATCAATTTTATCAAGTTGAACAACACTCGCCGAAATGGCCGCTGCCAATCCTTTCCCCTCCGGTTGTTCCAAACGAAGATGAACAGTCACCTTTTCGCGCGTAGAGAAGGTATCCTTATCAACCTGTATCTTTAAAGGTGCTTCCCTTTTTGGATCATAATGGAAAAACGGACGTTCGACGATAGGAATCAATCGTGCATTGAATACTGTTAAGGTCAACACCCCATTGGGTAGGGTGTCAGTCTCTGCAAAAAAGTCTAATGTATTACGATCCGCCAACGCCTGCGTCCGGGCATATACTTTCCCTGCATGATGCACAACAAAGTAAATCGTCTCGTGATTGACTAGATCTTTAGACAAATGAAGATGTGCCCATACGCCTGTATTTTTTGATTCATCCACATGTAGCGTATAGCCTGACTGCCGCGATTCGGGCAAATCCACTTGTTGTTGTGTTCCATCTTCAAATTCGGCAATAGCGCGTAGTTTCCTCGTAGGGTCAAGATAGAAAGAGGTGGCTCCCATTCCTAAACTGTTACTTTCCGCCGTAGCTAAGCTATCATCTCCTGCGAAAAAAATCACTTTCGTTTTAATCCCTAGCCCTTGTCCAGTGCAAGCTTTTATCCCCACGTGGTTCATTTGTCCCATGACTAGCTTTCCTCCTTCTGGAAATACTTCAACCAGTCTTCTGTTTTCATGCTGTTCCCGCTTCAGGACTTTCGTAAGCATACGTCCCTCCCGAGACGTAAAGGAATAGGAAATAACCGACTCCGTATCTGTAGTATCCAAAAGAAACGAAAACTTACCCCATTCGTCTGTCTGCAACTTCTTTCTCTGCAGCTTTTTATTGGGTTGTGCAAAGGTTATATCAACATCTGTATTTGGCAAAGTAATGCCATTAAAACCACGTAATTCAACTTGATACCGCTGGTTGCTTCCCTCTACCTTACGACTTGTTATTGTCTTTACTTGATCGGATCGTCCGTTACTAATTTGCAAGGTACGATCGTAGAAAAACTGTTCATCATCATTCCTCATCCAATTACTGTAGGCTCGCAAGCGATAAGATCCCTCAATCAATGTGTCCTGCAAGGTTATATCTCCAATACCAAGTCCATATACCAATGGAATTTTCAATCGGGCCAATCTCCTTTCTTTTGGGTCAATAAGCTCTACATAAACTATCTTACTCCAATTAGACAATAGATTTTCAATTCCTACGGCACAATACACTTTAAACCAAATGGTTTCGCCCACGGTATACAACGGCTTGTCCAAGTGAAGGTATAATTTTTCTTGCACCTGTTTCTTCTGCACCACTTCTGCATCGAGCAGCAATTGATCAAGCTGTTGTGCACGACCTGTATGAATTAAAGTCGATAAAACAATAACAAATAACAATTTTACGCCAAGAAAGCCAAACAGATTTTTTTCTATAGACACCATAGGAGGATGAGACTTGTTCTATAATTTAGTTCACAATTGCACGATTAATATAGAAAGAAGCCCGCTATTCGGCAACCTGTACTGTCATGTTTCTAAAAAAATCCCAATGCAAGATTAAGGTACATTTCATGCCAAAATCTACTCCTCCTATCGTAGCACAGCCCATCATTTACATAATCCAGGGTAAACTGACACAATTTGCAACTCTTATAAAGAAAGCCTGTATCAATGAGGCTTAGATACAGGCTTTCATAGCTGAACACCCCATTCATCAGGGAGCTTCGTATGAAAATAGTTTTTCGAGATTTAAAGTTTTTAGGCGATCATTAAAGCCCCCAAACAGCAAGTTCGTAACCATCTGGATCGGTAAACTGAAATCGTCTTCCTCCAGGGAAGCTAAAAATATCCTGAACAAGAATACCGCCAGCCTGAATCACCTTCTCTTTACTATCTTCTAGATTTGCAGAAAATAAGACTACCAATATACTGCCATTTTTTGGCTCCCCAGCAGTGAATCCGCCATCCACATATTCGCCTTCAAATGCAGTGTACTCGGGGCCATAATCGGTAAATTTCCAGCCGAAGGCATTTTCATAGAACGCCTTTGCTCGCGCTAAATCTTTCGACAAAAATTCAATATACTGTATCTGTTCGTGGCGAAGTTTGTTTGCTGTTTCCATAACACAAATTTATATTTTTTAAACTATTTCTCTATTCAGACCAGCCTGAACAGGTTATTTATTCAAAATTTAGTAATTTCCAGAATGCATATATTGAAATCCCGTATGTTTTCACCTCTTCTTTATGAAAACGCTGTATTGCGGCCTGTCCTTCAGCTGTTCCTAAAGTTTGCAGCTCCTTTCGTATTTTCTCTACAAAAACATGCATACGTTGAAATAATTACGCCAATATTTCCTCGATAGTATTTAGTTCCCTCTCCTCAAAATCCGTATTGGAAACCGCTCGCAAGGAGTCCAGCAGTTGTTCGCTATTTCGTGCTCCCACTAAAACGGAAGTGACCCGTTCGTCTTTTAGCAACCAGGCAATTGCCATTTGAGCAAGCGACTGTCCTCGTTGCAAAGCGAGTTCATTTAATTGCCGCAATTTTCCAAGCAGCTCTGCTGTGATGGTGGCACTTTTTAAAAAGTGTTCTTTCGTTGCGCGCGATTCCGCAGGAATACCATGCAAATACTTATTTGTCAATAGACCTTGTGCCAACGGAGAGAAAGCGATACAACCAACTTTCTCTTTTTCCAGCACATCCAATAAACCCTCCTCTGGCGTACGGACTAACATAGAATATTTTGGCTGATGAATGAGGCAGGGTGTCCCCAAATCCCGTAATAATGAAATTGCTTTTTGGGCTTGATCAGGAGGATAATTGGACAATCCAACATATAAAGCCTTTCCCTGTCGTACCACTGCATCAAGGGCTGTCATTGTCTCTTCGAGTGCTGTATTCGGATCTGGACGATGGTGATAAAAGATATCGACATAGTCTAGTCGCATCCGCTTGAGACTTTGGTCCAAACTAGACAAAAGGTATTTTCGGCTCCCCCAATCGCCATAGGGACCATCCCACATGGTGTAACCTGCTTTCGTAGAGATCAAGAGTTCATCACGGAATCCAGCAAAATCCGATCGCAAAATATCGCCAAAATTCTGCTCAGCAGATCCTGGCGGAGGACCATAATTATTTGCTAAATCAAAATGAGTGATCCCCTGATCAAAAGCTGTTATCAAGGTTTCCCGAAAGACATTTTTATCGTCAGTATCGCCAAAGTTCTGCCAAAGACCGAGGGAAATAGCGGGTAGTTGTATTCCACTTCTCCCACAGCGACGGTAAGGGATATGGGTGTATCTATCTGGTTTAAAAGGCATATATTACAAGATCTATTCCCTGCAATATACAGAAAAATATAGATGCTGTGCGGAAAAGTTTCTACCCTTATTCCACTAAGCTTTATCCACTCAGGCAACTATAAAATCAATA
Source organism: Sphingobacterium sp. LRF_L2 (assembly GCF_965644235.1). Lineage (NCBI taxonomy): Bacteria > Pseudomonadati > Bacteroidota > Sphingobacteriia > Sphingobacteriales > Sphingobacteriaceae > Sphingobacterium > Sphingobacterium sp. LRF_L2. Next base: position 86,337 of record NZ_CBFFRI010000006.1, on the reverse strand, counting down.
AAAAGCCACCTCACTTTTCCATAACTTAGCGGATCTCCGATGAAAGAGCCTATAGTATTCGGAAAAAGCAGGTGGCGATTCTATCCAGTGTATAAAAAATCTTAGCGTCCTCCGCCCATGCCAGAGCTTCCGCCTAAATTAGAGACCAAAGAAGAAAGTGTAAAGGTCTTCGACACCGTTGGATCGACAAAAGATCCGCCAAGGTAAAGTCCATTAAAATTGGAAGCACTATTCACAGATGAAACAGAAACCAATTTGTAGCTACTTCCAACAACGAATTGCCCGCTGGAGACCACCAATGTACTAAAGCTCACCGGCGATTGAAAAGTCAGAATCTCTTTATTATCGCTATCTAAGATACTATAGATAGTGTTTGCATTCGCTCCAGCAAGAATCGCAGATGCTTGTGTCGATGCATTTGCCGTTGGTGTGCTGGTACTACCTCCCAAACCAATGGCCAACCCCCCCGTAATTTTAAACGTATTCTGATCGCAATCGAATCCCGCTTCAGGACTTTTGGCTCCAATTGCCAAAACGCGTCCTGCAGTTATTGTTAGCGTCCCGTTCGAATCAATACCATCATTTGTCGTACTATAGGCTACAATATTTCCGCCATTAATATAAATTGCCGTACCCGCATTAATCGCATCATCGATGGCTTTCACATAAATATTTCCGCCATTAATTGTAAGCGTACTTTTACTCTCGATACCTTCACCGCCTGTTCCTGTCGTTTCAATCGTGATATCTCCACCATTGATCGTCACAAATGGATCTATACTGCTATCGTCTTCTTCATAGGAAGCGACAATGCCATCATCTGCGACTTTAATGGTAAGTGATCCATCATTGATGATAATCCCACCTTCTTCAGCCTCTAGACCATCACTGTCCGCATTGATAACGAGTGTTCCACCATCCACAAATATTCCATCATTGGTATGTATACCATCTGACGCAGCCTTAGTCACTGTGATGGCTCCCTCTATAATACGCACATAGTCATCACTGACAATGCCGTGTTTATTATTTCCGGCTACTTGCAGGCTCCCCGTCCCCGAAAAGATAAGTTGCCCTTCACTAAAAAATGTGCCCTTCTGATCTTCTGTGGCATTTGCCGTATATGTCGTTCCATCGGTCAATGTATTTGTCGAGCCCTCCGCAAGCACCACAAAACCTCTTTTACCGGATTGTATATTAATAGCTGGACCGTCATTATTTGTGATATTGACGTTATTGAGCAGTAACTCATATTTCTTCTCACTATAGAGTTTGAATGTTCCATCTGTTGTGGTTCCTGCCAGTTCAAACAACACCCCCGTGGCCGTGGAATTTACCGTTACATCGGCGCCATTCGTCGTGACCGTTACCCCGGAAATACTGTTATCTACCGTGGCGCTGCCCGTAGCAAATGTAATTTTTACCACAGAAGGGAAAGAAGAATTCGCCAAAAGGTCATCTTCATCTGCCCCGTCTGCCGTATTGCCCTCTGCTGTACCGGCTGTCACTATCGATTGGATTGCGATAGCTTCTGCTGTTGTAATCGTTTCACCGCTTTCTTCTGTCTCTACGCTGTCGTCCTTTGAACAGGAAATCACGGACAAAATGGTGAAAAGGACTGGAAAAAAATATCTTCTTAACTTCATTACACTATATCTTAATCGGTTATTTTCCTCAAATTTAGCACAACACAATGTTAATCAACATCAAATTTTGTTAACATTATTTTAATTTTAAATTAACAAAAATAGTCAGCTTCTTCAAAAACCCCATTTTGTACATGTACATTAAGCCAATGTATATATACAAAATCATAAACTACATGGAGTTGGCAAAGAACTTCATGTACTTGTTAGAAAACTACATGGAGTTGTACGTAATGTACTTATACATTGAACCAGTGTACATGTACAAAATCATAAACTACATGGAGTTAGCGAAGAACTTCATGTACTTGTTAGAAAACTACATGGAGTTATACGTAATGTACTTATACATTGAGCCAGTGTACATGTACAAAATCATAAACTACATGGAGTTGGCAAAGAACTTCATGTAATTGTTAGAAAACTACATGGAGTTTTGCGCAATGTACTTATACATGGAGTCAGTGTACATATACATTGAGATGATCTCTCCTGCGTCCGAAGCAAAGTAGTCTGACATCGTTTCGATGTCAGACTACAGAAATACACTTTCAATGGCCTCTAGAGGCCATATATACGAAACCCTTAACCAGTATGCGGACATCCACGTAAAGTCTATGTACTAAGCTAACCAAAAGGCTGTAACTGTCTTTATGTATTTAACCTAGAAGAGAATGTCATATGACAACAGGATGCGAGCAGGGTAGATAAGCTCTTTGTAAGGATACATCGTCGTGTCGAATGTATCCTTTTTTAACCATATTACACCTTTGTCACTTTCGAAAGCCATTTAAATGCCTCAATCGAATCCAGCTTTTCTAAAACTGGACAGAGCTGTCGTTGATGACATACTTTTTATCAGCCAACAATTGATAGACTTCGGCCGCAGCGAGTAAGACAGGACCATACCCATGTGCCGCAAATTTATTCACAGGACGGTAATAGTAAAATGCGGGATCAAAACCCATTCCCGTCCCCACACATGTTCCTTCGACTTGTCCATCGACGTTAATTTTGGTATGTACAGCATTCCAAGCCTGGAGCACCATCGGTCCATATGCTTTTGGATCCAGCCAACCTGCATTAATACCACGCGCAATACAATACGCATATATTGCTGTCGCTGATGTTTCCAAATAAGAATCATTTTTATCTAAAAGCTGATGCCAGAAACCTGTTCCGTGTTGCAGCGGTGCAAGTCCTGCTACATGCTTCTTAAACTGATCAAGCAAAGCTTGACGAGCGGGATGCTCGCCCGGAAGTGCATTCAGTAATTCGACTTTCGTCAGCAGTGCCCATCCGTTTGCTCTTGCCCAGTGAAAAGCAGGATGAGGATCCATACCTTCCACCCAACCATGCCGATAAAGCCCTTTCTCGGGCACAAACATTTTCTCTGTAAACAACCAAAACTGTTTAATTGCTTCATCAAAATATTTCGCATCGCCGGTAAATTTCCCCATTTGCGCCAAGGCCGGCAAGCTCATGTAGAGATCATCCAACCAAAGCGTATTAGGCTGTGGTCTATTTCTGGCCAAAGTCCCATCCTTTAACCGAAACTCTTTATGGAGTATGTAATCGACATAATTGTCTGTAATTCCTTTAATATCCTTCTTGAGTACGCCGGACTGTTGTGCTTTGATCATCGCAGCACACATTGCTCCCGCATCATCCAATGCCATTGGATGAATGACTGAATGTACCGGAGAACGATAACCAGGGTGTTCCGCTTCCAACGCTCTAAATTTTGGTAGCACATCTGCAACAAACTCCAATCGTTTGTGAGTGTACTCGGAAAATTTATTGTCTTTCGTCACTTCGGAAGCGCGCAGCATCGCTCCATACGTCACTCCCCATTCATAACTGATCAAGCGAAAATCTCCCTTTTTGAAAACGGTAGCTGTATCTATTTTTTCCAAATCTGCGACGACCTCATTATTCGTTTTAGATTCCAAGGCCGCGGGTGTAACACGTTCCAGATACCCATAGACTTTATCCATATCTGCTTTAATGCTGTCCAACGTCGTTTCACCATAGCGGACAGGATATTCCGGTTTTAATAAATGTAACGGGGCATTCGCATCATTTGTCTCATTGGACTCCGCTGCAGGCTTAGGCTGACAACTGTAAAGGGCTAACAAAGCCAAGGATAAAATCGTGGTTCTCTTCATGTTTTATAAAAGTTATTCCCTCTTTGCATGACGCATGGTTAGGATTACTAATATAACAGCTCTAACACAAAAAACCGTTATGCGGTGTCATGACATCCTTTTCTAGCATAGATATGCGGGAGCAGATCGGTCTCCTATTAAAAGAAAGCGAGTCTCTTCCATATTGAAAAAATCAAATAACATAAAAAATTCCTATTCGAGTTTTGAATATATGCACAAAAAAAGAGGTGCCAAACGCTGCACCCCTTTCTCACTTGTATTTATTCAGGTTAAAAATTAAACGGCAAATACCAATTATTCATATCCATTAGCTTACTACGAACGGTTCCTGCTTTCGGGTTATTTGCTTTAAGCAACTTCTCATAAACCTTATCGGCCAAGAAAGAAGGATCATTACGACGACGGGCAATACGGGTTAGGTCCGACCAACGTTCGCCTTCAAAAGCAAGCTCCAAAGCCGCTTCTTCAATAATCTTATCTTCCAGTGCCTGCACATCCACATTAAAAGCGGACATTACACGACCATAGCCACTGGCGGTGCCGGTAGTATAGCTGATTCCATCAAACTCTAAAGCAGGCATCATCGCACGTCCACGCACCCCTACATTTCTATACCAATTGCCACGTACAATACTGGAGTTATCTTGTGCATCAAAATAATAAGGCGAAGAAGCTGAAAAATTTGTCCGATTCTCGCCAAATCCTTCGTGTGTAATTTGCGATTCTAATTCAAAATAACTTGCTGGAGCCATCGTACCTCCACTGGTAAACGCACCATAATAGAACGTCGTTTTGATTCCGTTATTCAATAAGGCGTAAGCTACCCGTCCCTGACCGTCGCGATTTGCAGCCTCAGAGAAACGTAAGTGTGCTCCTGCCGCACGAAAGATATTCCATTGGCCACTTTTGTTCAACAAACTCAAGGCCTCTGTGGAATTATCTGTTAACTTGGTAATAACAGGCTCTTCATCTAATCCGACCTGGTATGATAGTTTTCCCCGGGCATCCCAAGGCACACCGTTCGTTAACGTTTGTGCATCCCATAGATCCATTACTTTTTGAGAGGGTCTAATTTGATATTTCCCTGCTTTGGATGCCAACTCTACGAAAGGATTGTTCGGGGCAAAAGAATTGCTGTACGGAATAGACCAGTTCCATTCCGTAAACCAGTGGCGATTCGTGTTCGGTAAGGCGAATAAACTGCGCCAACCGGTGAGCACCGAATTGACCAAGGTACTTCCATCTTGACTTTTACTGAAAGACACTTGGATATTCGCATCTGCACTGTCATACCAGCCCACTCTATTATTATTAAAGCGGATAGAAACACTCGCATTGGCATCTTCTATACTCATTACTTTTTTATACCAATACGCGGCCTGGTAATAATTACCTTTCCATAAATACAGTTCGCCCAGTACATGCGGTTTACTGATATATATCTTGCGGGTAGAACGTTCATCTGTTGTAAATACCAAACTCGATTCCTCGGGATAAGCGTAAGCTTCCAAATAAGGCAAACCTTCGGTATCTGCAATCAGGGCGTCGATCAAAGCATCAAAAGATAGCTTAGGCACTTCGTTTAGAAATTTCAAGTCTCCAACATCATTTATGGCTTCTGTACTATAAGGTATCTGGCCGTAATGAATTCCAAGCTGCAGATACAGCCAGGCACGCAATACCGCAAGATCTGAATAACGCTGATTATATTCCTCTTTACTCATCTTACTCTCGTCTGCCATGATCTTGAAATTTTTCAAGGCATCGTTGCAGTTGAAAATAACCTTGTAGAATGCGGTAGGATCCGTATAGGGATTATCGGATGTCACCTCGTGATTCGATATCTGCTGTAAATAAGGATTCGCATTGGCGGTTACATCCATCAAATCTGCACGAAGCTCATTTAACAAAATATATTTATCGCCCAATGCCGCAAATTGGCCATAAATTCCCAAGACAACCGCGTCGGCATCTGCCACGGTATTATAGACTTGGCTCTGATCCAAGCGATCCTCCGGGAGTACATCCAACATCTTTTTACAAGAGGAAAAAGCCAGCGTGGCGGCAATCGCCAACGCTATACCATATTTATCTAGTTTTAACATACACTTCATTTTATAAACCAATACGAACACCTAATTGGAACGATTTGTACTGTGGTTCCAATGTCACATCAACGCCTTGATGGAATACATCGCTTGAGGATGCAAATTCTGGATCATAGCCCAGGTATTTACTCCAAGTGAATAAATTGTTCACTGTTCCGTAAACCCGTATATATTTTATGATCTGCTTATTCACGGGAAAATTATAGTCAACGGATACCTGGCGCAAGCGTAAGTAGGAACCGTCCTCAATCCAGCGATCAGAAAAACGTGCATTCCCCATAGGATCCCCATAAACAGCTTTTGGAATATCGGTTACCTGTCCTTCTGCACGCCAGCGGTTTTGCATCGCTTCTGTCTGGTTATAGAACGTACTGCCCGACTCCAATTGCGACCTTGTATAATTGTAGACCTCGTTTCCTAAACTAAAGGTGAATAGTGCTCCAAATTTCCAATTTTTATACGTTAGCGTATTCTGCCATCCGCCGAACAAATCCGGAACAGGACTTCCCAAAATAAAGCGATCGTTCTCGTCTATAATTCCATCAGCATTCTTATCCACAAATTTGGCGTCTCCCGCTTCAAAAGGGATCTTATTTCCAGCAACATCCAATATCCCTAAGCCCGCAGCTTCTGCTTCCGCCTGCGTGCTGTAAACACCTGCAAATTTATACCCATAAAAGGAATTGGCTGTAGACCCCACTTCTGTTATGTATGTGGCACCGGCGTATTCTGTAAATGTTGTTGCAGGGATAGAACGCATCCGATTTTTATAAACACCCAAATTCAGTCCCATATCCCATTTCACACGCGTGTCAATCAATCGCCCGTTAAGTCCGACATCAATCCCCGTATTACGCATAGAACCATTGTTGTCTAAATAGTATTCTACGCCTGCCAATGCATTTCCTTTATTGTACACCAACATGTCTTTTGTTGTATGCTGATAAACATCAAAAGTCAGGTTGAAGCGTTCGTGGAATAAGGATAAATCAATACCTGCGTTTATCTTTTCGACGGTCTCCCATTTTAGATAGGGATTCGCCAGCCCTTCACGTACTAAACCCTGAACACCCAAGAAATTCTGAGAAACGTAATTTTGACGGGCGGCATAGTTACCAATGTCATCGTTACCCACCAAGCCATAATTCAAACGTAACTTAAAGAGATTCACAACAGGACTAGCTTTTAGGAAATCTTCGTTAGAAAGGATCCAGGCTCCACCCACCGCAGGAAAAATACCGAAAGCTTTGCTTCCAAACTTCAAACTAGACTCGACCTTATCGCCAAACCTCGATGAACCGTCAATCCCCAAAGAAGCGGAGAACAAATATTTGCTCTTTAACGTAAGGTTAGACATCGCATACGTGGTTACGTTGCGCCAGGTCCCGATCTGTCCACCATACACACGTGTTGCTGCAGTAGAGTTTCCAATACTGACCAACTGATCTGTGGCTGAGTTATACCCCAATACATAATCCTGTTCTGCATCGTGCGTATGATACCGAAAACCCGCAATTGCCTGAATTTGACTCCCGTCACCTAAATCCTGGTTATAATTTAAACGGATATCATTTGAAATGGAAAAGTAACGTGCCACTTGCGCTCCAAGACGACTAAAAACCTCTGTGTTATTCACCGTATCCTTAGCTACCCCTTTCCGCGGAACAAAGAAATCCTCCTGAGCCTTATCATAAGTCACAGCTGTCAGATTCGTTGCACTGAACCTATCGTTAAATTTATAGTTGAAAACAAGGGATGCCAATAATCTATAAGCCTTCTTGTTATTGATACCATTATGGATAATCTGCAGAGGATTACTATAATCAAAATAATCAGCTTCAGCATAGACTGGGGAAATACTACCATCGATCCCTACTTCATTCGGGTGTAGGAAAGGAGCCTTCGTCAGCGCCAAGAATATAGGATTTGTTTTCGGCGACAATCCTTGGTCTTTAAGTCCCTGTTGTCCGTAGCCAAGCGAAATATTTGTTTGCGCAGTTAATTTTCTACCGATCTGCATATCGCCGTTAAAACGAGCCGTATAGCGCTCCGCTTTGGTATTATCAATTACGCCCTGTTCATTGTTATAACCTGCCGATAAGGCATATTTAGCGATATTATCCCCTCCGGTTACCTTCAGGTAGTAATTCTGGTCCCGACTTTGCTTAAATATCTCTTTTTGCCAATCGGTTTCATTATGGTATTTCGCGTATTCCGAAAAGCTTGCATTATCGTTATTAAAAGGCATATTGCCAATTTCTGCACCCGTATAACTTGTGGTTGCCAACACGTCATTTAAATAACTTCTATAACCGTAAGCCGACATTACCGGTAAAGATTTCGGCGCTAAATTGATACCTGCTGTGGCCTGAAAATCGATTTTGGTTGCCAATTCCTTTGCATGGTTTGTATTAATGACTACCACTCCATTCGCAGCTCGAGCCCCATAAATGGAAGTCGAAACCGCATCTTTTAATAAGGTGATATCTTGAATATCCCTTACATCGATCTGCTGCAAGGGGTTATTTTCATGACCTGTCGTAATCGATGGGCTTAGAAATTCGGCATTGTACACTACCCCATCAACAATATATAAGGGTTGATTATGGGTATACAAAGAGTTAAAATTACGCACTTGTACATTGGCTCCTACACCAGGTGTACCCGATTTTCTTGTCACCGAAACGCCAGCCAGTCGACCTTGAACGTAGCTGTCTAAGGTTTCAGAATTTTGCTCCCAAGCATTCAAATCCAGTTTTTCAACGGCTCCTGTTGTCTGAAGGATTCCATTTGCGCCAAAAATAGTGTTCGTTGTTTTGTATAAGGATTTATAGCTCGCAGGATAAATCACGACCTCCATGGGGCTGGATGTCAAAACCGGAACCTGCTTGGTCGTATAGCCATCCATAGAAACCTCCATAACAAGGGCATTTGCAGGAAGTTCAACTTCAAATTGCCCCTTCGCATCGGTAATCTTGGCAATTGTCTTACCGTAGGTCACACGTGCTCCTGTAACCGGTTGGCCCGTACGGCTATCTATAATTTTACCGCTGACCTTTACCTGCCCTTGAACGAGTTCCTTCGTTGGAGACGGCTTATCCGTCTGCGCAGAAAGTGTTCCCACTGTTGCTGTGGCGAGCAAAAGGAAGGTCCCTACTTGTCTTATCTTATTCTTTTTATTCATTAGTTGGTTTGGTTAGGGTAAAATGGGAACAAAACGTAAATACTCTAAAATAATAGCTCCGGTTCCATTGGACATGACCAAAAGCGGTAAACTGCCAAATTCATCTTGACTCACTTCACCGAGGTAAACTTCCTCATTATTTAAGGGTGCGACATTGAATGTCATCCGCGTATCGTTTACGTCCAAGTAATTCACAACCGGTCTTTTATATAAATCGGCTTCATTCACGGAAACAAGCGATGGATCAAAAAAGTGTACATACTGTGTGAAAGCTGTTGTCTGCGGATCGCCTGTCAGACCGGCAATAGCGCGACCATAAACTTTATAATGGATAACATTCGCATCTTTTGCCCTATACTTAGCGTAAAAAGCGGTTACCCCATGTCCATAAATCTCAAGATCATTATAAAGCTCTCCATTCAAATCTCGCTTATTACGGTAGAAAATGTAATCGCTCTTATCTGTCTGCTTATATCCGACAGGTTCAATGCCCAGCACTTTAATCTCCTTAATCTGGCTTGCCAATGTTGAGTTCACCTTCTTTACGCGAAATACACGCCCATTACTCACTTTCTGCGACGAAATAATAGCAGAGGGATCAACCTGAAAAGTGGTTCCAGTAACACTCAACAATTCAGCAGGCAACGTATTTTGATTGTATTCGCCATAAACGATGAAATCGCGGAGCAAGGCCTTATTCGTAAAAAAATTGGTTGTACTATCTGGACGTAATCCCCCCTCTTCATAACTTGTTTGGTAATAAGGGGCTAACTTATCATATTCTGACGCATAGAATTCATCATCTACGATGAAATAGGTAAATTTCATATCCTCACGTGTCATAAACTGACGTGCCTCTAGATTCCAAGATGGGGAAAAAAATGTCATTTCTTTGCCATCTACGATCTTCAATGTGTCAAAGGAGATGACAGCCTGTGCTTGTTGTGTACTATTGAACGCCGTCGTTAGATACTCATAGATATTTAAAAGCGGCTCTAAGGGTTTCGCTACCACATGATAAATACCATTTCCAGCTACCTGGTTGCTGAGCGTCGGTGCGACATCGTCAAAGGCCCCATCGATAAACTCCACATATTTACCGCGGAAATTTTGCGCACGAACAGTATCCGTGGTTTCATTTACACTGTATATCGAATTAATAATATGGTACCCTACAAAACTTCGCAGCACAGCTGTATCGGTAAAATTGTAATTGGCCTTTACCGCATCTATAGCACTATTTGTCGGAACAATTAATGTATAGTTTTTAGATGCTTTCAAGTCATCGGCATAGCCAGATTTCTCTAAAAGCTCGGCAAAAGCGGAAAATTGTGCATCGTCCTGCAAGACCTCATACAGATTTTTCTGGCCATCCACACTACCAATATGATCTGCCCATTTATCCGAGCAGGCTACTAGCCCTAAACAAAGGCTCGTACAAATAATTAAACTGTTTATAAATCTTTTCATGTTCTTTTTCTTCTTTCTTATTGCGGTCTATAAAACAGTTCGCCTGGATAGGGATGGAACCGCGGATAATTTTGCTCCACATCATCCGCTGGAATAAAGTGAATCATATCCAAATAAGTGTTGTTACTTGCATACGATCCTCCTACTGCTGTTAAGCGAATAATATGACGATCTGTGGTTCCCACTTCAATAGTACCCGCCAAGCGCCCAACGCTTACATCTGCATACGTTCCCGAAGTACCTTTCACACCGACGACACCATTTGCATTATAATCTGTAGAGGTTGCCATATAACGTTTGTATCCCTGCGCCAACATCAGATTATCCGCTGTAGCCAATCCCATATTCGCCGTTGTCACACCCGAAGCTGTCAGACTTTGATTAAAAAAGACGATGTTAGGCAATATCTGCTCATCGGATTTTCCAGGATTAAACGACACCTGCATTTGCGGCCCATTACTATTTTGGGCATAACAAATCCAGACTTTATAACGTCCTTTCACCAGATAAGGCGTTTTCAATTCAAAGTATTTAAGTCGATTGGACGCCGCTGCTGCTCCCACAGAAAGATCCAATAAATCGCCATTAGCATAAGGCCTTCTATTGGTTAATTCGCCATAATAACGGTATTTGTTGGTAGCAATGGTAATATAATCCAGTTTGTCAAAGCCAATCGAAGTCGCTATTGGAGCCCCATTGGCAACTAAATCCATTACGCCATTTACAGCACCATAAGCGGATCCCAAAGCTGCTTTCAATTCTGGGGAGGTTGCTACGTCGAAGTAAATTGGCATCTGTTGACGTACTTTAATAGCAAAGGTCTGTGCGCTTTCGTGTAATACGCCATTGGACGCCATCACATCACTTTTGACACGAATCAATTCCGCTCCCGGTTCGTACACGCCATTAAATTCGTCATCGTTTAACAAGATGCGTAAACCGCTTAGCTTTGTACTGATAATCTCCTTTGGTGCCAAGGTGTAGATTGTCGAGGCCGAAATAATGTCTTCCAAGAAAGAGCCATTATTACTCAGGTGATACGCAACAAATAACCAGAGACTATCTGCTGGATTTTTCGGATTCCCTGTTTGCGAATACTTCGCTTTCAAATCGTCAAAATTGTAGATTCCTGAATCTGCAAAAACGGCATTCGATTCCACAATGGCTGTTTGGAAACGTTTTTCTGCAGCCACGGTCGTTCCCCGCTCAAAATAAAGGGTATCGTAAAATCCAGTCGCTTTCAAGGCTTCTGCAAATATGGAATAGTCGGCATTGGCTTCAATTGTTTCTGCCAAACTAAGTGGCGGAGGTACCAACACATGATCAATCTCGTGGATCCAACCGTTTCCACATTCGATATTCGATTTCGTAATCAAAGCGCTTTTATTGACACGAAAAAGACCATTCACAACATCTGTATATAAATATTCGCCGAAGAGTGTTGGCGTTTTGATTTTACCATCTGTAAAGCGCACACTACTCAAGGTATCACGTACCACATGATACTTGACAAAATCTAACAATTGGGCGTCCGTAAAATCATTTAACGAACTTTTTCCTTCACTTTTTATCCAGGCATCTATACTGGCATTGTCTGGTGCAAACAACGTATATGTACCGTAAGCTCCTAGATACCCCGCGGTTTGCGAACGGTATAAAATTTCTGATAACGAAGAGTATTGTTCCGGATTATTATCTATATAACCCGTAATATTTACACCATCGTCTGTGGTTTGTTTAAATACCTCTTTCTTACATGCAACGAAACAACACAATGCCAACACACACCAACATGCATATCCTCCTATTGTTTTCCAAATCTTCTTCATAACATATTTAGTTTAAGTAAAATGGATTCTGTTTTAATAATGGGTCTGTATTGATCTCACTTTGTGGAATAGGCAAATAGTGACTATCAATTTGTCTAATTTTACTAATTGCAGCCTGCTGTACGGATACATCAGCCGTATTACCAACCAATTCGATCAACACGTCAATATTGGCATAGTTGTCTCGTTTTGCATAACGCAGCAGATCAAACCAGCGTTTACCTTCAAAGGCGAATTCCCGTGCGCGTTCGGCCAAGATAAAGCGACCTATCCCTCCAACATCATCAGGATCCAATCCAGGGTCTGTTGCCGCCAAGGCCTGACGTTGTGTTCTTAACTCTTCTAAAATGGCTAAAGCTTCTTCTCCCCTCCCCTGTTCATTGAGGGCATCAGCTTTGATGAGCATCACGTCCGAAATCCGATAAATTTGCGTGCTATAATAACTCGGATAGTCCGAACCATATCTAATAATGCTCCCTGCAGCCGTATACGTATCTGCTCTGGTATCGCGCAAACTGACATCCACTTCCATATTGGGCGTAAAAATCTGATCATTAATGAATGTCGTATTTGCCGCTAACGGAGGATTCAGATAGCGGACATACACCATTAAAATGTTCATTACTGACTCATCATGACTGATCTCAAAAATAGTCTCAGAAGAATTTCCTTGATAAATTAAAGTACTCGCTTGTCCAATTAAGGTATAACGCTCAGTCGATAGAATTTTATCCGCCTCAGCTTCCGCCAGTGCGTAATCCTCGTTCCACAAATACACATCAGCCAAAAGTGCCGTGACAGCAGGTTTTGTAACACGTCCTTTATTGATAGGTGCTTCCGTTAAACTTCCTTCTTCTGGTTCCTCATGGTAATCAGGCACCAAGCCTTGTGCTTGCTTTAGATCGGAAATGAGCTGCGTTATTGTTTCCTCCGGGGTTACCTGAGCCGTAGGGGTCAAGGCGTCACTATCTTTATAAGAGCCTTTCAGTTTTAATGGTATATCGCGAAACGTACGTACCAAATAAAAATAAAGCAAGCTGCGAACGGTCAAAGCCTCACCTAAATAGCTGTTATATTCAGCATCCGAGAATGTCGGATCTAAAGCCTTCGCATCTTTTGCAAAATCAATCAATAAATTACAGTCATTAATTGTGCTGTAAACCGCAGCCCAATCCGCTAATGTATTTGTACTTAAAATATTGACATTTTTAGCAAAACGATAATCGTCAGAAGCATATGTCGTAACATCCACCATATCGGCACGAATCTCTCCCCAGAGAAACATACGGGCCTCCACCGATCCGCTGTTCAAAGAAGAGTAAATACCGTACAAAGCAGCACGTACATCTTCTTTGGTTTGCCAATACTCATCTTTGGTAATACCGTCTTGTGGCTGCAAGTCCAACCATTTACTGCAAGAAGAGAAGCTCGCAGCAAAAACAATTAGCAATAAAATCACATGTATCTTTTTCATATTCATCTCTTTAAAATCTAGCGGTTATACCCAAAGTGACCGTTTTCAACGGAGGCGTCATGGAGTTATCAATCAAAGTCGTGTAGGGGCTGGTTATCTTCACAGCCACGTCAGGATCCTGACCAGTGTACCGCGTTAAGGTAAATAAGTTTTCCACCGTCACATAAGCGCCCAGCGCTCCCATTTTTGCACGTTTTAAAAAATTATTATCGAAGTCATAACGTAACGTTAAGGAACGCAAGCGTAAGAAAGACGCATCTTCTACATAGCGACTCGAACCCAAAGAATTATAACCGGTACCAAACAAAGCCCTTGGAATATCCGTTACGTCGCCTTCGTTACGCCAACGTCTTAACACCGCTGTACTTTGGTTGCTATAACCAATCATATTGGTGGTATTCATCTGCGTTCCGTTGATCAGGTCAGACCCTTGTCTGTAGTTGAAAAAGGTAATAAGTTTCCATTTTTGGTTGTAGCCTACTGAGAAACCGAAACCACCGGTCAACTTGGGGTTACTGTTTCCCAAATACACAATATCCTTCTCATTGATTACCCCGTCGTGGTTGATATCTTCATACATGGCATCACCAGGCTGGAATACATAATCTACTGTAGGATAGTTGAAGCGCATAAATACTTGGTCGCCGTCGGGACTAACGATATTATTCCCACGCGCGTCTTTGGCTACCGTCGCATCCTGGTCTTTATATACCCCTAAATAGCGAAAGCCGTAGAAAGAACCAAAAGGGTTATTCTCTTGGAAATAGGTAAAGAAAGTACCATTCGTTAATGAATTTTTCGCATTCTCTCTCGGATACAAAGGTGAAATTTCACGTATTACATTGGAGTTATGCGCAATATTAAAGTTGATATTGACATTCCATTTTTTATTACGGATAGGATAGTAACTCACGCTCGCTTCCCAACCGTCGTTGTCCATCGTGCCCACATTCATCGTCAGAGAATTGATACCATTGTAAGTTGCAACCTGAATATCATCCATCATCAAATCTGTTGTTCTTCTTTTGTAAATTTCACCACCAAATATCAAACGGTTATCAAACATTTCCACATCTAGCCCCAAGTTGCTTTGTGTCACGGTCTCCCATTTCAAGTTGGACAACTCCACATTTGTTGACCCCACACCATTTTCACCTAAGTAGGAATAGTCATAAGATTGATATAGGTTTATATAGGTGTAATCATTCTTGGGCGCATTACCACTGCGTCCCCAACTCGCCCGGAGTTTGATGTCATTAATCTCTTTGAATCGACGTAGAAATTTCTCTTGTCCCATGCGCCAAGCAGCAGAGACAGCTGGGAATACACCATAGCGGTTATCGGGACCAAATTTTGAACTTCCGTCCATCCGCACACTACCCGCAAAAATATAACGTTCTTTGAAGGTATAGTTTCCTTGCGCCATTACCCCTACCGATCGCGATTGCGTAGTCACCGATTTCGCTTCACCTGTTAAGACCCTTGAAGGAATACTAGGATCCTGTAAAAAGGAAGAAGCTGTATTCGTGGAGGTGATCCCCTGAATCGTGTATCTGCTCTCAAAGGTTTGTAACGACAAATTCGCCGTAAACAAATGTCCTTCTCCTAAACGTGGGTTATAAAGTAAATTTGTTTTCGTGTTGATAATAAATTGATCATAATCCGCATCTGATGCTGCGTTTACGCTATTATTTGTAAACAATAATCCCGTTGCCGCTTGTGGCAAAAATGTTTTCGTTTTATTGTTGTTGATATTTAAGGTAAGCCCTGTATTGAGTTCCAACACTTGTGGGATCAATTTGTAGCGCAAATTAAAGCGCGGATTTAGGAAATCTCCCAACTGTTTATTTACGGCATATTCTTGCATCGCAAGTGGGTTATAAGTACCACTGTAGTTTGCATTTTGACTAGAGAAGGTTACATAGGATCCCTGTGCTGAACTGACAGGTGTAAACAAATTTCCTGTTAGCTGACCGTATTCATCGTACTCCCATATAGCTTGATTAGGCATTTTTCGGTAGGCAACGTCGCGTACTTTAGAGTGATATAATCCATCAACCAAAGTATGTGTGTACGCCACATCCGACTGAAACAAGATACGTTCAGACACATTATAGTCTAAGTTCACACGGGCTGTCAAACGATCTGTCCCTGTACCAATAGTCGTTCCTTCCTGTCCAAAATAACCGATTGAAGCTAAATAACGAGCCTTCTCACCTCCTCCGCGAATCTGCACGTTATGGTCTTGAAAATACCCCAATTGTGTAATCGCATCTACCCAATTGCTATTGTTGCTATAGTTATAATAAGTAGCCGTATTGTTTGGATCATATTGGAATTGAGCCGCAGTAGATGTACTAGAGAAGACGCGTTCCGCATTGTAAAACGATTCCATCAACATGGTCGAATACTGATCCCCATTTAATAAAGGAATAGCACCTGGCTGTTTTGAGAAAGAGCCTTTAAAGGTATAAGTTAAGGAAGGCGGTCCTACGGATCCACGTTTGGTATTGATTACCAATACCCCGTTTGCCGCGCGGGAACCCCAAACAGCAGTGGCCTGTGCATCTTTCAGTACCGATATATCCTGAATATCAGAAGGTGCTATATTCAGCAACTGACCATACGCATTATCGTCTGAAGTCGCGAAATCGAAATCATCCGGAATCGTGATGTCATAAGGCATTCCATCCATAACCACAAGGGGATCGGATGCACCATTTAAGGATGAAGTACCACGGATCCGGATCTGCATCCCTGCACCAGGATCGCCCGATACAGTACTGATATCCACCCCTGCCAAACGTCCTTGTAAAGCCTGGTCAATAGAAGCGGATTGTAGTTCCTCCAGTTCTTTCATGTTGATCGAAACGATAGAGGAGGTATTCCGTACTTTGGATAAGCCCATGCCAGAACCATCATCAGCTACGCCTTTTGCACTGACAACGACTTCCTCAATACTGGCAGTAGTCGATTGTAAAGGAATATTAATCGTCGCACGGTTTGCTAAGCCCGAAGGCGCCGAACTCTTATAGCCGGTATAAGAGACCATAATCCTTAAGTTTGGTTGGGTCACACGTAAAACGTAATTACCGTTTACATCCGTCATCGTAGATGTAATGGTCCGGTTATCTTTGTCCATCAAAATAACAGTGGCACCGATAATCGCCTCTTTACTTTGCGAATCGGTAATCCTTCCTGTCAGCACATCACCTGTTTGCGCCTGTGTCACTTCTTGGCCCAACCCCAACAGCAAGCACACTATAGTTATTATTCTAAACATTTTTGTCATAATTAAGGTTGGTTTAGATTCCATTTTGCAAATAGCCATTTAGGGAGTGAATCAAAATACGTTGACCTAACTGGTTGCTTTTGGGGACATCAGCCGATACTGTTTGTCCGACATTATCGCTCACTTGCAATGCATTGGTTTGATTCAACGTAACAACGATACTTTGCAGATCCCCGGCAACATCGCGACAAAGCGTCTGAAATGTTCCTGTTTTCCTACCATCGATAGCAAAGGTGTTCCGCACAATATGGTATTGAATAAAACGCTTCACTTTATCCTGATCTAGTGTAGAAGTCGAATTCACTACAGATGGTAAGTCACCATTTGCTATAGCCTGATCAATAGCGTCATTATTTGGAATAAGCATGGTATAATTTAAGCCGACCTCAACCCCGCTGATCACACCATCAGAAGCCGACCAAAGACTCGTATTTACGAGGTAATTAAAGAATTTGTAATACGGTGAACTCGTACTTTCTGCGCCCAAAGCTTTGAGAAAATTTCCTACCGTCACTTCAGAAGACTGCAAAGCCCTGCTGCTATATACGGCGATACCATTCAGTGGGCCGGATAAAGACGTCCCTATATTCGTCGAATCAATCTTTACCAATTGTTCGCTAGACTCTGTCTTTGCCAATGTACCACTCGAAGAAAGTCTATTGTTGTTGTATTTGATATACTCCCCGGAATAACTTTCCAAAAGTCCTGTTCCACTTAGATCAGGAATAGATTCGCTACCCAACGGAATAATCTGATTTTGGATCAACTCCCGCATTTTAGGTGTCCCTGCCGCACCATTGTAACGGATAGGATCACTCGTGTTGTAGGTATCGTATTCAAAACCAATACGACTCAATTCTAGATCAGACACCATAACGAGCATATAGCGGAGTGTTGGAATTTTAAGGGTCAAGTTTAAACCAAAACGCTCCAAAGCTGTCTGCATGAGATTGTATTTGGGGTCTAACAACACATTCCCATAAACCGATTGAAATACATTCGCTGTTTGACAAGCATCAACGCCATAAAAGGCACCATTACTTAACAATTTGGCTTCTAGAATGTTCCCACGTGAGATTTTAGTCGTCTCGGCTAAACTATTTTGTTCACTCTCAAAACGAGATGGCCACAATTGCGTTTGGTAAAAATGAGCATTCAAAAATTCGGTCAAAATTGCGCTATTGTTATAGAACACATCTTTAATAGTTGTTCCTGAGGGGTAATATTTCAACAACACCCTTTTAGCAAAATCTTGTACAGCTTGATTATTGGGAACAGTCACAGAGAAACTATTGGTTTGCGCATCGTTGATATCCTCTTTCATGTAATTCTCATTATTTAGCGCCAAATTCAATAACGTATAACCTTTTACGAATACGCTATCGGTATTTCCTGTCAAGACATTGTAGCGATGCGTTACATCCGCATTGTAGGTATAAGTTGCAAAAAGGTCTACAATGTCTTTAAACGCACTATATTCCGTTTTTCCACGTAAATATTGATCGATACTCTCTGCCGGGAACAGAACCCTGTTCACCACATGGATGTAGCCATTCTCTGCTAAAATATTGCTCCGATCGGGATCAATCTCAGCCTCGCCAATGTTTAGTCCGGTATAAGTCGATTGTGGATAAAAGGTATTGTAATCTTCAGCACCTAGGCCACGTACTCCCATATAAGTATCAAAAAAGTACGTCAGGTGCTTATTGTTGTTATCCGATTCGATATAAGGACCATCAGCAGTTCTGTTGGTCGAGATAATCTTTCGTACTTTTCCGTTGGCCTGTGTTTCATCTTCTACGAAGTCGTAATAAACGGACCGACGTCGATAAGCATAACCTGTGATCCAACCCTGCTGTGAAAAGTAATCGTTCAGTTTCTCTAAGCGCTCGGCATCATAGGCCATTGACATCCTCACAATCTTCTCGGCTATTGTCTTGTTAATATCATTGATACTTCCAATGCCCTTTTCTTGCATAAATGTGGCGAAAGCAGCATCTGTTGGAGCAAAAACCGTCCAAAATCCAGCAGAACCCAATGTGTTCTTATACCCTGAAAGCTCGATACAATACAGGAAATTCTTAAAATCCCCCATAGAATCCAGTTGTTGATAAATTGGACTTGCGAGCCAATCGGGCCGACCATAATATGCATCAAACGCATCTTTGCGGCAGCTCCCTAAGCTTAAAAGAAGCAATAGACAACAAAGGGGTAACCTAAAAATATTCATATATAAATGATTTACTTTAATTTCTAATTTGCTCGTCAACTCCTTATAATAAATTGGGTTTCAACAGACGTGAAATATGGTAACTGATGGATATCTCGTGTGTACCATTCGCTGTTCCTCCCATACTCGTATTCGACAGCCCTGCCTGATAGCCATAGCCCACCTTCAGCTTGTTGTCTATTAAAAAAGAAGCGATAAACCCAAGATCTTTGCTTGTACCATAATTCAATCCGATACCAAATTTTCTATTGAAAAAAGCCATCGCAGAGAAGTTACCCAACACATCTCTATTCTCCATCCAAGCTAACCAAGCGTTTGTTTTGATATGAAATCCTTCATCTACAGCAAACAGGTAACCTGCCACTGCGGAATAGTTTTCACGGAAAACCTGTACCTGTTTAAAGTCTCCAGCGCCTAAGCGTGGCAACGTAGCGCCAATGTAGAGTTGTTCGGGACGGTAATACATAAAGGAAAGGTTTAAACTTCCGACCTTCTCATCGATATCATTTCGCAAAGCCTGATCAGGTTGTTCAAGACGTGCATAGCGCACATTGTACCAACGGACTCCCAGCCCCACAGTTGCTGCTAAATGATCATTTTCAGAGAGCTTTAAGTCATAACCATAAAATGCGTTGGCTTCCGTATAGCGTTCAGGCCCCACCTTATCGTACAAAAGGTTCGCGCCAAAAACCGAGCGTTCATTCTTCGTTTTAGCATGTCCTCCCAGAAGAATGGTCGTAGGAGCACCATCGATGCCTGTCCACTGTCTACGGCCCAATGTGTAGAACTTTGCCTGATCGGACGCGAATGTATATGCTTGATTGATCTGTTCTGGATGTTGTTGATACTGAAGATACGATCCCAATTGTTGCTGCGCCTGCGCATCAAAGAGGGAATTATTTAATATGAAGGCCAGCAGAAAAAAACGGCCGATATATCCTATGCTTTTCATCTTTTAAGTTTAAATTACTGTTGGTCACTTATTTTTTCAAGTAGAACCAACCGCTTTGGTTCTGATTTTTACCATCTTGGTTCCACTCCAGTTTAAAGAAGTAGGTTCCATCGTTCAATAGCCTTCTTGCTGCATCTCGACCATCAAAAACACGATCACTGTTGTTGTAATTTTCTATTTGAAATAGCAGTTGACCTTGTCTATTGAAAACACGGAATGTATTTTCTGGATATCGCTCAATTTCCTTGATAATTAAGATATCGTTATCGCCATCACCATTTGGCGTGATCACTTTTACCACATCCATAGACGGCAATGCTAATATTTCCAATTCTTGACGTACATCAGCTGCCGCTTCCCAAAGCTCATTTCCGGCTTGTTTTGCAACGATTGCTGCGCGACCTTCCTGCTGTACCAAAATCTCATTGTTTACGATAGAAGCCAAAGCTTGATCTTCCGATTGAAAAGTTATAGGAAGTTCTGCATTACTGCTTGCAATGGGTGCAAAAGCCTTGTCGCCAACAGTCAAAGTCGGCAAAGTTTCAAAATTTATCGTTTGAATACCTTTATCAACAACTAAAGTTGTACGCACTGGTTCTGCTTCAGCCCATACCACGTTGCCACTTTGTTTCGCAGTAATGTTTGCCGTTCCTACGCCTACAAATTTCAATTGCTGTCCTTCCACTTTAACAACCGCAGCATTATCACTGCTGTATTGCACCATTAATCCCGAAGTTGCTGTAGCCTGAGGTCTAAGTTGCTGCACATCATAGGTACTTTCGCTTAACGCGGGGAACGTAATTTCCTGTGCTTTCTTCTCTAATTCAACAAGCTCTACATTCGGTGCTTCTTGCGTTGCCATATCAGCGCCTAAATAGAAACTAGGATGTGGAGGCTGATTATAACCTGAATTTTGCCAAGCAATAGCGACACGATACATTGGATCGTGCATTAACGTATACAATTTATGATCCGTTGGAATCCCGGTAGAGAATAGCAATAATTGTTTGCTATCTGCCGTACGGAAAATCACTTCTTCGCGCCAATCGCCTAATAAATCGGCACTTAATCCAGGATTTGCCTTCGTGCTGTTATTAGAAACTACATTGTATGGACTGAAGTCTACAGCACGCTTTTGTGTATTCGTTGCATAATCCCATTTGTAAATCACAACATCGTCCAAAAGTTCACGCAGTAAATCACCGTCCCACCAGATACCAAAGTTCATTGATCCAGGATGGGAAGTAGAAACCTGCAATCCTGTCGCATTGTATAAACCACCTGCCGCACTCCACATCTCATACCCTTTGTAACGCGGATCGATGTCCGCCGCCATTGCACGACCAATATCCCGGCTTGCCGCAACCTTAACTATACTTTCATTTGTTTTTGCATCACGCAACAAAATCGCTGCGTCACCGTAAGTGCTTACCGATTCATGAGGTTGCCAAATCATTAAATTTTCGCGATTTGGATCCATTTTTGCCACATGCAGTGCATCACCATGACCGCGTTCAGTATTGGAATATTTCTTACCATTATCGTTAATGATGGATGCTCCATTGATAATTTCATCTTTACCATCGTTATCCACATCAGCAACTGACATCTGGTGGTTTCCGGCGTGCTCGTAAGATTCGTTACCTTTGGTATTGGTATCGAATACCCAACGCTGCGTCAATTTGCCATCCCGCCAATCCCAAGCAGCACGAACCATACGGGTATAATACCCTCTTCCAAACACCATGCTTGGACGCTGACCATCCAGATAAGCTACTGCTGCAACAAAGCGATCCACACGGTTACCATAACCATCTCCCCAGTCTGAAACTCGTCCTCTTTCCGGAACATAGTCTACGGAAGCCATTGCTCTTCCTGTCGCACCTTCAAAAACCGTCAAGTATTCTGGTCCTGTAAGAATAAAGCCACTATCTTCGCGGTAGTCTGCATTCGCATCACCAATAACGACACCCGCACCATCTACTGTACCGTCTGAAGTACGCATTGCAATTTCCGCCTTCCCGTCTCCATCAAAATCATACACCAAAAATTGTGTGTAATGTGCTCCTGCGCGGATATTAATACCCATGTCGATACGCCAAAGTTTAGTACCATCGAGCTTGTAGGCATCAAAATATACTTTACCACGTTGTCCAGCGCTATTATCACCACTTAAGGTAGGTTCCCATTTCACAATCACTTCATATTGTCCATCTCCATCCAAATCCCCCACACTAAGATCATTTGCTGTATGCGTGTAGGCTGTTCCATTTTTGGATACACCCGTAGGAGGCATTTGCAATGGAATCGACAAAAACCCTTGTGTCCATACTTCTGCAGCATACGACGATTCACCTTCTTCCTCTCCAACAACGGGAACAACAACATATTTACCATTTTCCGTGGTTACATCTTTGTAATTGGTTGAATTTGTAATAGGCTCTGCATTGAGTTTAATGCCGTCGCGATATACGTTAAATCCAAGATCCATGGACTCGTTTGCCAATAATCGCCAACTGACCAATACATAATCTGATCCCCCGCGTACTGCCACAATCCCTCTATCCAATGCCTCAATCTGCTTTGGAGTAGTCACGACCTCATCAGGTCCAGGTTCCTCTTCCTCTTCTTCTGGCTCAGTCATATCTACAGTCATGTGATAACGTTGAATGACCGGTGTAACCACCGCAGCAGAATTAGATTTCAAATACGAGACATACGTTTTTCCATCTTGAGAAAGATAGATTGACATCCGCGATGCCCCCGCATCCAGTCCATCAGCCGTTGCACTCGCATGCAACTGGGTCATGTCCGTAGCCGTCAATGCTGTTGTCACCTTTTCCTTTGGAAGATAAAAAACACGTGCTGTAGTATAGTTTTGTATATATGACAAGCCCACGTTTCCAACAGCGTCGACCCAAAGGCTTTCATCGGTTGCGGTATTGTGTGCCGCCACTTGAAAACTTGTCCATACCGGTGAAGCAATTGCACCATGTACTAAAAATGCACGACTATTACTTCCCGTATTCATAAAACTAAGAAGCATGATATCGTTCGAGATTACCATCGTTGGAAAACGAGCGTTCCCCGAAACCGGCGTGCCAAAAGTTTCCCATCCGGCACTTTCCGTATACTTTTTAACCTCGATTGCCGCTGCTGTTGCTGTAGCAGTAGCTAAAGGTAGATAAGATAAATAGAGGCTACCATTGCTATCAAAAGCTAACGAGAAACCAATAGTTCTTGAACTTGAAGCAGCAACTCCGCCCACCAATTCCCACGCGCCATTCACAAAACGTTTGACGTAAGGAAATCCTGTCCCACCTGATGCCGAAGGATTATCCGCATAGACTACATAAGGAACGTTTGCCGCATCAAAAGCAACTGCATGGTTTCTGTTGTCTCTCAACTGACTTACGGCAGCATAAGCCACATTTTGCGGACTTACGTAAAGATTCGCCTCATTTTTACCTAAAGGCTGCCAACTGTTACTTGTCTCGTCCCAATATTTCATAGCCAACTTACTGCTGTTGTTTCCATCCACATAAGTAACATAGAGCTTACTAGCCGCGTCTACCCATACTCTTGCTTGGGGAACAAAATTTCCGGTAGTAGCATTATAAGCAGAAACAACTCCGCCTACCTGTTCCCATACGCCCGTACTTGTCATTTTTTTGACAATCAAGCCATCACTATTTGTAAAAGATGCGTATGGAACAATATTCTGACCTTCTTTCCGGGTGGTAATATTCGGGTAAGTACTGACTAAATCAGAAACCTGTCCTTCCGCTCCTATCAACTCCCAAGTGTTCAACAAGGGATCCGCTATGATTTCCAGATCGAAGAGCGCTTGATAAACAATTTTCGCTGTTTCGGTAGCACCGATTTTATTGGTATGCAAAGCATCAGAAGGGAAATAACCATCTACGATAGTTTGCCCTAACTGATCATAAAGATCCGCAACTAAATTGTGTAAATCCAAGAATGTAACTGCTTCTTGTGTAGCAATTTGCTTTGCCCACAACGCGTATTCTTCCACATCACGTGCTATAAACTCCTCATTCCAATTGTTTTTTGGCACAGGCGAAACGACAACAGGCTTCACACCTTTTGCCTTTGCTTGCTGCACCATCTGCTGTAAGTACCAGCCGTAAGAACGTACAATTTCTGTACCTCCGGCTGTGTTTGTCACCGTCCGAGTATCGGTTCCTATGCCTTTTAAGCTGGATTTTCCATCCCCTGTAACAGATCCTACATCGTTGTGTCCGAATTGTAACAATAAGATATCTCCGGAATTTAAGCCTCCCAATACGGTGGCAAAATGATCCCTATAGAATGTACGACTGCTTGTACCTGCAATCGCCTCATTGTCAATTTCCAAATCGGTCGTTTCATATAGTTCTTTTAGTGCCGATCCCCAACCCCACAAACCATTTTCTCTTGTTTCTTGCCCACTCTGAACTGTTGAATCTCCAATTAGAACAATACGATTCTTGTTCAACGCTACAAAGGCAAAACTTGCAACGGCGATACATAAAATTATTCCTGACCAAAGAAATCGTTTCATAAATATGTGTTTATCTTCAAAATTTAGTGTTGGTTATTATATTGATTGTGATTCAAGTAGCCTTTGTTTATGACGAAGGCACTTTCGATGTACTCATGTATTATCTGTTCATAAGCTTTTTTAGCGGTTTATAAATTATCACTTCTATTTTCTATATATCTGGTTAGCAGATAAAAGAGTGAGCTGCCGGAAATAAAAATCCGGGGTTAGATGTATTAAAAAAGGAGTTGGAATGTAGTTTTCCAGCTGATTTTCTTTCTTATATTCTTACGACTTAGCTCTTTTTCTTTTGGTTAATCTTGCTAGTTCCTCTTCAAAATTTTTTAACTCGTCGGCTTAATTGTATTGCTATGTTTCAAATATATCACGAACCCTACGGAGTGGCAACCTGTGGCATCCTGCCAAAATACTATACAAATGCAGAAAACATGATACAGGATTGTCTCTAAAAATTAAAGAACTTTTACATCGCGCATTGCTAAAAGCATTTATTTAATTAGTTAATTTTTTTCGTGACTGTATTTGGTGACTTTACAATCCTATCCTGAAAATTATAGGCCTACCTGCTTTGTTATAAAGCCGTTGATTTGCTTAGCTAGTTCATTGAGGAATACAGGCCATGGAAAAATTACTCAAACGATTGTTCTCTGTTTTGATTTTCTTTTTGCAAAAAAGTGTTCTAATATTGTTTTGATTGATTTTATATATACCTGTATACTATGAAGACTTCTAGAAGAGATTTCCTAAAAAAAGCCGGATTTTTATCCTCTTTTGCGGTGACATTGCCCTCTTTAGCCGGTGCTAATTTTACTACTGAGACTTTTAATATGTGTAATTATGCTGCACCAAAAATACATAAGGTTAAGGTTGCAGTTATTGGACTGGGGATGCGTGGGCCAGACGCTGTTGAGCGCCTATCTTATATTGAAGGATGTGAAATTATTGCACTTTGTGACAAATATCCAGAACGCGTAGAAAAAGCGCAAAAGATACTTATTGATCAAGGGTTGAAACCTGCAGCATCCTATGTTGGTGAAGATGGCTGGAAATCTCTACTAAAAGACGAAAGCGCGGACCTCGTATATATATGCACACCTTGGGATTATCATGCACCTATGAGCATTGCCGCAATGAAGGCCGGAAAGCATGTGGCTTGCGAAGTACCAATCGCATTGAATATCAAAGATTGTTGGGCAGTGGTGAAAACCTCTGAAGTAACAAAAAAACATTGCATGATGCTGGAAAACTGTTGTTACGACTTTTTCGAGATGCTGACTTTAAATATGGTCCGACAGGGTTTATTCGGAGAGCTCGTTCATGCAGAAGGAGCCTATATCCATGATCTACTCGATCTCAACTTCTCTAAGAATGGTTATGAAAATATGTGGCGACTTAGAGAAAACAGCAAACTTAACGGAAATCTCTATCCAACACATGGTCTAGGACCAATCGCACAGTGCTTGAATATCAATAGAGGAGACAAAATGGACCATCTTGTCTCGATGTCGTCCGACGATTTTATGATGGAAAAAAAAGCCGAGGATTTAGCACAGAATGACTCCTTTTTTCGACAATTTACCGGAAAGAAGTACCGTGGGAATATGAATACAACACTGATTCGTACGGCAAAAGGAAAAACTATTATGCTCCAACATGATGTCACTTCACCTAGACCCTATTCCCGGTTACATACATTAAGCGGCACCAAAGGTTTTGCACAGAAATATCCGATAGAAAACATCGCTTTCGGGCACCATTTTGTCAAGCAAGAAGAACTAAAGGCGCTCTATGAGCAATATACTCCCGAATTAGCAAAATATATCGGCGAAAGAGCGAAAGAAGTCGGAGGGCATGGCGGCATGGATTTTATGATGGATTGGCGATTAATCGACTGCCTACGCAATGGTCTACCTTTGGATCAAGACGTCTATGATGCGGCATCCTGGAGCTGTATTGTACCATTAAGCGGTGAATCTGTCGCTAACAAATCCAAAACTGTATCCATTCCAGATTTCACAAACGGCGCTTGGAGGCATAACAGCCCTGTTGATATCACACTAAAAGGCGGTGGAAATACAATAATCCGTCCAAAGATTAACCGCTCATAATCGAATCACGGAATCCAACGAGAACCTCGTTATTTCATCTTCTTGGAGATTGGAGAAGCTAAAAAAGAAGATATACATTGCATGTCCAAACCCGCGTAAATATATCCATCTGCGGATCATACCTACAAATTGGTCTTCATGTTGAAACATGAAGACCAATTTGTATCAATTTCCATCGGGTTTCACCACACTATTTCTAACACTCGGAGGCCAATACCACGAAGTAAACGGATCAGGCTCTTTCGGATTATAGGATGAAAAATCAATAATATGCGATTGAAAATCCAGATTCGCTTCTTTCATCCCTTGAATCACCATTCTTGCAATTTGATAAGCACCATAGGTATTAAAATGGGTATTGTCTTGTAGCGGTTCGGGTTGGCCAGGAAAAGTATTCGCTGCGTAATGTACTAATGCCTTTTTGGAATTTTCGACGCCTAAAGTTTCATAAAAGGCTCTTGTCATCTTGTTAAGATCGATAAGCGGCACTTGCAATTCGCGTGCTACTTTACGGGCCGCATCGGGGTAGTCTCCCAATGTGTATTTTAACTGACCATTTTCATCAAATGCACGACGCGCTGTCGATGTTACGATAACTGCTGTCCCGCCTTTCGCCCTAAATTCGTTTACAAATAAACGCATACGTTCTGTATAACCATTGTAGGCACCAGCTTTTGCTCCCGTTTCTTTTTGGTCATTATGGCCAAATTCAATAAACAGAAAATCGCCAGGTTTAGCTAAACTTAAGATTTTATCCAAACGATTTGACGACAAGAATGAACTTAATGCCAAACCGGATTCCGCATGGTTCGCTATCGCTATTTTCGCATCAAAAAAACGGGGAATCATCTGCCCCCATGAAGCCCAAGGTTCGTCTTCTTGGTTCACGACCGTCGAATTGCCGGCTAAGAAAAGGGTTTTAACTTGTTCAACCTGCTCCACTCGAATCGTACGAATTTGGTTGGTTTGCTGAAACTCCAACGTCAACTTGTCATCCCAGTCGAGTTTCTCCGCTTCTCTTGGTTTTTTTAATTTGACGTACTCGCCTTCGCGAATACGTGCATTCTTGATATTCACGATAAAACTTTTCTCTAGTTTACCTCTGGTTGGTATCGCGATATTCTCTAGATGTAAGCGTCTTGACTCTGACCGCACGGTACTATGGTAGCTACTATCTTTATTTGCCACAAAGCTAATCGTCACTTTGTAATTTCCTTCTGGAACTTTCACCGAAAAATAAAAAGGTTTATTTCCTTCCAAATAGGATTTTTTATTAACCGCAACAGCCTTCTCCGAATCGAATTCAAATCCATATTGACCATTTGTGCTGTAAGCTTCCGGTATTTTTATGACGATATCATTTTTATGATGTGCCTTTCCAAAAGAAAATGTTGCCTTAAACGGTTGCGCCAGCAACAACTGTAGCTGCAGCAAACAGATAAAACTTAAGCCAAAAATCTTAACCTGCATATTCATTATTTTATATCTGTATGTATGTTAACCAGAAAATCCCTGTTCGCTTAGGAGTTCATAGTTGGTTTTGCTAAAATAGTTTTTTAAGAATAGGCCTGCAACCTGAACTTACCTGTACACGATTCATTTCTCACGATAAAAAGTTTCTTTTAGGTTTTGTTTTTGCGAAGTCTTCCAAAGACCATCGCATATCAGATGAAAATAACAAAATACCTTCTGGTCTCGAATAAAGCAAAAAAAAGCAACCGATAATAATCTATCGGTTGCAGTAAAAACAGTAAAAAATACCGTGATTCCCTGATTTTAAGAGTTACCGTAAAGGTTTGACTCACCGCCATCAATGGCAATCGTCTGCCCATTTACATAACCATTTGCGTCACTAAGTAGGAAATTCACCAGTTTAGCCACATCCTGCGGTTGTCCCAATGCCCTGGTTGGATTACGTTGTGCATATTCAGCTTCCGCAGCCTTCGGATCGGCAGGATTAACCTGTTTAAAAGCTTCGGCAACCATCGGTGTAAGGATAGCGCCCGGCGCGATTGCATTTGTTAAAATTCCATATTTACCGTATTCGATAGCTGCATTTTTTGTCATACCTGACACCGCATGTTTTGTTGCTACATACGCTGTTTGATTTACTACGCCACGGATCCCTCCTACTGATGCTACGTTTACAATACGGCCGTAGCCCTGCTCTTGCATTACTGGAATAACGTAACGCATCGCGTAATACACGCCCATCAAGTTGATATCAATAACACGTTTAAAAACATCCAAATCATACGTTACCAAAGGAGCTTGTCGACCTTCTATTCCTGCATTATTATACAACCCGTCTATACGTCCGAATGTTTCCTTGGCCAATTCGACATAGCCCTTCACGTCTTCCTCTTTAGCGACATCAGCAACATACGTTTCTACAGCCGCGGAAGGAAAGTTTGCTTGAATTTGTTGTTTTGCCTGCTGTAACGCCTCTCCATTGTAATCCACTAACAGCAATTTTGCTCCGTTAGCAGCAAGTTCTTCTGCTGCTGCAAGGCCCAACCCCATGGCTGCACCTGTCACAATAATAACTTTATTTTTCATATTGTTCTTTTTTAAGCCGATAGGAACATCAAAGTAACAAGAGAAAATGCTTGCGCTTTTTTGCCCATCTGCTGAACATAAAGTTACAACCTCTGTTTTAGGGAATTGTTTGTCTTAGGTAAAAAATGTTTAAACATGTTTAGGAGTAATTGACCAAATAGAAAACAAGTACGTGCAAATGAACATACGGCAAAAGTCTGCTATCGATCCATTACAAGGAGACGTTCATGGTCTGTTCGCCATCGAGCTGACTGTATCTAGAATTTTGAGAAATAAATTCAGGAACCACAGGTTTGAACTGCCCTACTAATGCACTGTTTGTCAAAAAAACATCAAAAACAAAAACGATTTTGCTATCCCAAGAGAAAATACTAAATTTGTATTATCATAATTTAGGTTTATAATTGGTTAGCAAAGGTTTTCATTCTCCCCGTTTGAAAACCTTTTTTTTAGTTGTTAAATGTAAAAAGTTTTTTTTTATTGAATAAGATAGTCAAATACTATTATAAATAACGAAAAAGCGTATAAGGACAAGGGCGTAAAGATTAAGCAATTGATGTGATGATAAAATTCGTAATTTACAAATAATATTACCTCGGCCTTCGTTAATATTTGATCCAGTCCATCCCAAAGAACCATTGAACTACAATTTAATTTCAAGTGAAAAGTTAAAAACCACATAAATTGACATATATTTACATTTTCAGCTTAAGTTTCTTATGAAAAAAAATACGGAGTTACTTTTACAGATTGTAAATCATTCACCCGTCGCAACTGCTATTTACGAAAGTGTAGATCTTCAAATCACTTTTGCAAATACAGCCATGTTAACAATGTGGGGGCGAAACAATCAGATTATAGGAAAAAATTTCGGAGATGTATTTCCAGATTTCACTGTACAGGGTTTTACTGATTTCTTAAGAACTGTTTGGAAAACTGGACGGACACATCAAGCAAAGAGTTACCCCGCAGATATCACTATAGATGGACACACTGAAACTAAATATTTTGACTTTGAATACCAGGCTGTCTTAGATACAAATGGAAAGATATACGCAATTCTACATACAGCAACAGATGTAACAAGCAGACAGTCGGCTTGGAACATTATACAAGAGCAGGAAGCACTTATATCTTTTAATAATGAGTTGGAACTCTTTACACACACCTTATCCCACGATCTACGAAACCCCCTCACGGTTGTCAAAATGGGCACTCAATACCTACGTTCAAAGGAAAATATCCCCGACAGCCTAAAAAACAAATGGTGCGACAATATTCTAAACGCAGTTGAAAGCATGGAAAATATTATAAACAATACAATTAGATTAGGAAAAGTTAGACTTTACGATCTTTCAAAAGAGGCTGTAGACATGAGAAGTACGATTGCTGCTGTAAAACAAGAACTACAGGCCTTGTATCCTACAACACAATACATTGTTAAAATGGGGTCTCTGATTTCTTTACGTGGAGAAAAGAGTTTATTGTACCAGATTTTTCTTAATATCATAGGCAATGCATTCAAATATTCGATATCCAAGCCTAGTCCGAAGATTGAGATCAACAGCACTGCACAAAAAGACCATATTCATTATATCATTAAAGATAACGGAGTCGGTATACCACAAAGCGATGTACCCGTGCTGTTTAATGTGTTCGCGCGGGCTTCAAATACAAAAGATATTCCGGGCTCAGGAATCGGATTATGTTTAGTAAAGCGAATTATGCACCGTATCAACGGTGATATCACTATTCAAAGTACAGAAGGAGAAGGTACTATAGTAAACCTTTATTTCCCTATCCAAGAATAAATGTCATGAATAGACCAGCCTACTTATATTTTAGAATTAGCTCGGCTCTACTGCTTACCTGTAACTTTTGATAGATATTCCGTATATGATATTTTACTGTGTCAACGCTAACAAAAAGCCGACTTGCGACTTCTTTATATGAAGCTCCCGACTGAAGCATTGTTACGATTTCTACTTCGCGGGGTGTTAACTGCTCGGTTTTCTCATACCGACTTACTCCTAAAGAAGGGTTAAAATGTTCGAAAACCAGACGTGCTACTTGTGGACTCATAACCGAACCTCCT
Organism: Sphingobacterium sp. LRF_L2; assembly: GCF_965644235.1. NCBI lineage: Bacteria > Pseudomonadati > Bacteroidota > Sphingobacteriia > Sphingobacteriales > Sphingobacteriaceae > Sphingobacterium > Sphingobacterium sp. LRF_L2. The sequence goes on along the minus strand of NZ_CBFFRI010000006.1, from coordinate 54,658 downwards.
TTCATCACTTCCAACAAACGTTCTTCAATCTGTGGTAAGGGAGTCTGTTTTAAGAGGTAACCGGATGCTCCTGCACATAACGCCTGAAATACGGCATCTTTATTTTCAAATACCGTAAACATCACAACTTGGACTTCAGGAGCCCTGCGCTTAATATACCAAGTAATCTCTATTCCCGATTTTCCCGGCAATCCTATATCACTTAATACAATATCCAAATGTTGCGACTTCCAAGCCTCTGTTAATGCTTCGTAAGAAGTTGCGGCAATTTGCAGCTCAAAATATGCGGAAGCACTAAAAAATCGAGCCAATAAATCCAACACATGCTGTCTATCTTCCACTATTGCTAATCTATATTTTCGCTCTGTGTCCTTTGCGCTCGCTGTATTATCCATAAATAATTATATTTCTACTTTTTTAAACACCAAATGACTAGCCGGCTGATAAATTGCACTTATAAACATCCAGAGGCTAAATATAAAATAAAATAAACTTATCCAAATCAATTGACCAACATCGCGCATAATAAAAGACGACTGCGTCTGATTAAAAAGAAGACTCAATACCATCCCGCTTTGCATCAACAAATACAATGAATAGAGGGTTGAAAACAACAGCATATAAGCGCGTCCTCCACCCCTAATAGAAGAAAAACGCTCATCATAAATGTATAGCAATCTCCACTGTGCCATCAAATAAACAAACGCAAGAAAAAATCGAATAATGTAATGCCATTTCTGATCAATAAAGCCATAATGATGTGTTACACCCAGTTTTATGTCTTGCACTATTTGTTCTAACAGATTTTTTTTCTCCACAGAAGAAGCCAATGCATAAGGAAAAATATCGATTAGACCTAAAATAAATGGAAGCAAATGAACCCACCAAAATTTAGGTGTATTTTGTTGCGGAAATAGGGCAAAAAGTGTAGCAAAATACATGGAAGGGCCTATTAAATAATAGAACGGAATGCCTTTATTATAAAGGTTAGGTAGTTCTCGAATCAATCCGGTATAAATGAGTAAGTAGATAAATACATGCCAACCCATTGCGCCTACCGCTAAACAAATTAAGATTTCTGATCTCTTTAGCCCCTGTTGTTTGATCTTAAATAGTCGTACTCCCATACCGACCACACAAAGAAGGAGACCAATTACGCCAAATGTTATTCCGATACTTTGCAGTATTTTCTCCATTTCAATTTTAACTAAGTCGTTTTTTCCATTTCAGTCCGGTACTTTTTTTCAAAGGAACTGTCACTTTAACGACATACATCCCATTTTCTTGGCATTTTACCACATTTCCTCCCACCTGTTTTGCGCGTATCTCCATATTCTTTGTTCCCTGCCCTTTTCTAAGTTTATGTGTTTTTCGTTGCTCTATTAATCCATCATTGCTTACCTCCAGCGTAAGATATCCACTTTTTACGCCAAGCTGAATATATACCTTTTCGGGAGCAGCGTGCTTACATATATTATGAAGCATCTCTTTAAATAACAAATAAACATTCTGTCGAATTACCTGCGGAAGACGTTTCTCATATTCGATATTTACTTCAAAGGTAATCTGAGTACCAAGGGGTTCCAACATGTTAAAAGCGAGAAATTTTATACGATCTTCCAAACTCCCCTGATAATTATTTCTCGCATCAATAGACCAGATAATATCATCCATCATTTGCATAGCTTCCCGACTAAATTGGGCAATCGAAAATACACTGTCACGCGCATTTTCCTGTCCACTGAACATTAGAAGATCAGCTTGCATAGAAATTCCTGTAAGCATTCCGCCTACTTCATCGTGTAAATCAATAGATATTTGGCGTCTCAAAATCTTTTCATTCTTAATCCGGCGTGCTCTTTCATAAAGAATATAGGCGGTAAGTCCAGAAACCCCTAATAACACCAATATATAAAAGCCTTGCGTCTCCATAAAAACAGGTTGTTTCCTTATAAGCCACTTCCAAGTCTGTACCTGTGCAGTATTACTAGGCTGTACTTTAATAAATACTTTGTATTCTCCCGCTGTCATCCCTGACAAGTTAATTTGATAAGACGAGGGCATTTCTTGAAAACCATCCATCAATGGTTCTATTTTATAAAAAATATCATAACCCTGACGGTAATAATCTGGCTTTGCAAAGTCCATCGTAAACATCACCGTCTGTCGCGCCAAAAGAATCGTATCCCTCAGGGAAGTCGCAGCATAAACATGTTGGAATTGGTTGGACTGCATACCGATATGTATCGCAGATACCGTTGGTTTCGGCGTAAAATACTTTTGAGCTGCTGCCAATAAAACATAGGGATCGAACGCCATATAACCGCCCGTACCTCCCATATATAGTCGGTTTGTTTCCTTATCAAAAAAAATCGCCTGATGGTTAAATTCTTCAAATGGCAAACCATCTGCGATATGGTAGTTGTAAATCTGTGTTCCACGCTTCACGGATAATCCGGTATGTGTACCAGCGAAAATCGTCCCATTGAGATTACATAACTGATACACAATGTTACTGGCAAAACCCTGTTTTACGCCATACGCTTTTATCTCTTTGCCATCTAACAAAACCAACCCACGTCCCTTTGTTGCCAAATAGGTCTTCCCTTCACAAATCACATGATCATATATCATTAATTTTGACCGATCCGCGGGATACGTTTTGTTTACGGTTTTACCCGCATAAGTGAAGTAGCCATCTTCACTCGTAAATGTAAGCTTATTGTTTTGAAAACGTACAGATAGGACACGCATACCATCCGCAAGTAGATGTCCTTCACTATCCAGATAAGGCGATACAGTACCCGAACTTCGCGCGTATTTCCAAAGACCATTAGCGGTTCCGACCAAAAGCGTATCTTTTCTGTAGGATGTCAGACAATACGACATCGTACTAAACTTTGCTCTATAAGATTTATCTACTTTATATTGTGCAAGACTCATTTTTCCGCCTAGCAAATATCCTAGAAAATCTCCCTCTATGGCTATAAAAACAGTATCCTTATTCAACGTCATCATGGCATAGTAGTTTTTTTCAGGCGCTTCCAGAAAAGTTTTCATTGCCCCATTTGCCTCCAAAATATCCAAGTACCCGTAGCCTCCAATATAATAACGTCCCTGATGTTTGATCATTCCCCGTGCACTCCCTACATCCAGAAAATCAAAAGATAGATCCGCTGGAAAAACGCCATATAAACCTTGATCTGTTGCTAACAACCATTCATCACCCGCTCTCTTCCAGCCATTGAGCCTTTTATACAAGATTCCCTCTGCCAGACGATGTGTCCCTTTTTTTAACAGCTGCAATGATAAATCACGCGAATACTCAAAATATTGACCATCCTTATGAAAAACCCGTATCCGTTGCCCATCCTCAAAGGACCAATGGTTCCAATTGGTGAAATCGTCCTCATTGTCGCTCTGCAAATCTGTTAAACGAAAAGTTTTTCCATCAAAAGAATAGTACCCTTTCTTGTAACTCCTCAGCAGTACCCCTCCACTTATCGGGAGTAAATCTTCCAAAAAACCAAAAATGGGAGCAGGAATTGCATGCAGACGACGCTTTTCCGCTTGTCGATCATAATGGTATAATTTATGATTAAAGGCTAACCATAAGGCTTCTGAATCTGCAACAAAAACACGCCCTACAGGATGCCGACCTAATCCGCGCTCAGCATCGAAGGAAAATAAAAACTCCCTGCGATTTTCATTAATCTGCCAAACTTCTCCCTTTTCAGTTGCTATAAAGAATGCGTTGGATGTACGACAAAAGGCTAACGCTTTCTGTTTGGTAAGCCCTCGAACAAAGGCGTTATTGTAACAAAAACTCCATGAATAAATATCGAATACCAGCATACCGTTTCTGCTGTTCATCCATATCCTACCCCAAGGATCGATTTCCAGATCCTGAATTTCGTCGAAAGGAAGTTTAGCGGGATAAAGTTTAGCGAAAGGAACTACATTTACGCCATCGTAGCGATATACCTCTCCTCCAGAGACCATCCATATCATCCCGATGGGATCTTTGGCGGCCGTACTGAACATGACATGTTGCTTATCAATACCTTCAAGTACGCGCACGTGGCGATACGGAATTGCTGCCTGCGCGGCATATACACCCAGCATAAAAAGCCAGCATTGCACAACAATAACAATCCTCCACGAGGTATTTTTCTCCATGACGCAAAAAAGAAGCGTAAAACTATTGAAAGGCAACTTAACAATTGGTAATCACGGGCAGGATCTGAAGAATTACAAAACCGGAAATATACAAGTTCGATATTCCGATAAAGAATGTTAAAATCTCTAAAATCCTCTGCAAAAAGTGCAAGTTTCCTCTTTCAAATATAGCCATTTTTGCGGGCGCAAAATGCATCTTTATTGTATATTTTGATATATATCAATAGGAAAGAAACAACACCGAAAAATAATGCAAAAGGGACCTAATTAGTTGATTATTTAAGACAAGTTTCTATTTTTTCATGCAAAAAACAGCAAGCGATCGCACTTTGAATAGAAAACATCAAATTAGTACAGACTCTACGGAAAGTTTAGCATTCTTAAACAGCACCATAAAGCCTATATTTTATTCTCTTCGTCTTAGATCCTAACCTAGGGGATATTCATACCAACGGTCATTTCCTGCAGTTTAGTTCTCGGTAGCCAGCACAGAACCACCCAATACCATCATTGTAAAATAGTTTATTTTATCTTGCTATAGTTATTACGGCTCGACTTAGCCTTGGGTCATCGTAAAACATATTATCAACTCCTCCCTTGTAATCGACTTCCAATTGACTCGCTGGAACCCCAAACTCCCGTACCAAAACATTGTAAATAGCCTCCGCACGTTCGCGACTCAAGCGTTGGTTTGTACTGGCCGACCCTGTTCCTTTATCTGCATACCCCACAATTCGGTAACGCAGATCCGGATTTCCGGCACGGATTATCTTAGCAAAAAAGCCCAAGTTTACACGAGCCTCATTACTGACTGTACTTTTGTTGATAGGAAAGGTTACGAGAACAGGTGCCGCGAGCGTATTTTTTTCGATGACAATATCGGTGACTGTTGTATCTTTTGCATTGGCTAACTGATTCTTAAGAGCGGCGTTATCCTGAGATAACTTATCTACTTTTTCACGAAGCTCATTAATTTCTTTTCTGTTGTCGTAGCGGATGGTTGTCGTTTTTTCTTTACTCCATTCCTTCTTTCCAAACTTATAGACAATACCAACTGCCGCTGTCAACATCCCCTCATCTTTACGTCCCCCAAGCTCACCATCGAAACGATCTTGTACCATACTCCCTCTAATATCCAAAGAGAGATTCCAGGAATCATTTAAACGAAAACTATTGAAAAGCCCTAGATTAGCACTTACGACATTCGATGTTGGTTCTTCCCAAGTAATCATATACCCAATCCCTACATAGGGGCTAAAGGTATAAAAGCAATTTGGATCATAACCTTTTAATAAATTGGTCAGGTTAAAAAGCACATCTGCGTGGAAGTTTAGATAGTTGAATTTCTGATTGTATAGCCCTTGCGAAGCGTCATAAATCACACCAGTAGAATGACTCCCGTTTTGTGTTACTCCTTTATTTTGGATACCGTTGACAGCAAGCCTCGTACCTATACCAGGTGTAAACCATTTACCCGCATGTAACTCAAAAGCTGGAACAATTCGATCTCCGAATTTCATCTGTCTATTGTGATCTCCATAGAAAAATTGCCCTCCAACACCAGCGCCCATAAACCAATTATCGACAAACCGATTAGTTACAACACTATATTTCGCGGTACTGACTTCTATCGTAGTATCAGCTTTTCCTGACCCGGGTTGTCCGAGAGCGATGCCCACACTAAAAAGCATGGAGATCACAACTAAAATTTTCTTCATAAAATTAGAGTTCGAATGAGTTTTATTCTGTTTTCCAGTAGATGAAAGGCCATAAGCTAACCTTTTATTCCACAATATCAGAACAAAAAAAAAGAAAATAAGTTTAGTTAACAACTGCCCGTAAATAACTTAAATCATATTTTTGTTGATATTCAATAAAAAACAAACAAAAAACAGGCTAAACTATACAAAAAACAGGTATTTATACGTGTATTTTTTTTATTACAATTGTGACGGACAAGGTCACATCGGCCGTAACGTTGTTAATATGTAAAGCTGTGAGGTATACAACATTAAATTGCCAATATTTACAATAAAAGTATGACAAAAAAACATACTCTCTATTTATTAAAATATGCATCTATTTCGGGCTTACGCAGCTTAAGCCACTTAACGATACTCACTCGGGACACTTTATATTTCTTCATTGCCTCATGCATATAAAGATTTCCTTTTACGATTTCAAACACAATAGTATCTTTTTGCGCTTCAGTATATTTTTTTTGCATACAACAGTCTAGATATTTTTACAGTCACTGGGCCGACAAGTACTTGACTTTCTAGACAGCTCTGAATAACATACGAAATGTCCATGATTGCAAAGCACAAACACGAATGAAAATAACCCGGACATTCCATATAACCTTAAAAAAACAAACCGAGTGAAACGAACTCATTTATTCCAATGAAATCTAACACTCATAAATAATTATTTACATATGAGACAAATTTATAGATGAAAAAGCATGATTAAAACGAATACAGTAAGTATATTTAACCTTGTAGCCCTTTGACTACAGTAGTATTCCCGCTTCAGAAAGTTGTTTTAAAGACAAAATTTTATAATTCAATAGAATGTTTTTTGTCGATTTAAAAAAAATTAAAAAAAATGTAGCGAAAAAACTACAACCAATAAAACTATTAATTACATTTGTATTGATTACTAACGCAATACACGTTTAACAATAAAATACACGAAAGAAAGAGAAAGTAAAGAAGATAGGATTTCCCGCAGGAAAATATGAGTTGAACCTTTGTGTGAAGTAACCTTATTTATTGAAATTTAAAATTAGTGTTGTGTGTTAAGGGCTTTATTGGCTGAATTAACAAATAAGTCCGAGAAATTATATCGGACAAAACCGGAGATCGCGAAAGCGTTCTGAGACACGTGCTTAACGCAGCCGGTATAGCTTATGAAAATTGAAAATACAGGAGCTTTATAAAAAAGCTACAAAACGTCATTTAGCATTGAAATTTAGACAGGTTTGTTGTTTATAAGTAACAATATCTGTGCATTCGGCCCAATTTCTTTTGGCTAAATGGTGTAAAAAAGACGTTTTAGGCCTTTTTAATAATCTCCGAACAAATAGATAGCTAGAACTAGCCTCCTTGGGTGTTTTCGCTATTGGCTTATGAAAATTATTTTTTTACCCTATTCTGAATTAAGACTATGAATACAGCAGCTAAAAAAGCGTATTCGCGGCCTACAATAGAAGTTGCTATTGTGGAATTGGAGCAATCCATTGCGGCGGCATCGGCAACAGTATCCGGTGGACAAAATGCAGGCTCGGCCTATACCCCCGGGTTAGACGACTGGGCTACCGACGAGACTTTAGGATCAACTATTGGAGAGTACTAATATATTTTTTGCACGGAAAAATAAAGAGAATTATGAAGCAAGTCTACCCAACATGGCGCAAGAAAATCGTCAATATGTTCCCCCTTTTTCTTTTATTGATAAGTCTATTGAGCTGCTCCAAAAATGATAACTTAAATGATGTCAATCCGGAGGACATAACGCAACTCACGGTAAGCTTAAGCGGAATAGAAGAAGAAGATGTCGCAGATGTCGACATAATACCGTCCAATAGCAACACTACATCGAGCCTTGCTCGCTCCACCATCACAAGAAACTCCGTTTCCTCCGCAGTTATACAGCATGACGGTTTTGACGCGATCAGCACTTTTGAGAATGACGGGTATAAGAATGAACCTATTGTCCGGAAAAGTATTTCGAACAAAGCAAGTGTGGATAACTATGCTGCAGTCGTTAATCTCGGTGGCACTGTACATTATCGCATCTTGCTTTACAAGCAAAATGGCACCTTTTTTAAATCACAAGAAGCAGTATCTGGCACACCATTAACAATCGACGTTGTGCGAGGAGATACTTATCGTTGGATTGCTTATTCCTATAACGATGCATCCACAGTAGCTGATGTATCCGACTACAATATGCCTACGATTCCAACAGGGCAAAACCGCGATGTGCTGTACGCTACCGGGACGATCACTGTCAGCAATTCAGGGAACACGCCTCTTGGGATTGTCTTCAAACACCGTTTGAACCGTATAGGTGTAGAAATCAATACCAAAGGAATGTTTGCAGATTTAAGCAGTGCATCAATCACACTTGGTGGAAACTACTTTAAAACTGGAATCCTCAATTTGCGCACCGGAGCCCTGACAGGCCTCACTGCTTACGGCACCATACCCACTGGCGTTACAACCTTTGTGAAACCAGCAGGATATACCTTCAACGACCGTAATGTTGCCTTCTTTTATACCGCAGATTCAACGGCAATAAGCGCATTACAAGTAACTCTCAATAATTTCACGATCAACTTGGACAGCTATGGGCAAACTGGCACAGGTACAGAAACACGTGCATTTACCACTGCTAGCAATTACAGTTTCAATGTTCCAGCGACAACAAGTTTGGGCAGAAGTCGCCTAGCACGTATCGATCTGATAGAATCCGCATTGACAGTTGCGGGGGTTAGATGGGCACGATCAAATCTATACCTGTATCAAAACTCAACTACAGTAAATAATCCTTACCGCTTCTACCACAGAAACCCAGCAATTACCGATCGCGAAAGCTATTGGCCTTGGCATGGCTTAACACCAACAGGTGCAACAGGAAGTAGTGACCCCTGCAACTTAGTATATCCAAGCAGCCCTACTCCCACATGGCGTACACCTACACCTGCGGAATTATCGGCATTAAGCAATACAACAAGTGGACGAACATTCCAATCAAATTATGTGCAATATACGTCTACCGCAGGAATAGGCAGCCCGTACCCTAGTAATGCTTTAATCTTTCGATATAATGGGCAAAGTCCTGCTGTGAGTCTACTAGGAATACCTTTATTATCCTTTGGTATACAAGAATCTGGTTACAACACTTATATATGGAGTGATGATCCAACAATCGATTTATTAAATCTTTTGGGTGTAGGAGTAACGTATTATCGCTCTGGTAATCGCCGTTATTTAGGAGGGCTTACCGGCCTGATAGAACTTTATGAAAGTTCACCATCAACATCAATATCCTCAACTATCCTTATCAACATTAATCTTCTAGGAATAGATGTATTAAGCTCCGGATATAAAAACATACGATGCGTACGAAATATATAATGCACCGAAAATAAATAAATAAATAAATAAATAAATAGTGAAACGTATCTTACTTTAATTAAAAGGCAGGCTTTTCAGCTTGCCTTTTATGTCTATCTATCCTACCTTAAAAGAAACCTTAATCCCGTACGCAGCAGAGATAATTTTATTTCCTCAATTTTCAATATTATCTAAGCGTCAGAGCACACTAAAAATAGCATCAGTATTTCTTTTAAAAATCTATACAGGTAGTCTAAAACACATAATATGATGGATAGCATTCCGGATCTTCTACGTTTTTGATACAGAATAGTGAAAATCGACACTTATTATATTTGTGAACAAACTTGCTGAAGCCCCCTTTATACCTTTATACTATCCTTTGATATCTATTTATAAACGGCCTCTTTATTTTTTATACTTTGCAATCGTGATTACTGCTCTACTCAAACGAGGATCGTCATAGAACATGTTTTCTACACCACCTTTAGCGTCTACCTCAATTTGGGAAGCATTAATACCGAATTCGCGCACCAATACATTATAAATAGCTTCCGCACGCTCACGACTTAAACGATTATTTGTGGCTTTTGATCCTGTTCCTTTATCTGCATAGCCTACAACCTGGTACACCATATTGGGATCGCCTTCTTTTATAATCTTCGCAAAGAAGCCAAGGTTAACGCGTGCTTCGTTGCTTACTGTACTCTTATTGATAGGGAATGTCACCAATATTGGCGCAGCCAATACATTCTTATCCACCACAATCTCGGTAACAAAGCCATTCTTTGCTTCCGAAAGTTGTTTTTTCAATGCATTGTTATCTTTCGACAATTCGTTTACCTTATCACGAAGTGCTTCTAACTCTGCCTCATTTGTATAGCGAATCGTTGTTGTTTTCTCTTTTCCCCATATACGTTTGCCGAATTTATAAGAAACACCAACCGCAGCGGTTAACATTCCCTCATCTTTACGTCCTCCCAGTTCCCCGTCAAAACGGTCTTGTACCAAACTGCCACGCAAATCTAACGTAAGATCCCACGCATTGCTCAATCGGAAACTATTGAAAAGGCCTAAGTTTGCACTGATTTCACGAGAGGTCGGTTCTTCCCAAGTAAACATATAACCTAAACCTACATATGGACTAAATGAATAAAAGCGATCAGGCTTATAACCACCTACCATATTAGAGACATTGAATAATACATCAGCATGAACATTTAAGTATTGAAATTTCTGAACAGAAAGATATTGCGAGGCATCGTATACTACACCTGTAGAGTGGCTTTGATCATATTGCGTCAACCCTTTGTTATCTAAACCATTTATTGCTATACGCGTTCCAATTCCAGGTGTGAACCATTTACCCAAATACAACTCATACGCTGGTACAATCCGATCACCAAATTTCATCTGTTTGTTGTGGTCACCGTAAAAGAACTGACCACCTACTCCTGCGCCTATAAACCAATTATCCCAAAATTTATTTGTTACCACTTTATGTTTATCAGCACTCACCTCTACACTTACTGTAGAGTCTTGTTTTGATACCGTCGACTGCGCTGCAGCACTACCGACAAGAAGAGATACACTTAGGGTTAATAGAATCGATTTCATAGATATATTTTTATGATTTTTTCGTTTTTCAATTTTTAGTGTTTTATGTCGATTCAGCCTCTTTTAATCCTTATGTCCTTCGATCGACACTTACCTTAATGGCAACAAAGGTAACCAATAGGTGTAAGGGGATTTGTCGAGTTACAACTACATTCGCGTAATTATTTTTTCTTGTAGCAGAACAGCTACAAGAGCAGTAGAAACACTTGTTTAAACTTGCAAAAAGCTCAGAGCTGTCGGTATCAGTTACGAAGTGATATCGTTTGGAAATATGTGAAGGCGTTGATGGTATAGGCTATAAAGTGATGTGGAAGTTACAAGGTTACGTTGGTAAAAATTATTAAACTTAATCACACGCTTCTTCTATCGAGACTATCTTCTAAACAAGCGTTTGAAAAAGCCTCTGGCGCCTTTGGTGTCTTTTTGATAGCCATAACCGTACGCGTAGCCGTAGCCATAGCCATAACTGGATTTCAGCTTCCGGATACCATTGAGCAGAATTGCCATGTTATTTAATTTTTTCTTTCTATAAATTTTCTCAATCTCGGGCAGCAGGCGTCTGTCGAGCTTACCCGCACGAACCACGAAGATAGTTAGTTCAGATATACGATTTACCACTGCCGCATCTGCAACTAAATCGATAGGTACATTATCCACAACAATATATCGGTAACGCTCTTTTAATTGAGAGATCAAGACATCCAAGCGTTTGCTTAAAAGCAACTCCACTGGATTTGGAGCAATAACACCGATGGGAATAATGTCCAAACCTTTCCCTAAGGAACTTTGGTAAGTGATCTGATCCAAGGAAATTGCAGGGTCGGACAAGAAATGGCTTACGCCTTTAACAGAGCCTAATTTAAAGTGATCACTCATAGTCCCTTTCCGCAAATCCAAATCCAGCAATACGACCTTTTGCAGTAAAAAGGTTAAACTTGATGCCAAGTTTAATGCCGTAAAGGTTTTCCCAGCCCCCACATTAAAAGAGGTAAATGTAATCACTCGAATCTCTTTATCCGCCGAGGACATAAAGCCAATATTAGTCCGCAAGATACGGAAGGCTTCCGTCACTGGATCCCGTCCTTGTTCGTTGACCACGACATCGCCCTGACCTTTTGAACTTGTTTTTGCAAAAGGAATTTCACCTAAGAAAGGTACTGTTAAAGCTTCTTCAATATCCTTACGACCATTCACCTTCGTATCTAATAAAAGTAAAAGCAATAGCGCAATTGTTGGAAGAACAACACCAATACCCACCCCAGTCATAACCTTTCGCACTTTGTTTGGGTAGATAGGCCAAGGACTACCAGATGGTGGATCCACCACGCGTAAGTTGTCATCTGTCATGGCCTGATTTAAAGCATTTTCCTCCCGTCTGTTCAAAAGCAAGATGTATAACTCTTCTTTCACCTTTTGCTGCCTTTCAATAGACAACATCATCCGTTGCTTCGCTGGCAAGCCTTGTGCTTTCGCACGCGATTCGGCTTCTTCTTTTTGCAGGTTGCGAATCCGGATGCGTAAGCCCAACATCGAATTATCAACAGAATGGTAAATATTGTCGCGGATAGCGCTCAATACTGCGTCCATATCTTGCACAACAGGGTTCGCCGAATTGTTGCCTGCTACCAAACGGTTCCGTTTCAACATTACACCATTGTACTCACTAATCTGACTTTCGATGTTTTCATCTACCAAGCCCGTATTGCTAGGAATCAAGCTACTCGATTCGTTGGAATTGTCAATTCGTTCCCGCATCAGCTGTACCAAACGCAATTGGGTTTCTATCCCACGAGTCGCCGATTGGTACTCTCGACTTTCCCCCCAAAAAACTCCCGTAGCTGTATTCACATCCATCCCTTCATTACGTGCTTTCAACTGCTCTAGATTGGTTTCTACCGATCCCAACTCATTCTCGATAATCGCAATCCGATCTTTGATAAACTCAGCCGAATTTTTAGCTACCCTGTTTTTATCTTCAATGGTTTCTTCATTGTAAACGACTATCAACATAGAAAGCAATTCCGCGGCCCTCTCCGCATTGACATCTTCTATGGACATCTGCAATAAGGTCGCATCATCTTCCATCTGGGTGATGAGCAATCTACCCAAGAAGTACCCCACCATATCTTCCCTTGGGCTTTTGGTTACCGTAATCTGCTCACCATAAAGTGCTTTATTAAAATGTTCATTGGCTACAATCCGAATCCGACCAAAGGAAGTTTTCAACACCTTATTGAAAGGAACCATCGTAAAATTCTCTACCCCATCTTCCTGACCTACAGCAAAGCGCAATTGTGTAGAATCAATAGCCGTAAGCATAAACGTACAGTTATCCTCCATTTTCGCATCCAAGAACTCCACTTGAAAAGGCGATTCTTTATACAATTCGACTGTACGTAAACCCGATTTCATGGAATAAGCAACATCTGCATGTAAACGGGAAATCGTATTCCGCATCAGCTCTTTCGATCGTAATTGCAAAATCTCTCCAGCTACATTTACACCGCCATAATAATTATTCAAACGCGTCACCCGACTAACACTCAAGGTATTGGTTGTATTCTTAATCATGATGGTCTGGGCCCGGCTATACAAAAAAGGTGTTTTACTATACTCGTAATAGTAATAGCCACCAAAAAGCAATATCGACAAAGCGAACCAATACCAATGCAAAAACAGGTATTTCAATAAATCGATCAGATGCAGTGATTTACCTTCCTTTTCTTTGCTCTCGATATAGGGGTTAAATGTCGTATTGTCCATAGGGTTCATGCTAGTAATTATTTCATTAAATTCAAGAAGGTCAAGACCATCGTCGTCAACCCGGTTATAATACCAAAATACGTTAACGTCTGCTGTTCCCGTGGCGTCATCTCTCCAGTTCGAGGTTCCACGTACACAATATCATTTTGCTGCAGGTAGTATGTTGGTGAGTTAAAGATATCCATTTTTTCGATATCATTCAAGTACATCTTACGCCCTCCTGCCTCTTCCCGTATCACAGCAACTTTACTTGTTTTCGCATTATTTGATAATCCTCCTGAACGTGTGATGGCTTCAATTAAGGTAATACGCGAATCTGGAACATTGAGAACCCCAACTGTAGAGATAGCCCCCATCATGGTAATCTTGAGGTTCATCAATTCGATCTTCACCACAGCGTCGCTAATTAGACGTTGCTGTCCTAATTGATCCCGTAATTGATCTCGCAAACCATCCAAAGTCATCCCTTCAACGTTCAAAGTACCTAACACCGGAAATTCAATATTTCCTTCTTCGTCCACCAAATAGCCCTTATTGGTTAGCGTACTTACGGACGGAGCCGCTGTCACCCCTCCTTGTTCATTGACAGAATACACACCTCCATCCTGATTAAAAGGCACCGCCAATTCCGGTGTTTTCGAACTGACCTGTATACTGAGTCGATCATTTTTTTGAATGCGCAGCGGGGGAACCAACGTCGTGTTATACACCTTATCGGGCTCCATATCTTTTAGATAAACCACTTTTTTCGGCACAATACAAGATTGAAAGGCGAAAAGGCAAGAGGCGAAGAGAAGAAGTACCTTGTTTTTCATAAGTATATTATTATTTATAAGTGTTAGATTTCATCGGAATAAATGAACTCCTTTCACTCGGTTTGTTTTTTATGGACATATGGAATATTACTCGTGTTACTTTCGTTTTCACTGGCACTGATGCTACTTCGTGGTCATTCGTGCTTGTGTTTGACCCATGTAAATTTCAATTTGTTTATTCATTAACCGTATGTTGTTCTATAATCTGTGCATAACACAAGCGTGCGGCGGCCGCATCGGGCAGACAAGCTAAATGCCCAATGGGCACCTGCACCGAGAGCACTTGAAAAATAGAGGTCATCGCCGAAAAAAGTTGTGTATTCCATCTTAATGCCGAACCGCTAGGTAACAACGTGATCAACGCTTCCTTTCCCTTTTTCCAAGAAAATTGATTCTGCTTTGCTTGTGATAGACGTACGACAGCCGCTAGCGGCAAGCCCAAATTGCGGTAACAGTGTGTTTTACCACTCCAAGGTGTACCGTAAACATGGACCTTACCTCCTTCGCCTATCCGCACAGCAGGGTTATCATCGTTTAACAAGTGAAAGCCTGTATTGTGTTGCAACCAAAGCCTGCTGTGGGTGCTCTTACCTGTCCCACTCTTTCCGAGGAAAGCCACGGCCATTCCTTCACCTTCGACCACCGAGGCATGGATCAATATGGTAGAAAACTTGAGCACACCTTGTGCAAAAGCCACCATCAGCAGCCAGGATAACACTGTGGTACCTGTCATCTCCTCCTCTACGGCATAAATGCTATTCGTTGCAAAGTCTTTGCTACTTTTCATATACCAAGAAGCTTTCTGTGCTCCTGTGCTTACACAGGTAAAGTAGGCATCTGTCGTTTCGCGAAACTGAAAATAATCCCCCCAGACTAAAGATTCCTCGGACAATAGTGTACTATCTTGCAAGCCTTCATCAAATGTTTCAAAAGTAATCTCCACCTGTACACCTGCACTTGCTCCACCTTTTGTTATCTCGAAAAAATCGGCAAAAGATGGTAAGACATGTTTTATATCGACACAATCTGGGAAGGTGAGTTCCAAGCCAATACCCGCAATTTGATAGACTTGCGTTTTTCGAGAAAAGGTTCTATATGTTTTATCTTCGTTCATTTAGCCTTGCATATAGAGGGTTTGTGCACAACGTTCTGCCAGATACAGGTCGTGCGTTACAAAAAGAAGAATTCTATCTTTTCCCGCTTCGATCAACCGGTCCATTAACTTATTGGCCGTTTCCGTATCCAAAGCCGAGGTCACTTCGTCCAAAAGCCATATTGGCGCATCCTGCATCATGGCTCGTGCAATGGCTATACGCTGTGCCTGCCCTTCGGAAAGCCCAAAACCTGACTCTCCAATAACCGTATCTAATCCCTGCGGCAACGCATATACAAACTCGGCACAAGCCAAGTGAATTGCTTCATGTAAGCGTTTGGGATCCATTCCATGACGCAATGTCAAATTTTCGAACACCGTGCCACTAAACAGTGAGTTTCCCTGTGGAACATAAGCAAAATTCACTCGATGTGCATTCGTCAATAGCTGCGTCCCTTGCTCTTCATCGATTAGAATCTGTCCTTTATGTGGCTGAATCAGTGCCAACAATAATCGGATCAGGGTTGTTTTACCGCGTCCACTTGAACCGATAATAGCCGTGGGCTCTCCGCGACGTATTTCCCCCCCCAGCCCTTCTATGACAAACTTATCTTCGTAGCGGAATGAGACATCTTTTAAGCGAATTGCACGTGGATGAGCAATATGCTGCAGCTGACTGCTATTTTCTTTTTCATCGGCAAAAAGTTCTAGTAAACGATCTGCCGCTGTACGGAATCGGATAAACTGTGGAAAGAAAGACATCCCTTGAAGAATCGGTGCCTGAATACGACCAACCAACTGTAGAAATGCCGCCATGGTACCGAACGAGATCTGCCCCGCATCCAATCGGTAAATCCCCCAGAAGAAAGTCAAGAGATACCCGCCGTTGATCGTAAATTTCATTAATGTCTGGCTCCCTATCGCAAAATTCTGCTGAGCCATTTTTAATCGATAAATTTTGGTTTGGCTTTCTTTCAATTTTTCCTTCCGTGCAGGGACAAGACCTAATGCTCGAATCAATAAGCGTAAGCGAAGGTTTTCCTGCATTACGTTGCCAAAGTTACTCTCTGCCTCCTTAACTTCCTTGTTTAGGCGGCGCATTTTTCGAAAATAAAGCTTGGAAAACAAAAAAAGTGGAGAAATGGCTACAATAACAATAGCCAACATTGGATCCATCAACCAGAGAAAGCCAAAAGAGGCCAAAAGCCGCACCAATACAAGGATGAAGGATAAAGCCGACTGGCTCAGCATTTGCGACACTTCCAGCGAATCGGTTTGTATACGCACCATTAAATCGCCCGTATGCCAATCCTTCACATATTTCCAAACCGCACGCATTTGTCCGTCCAAAAGTTTTTCTTGAAGCTCCAAACTCATCTTCAGTTTAGTCTTTTCATTCCATCGGGAGGATATCATGCGAATAATAATCCCTAACAGCACCGAAGCCACCACCAATATTAAGGTTATGCGTAAACTTCCAGGCACCACATGTACCGCCTGATCAATGGCATGCTTAGAATAATAAACAAATAGAAGTGATAATAGAATAGCCAACACTTCGAGCAGAAAATAGCCCAACAGTTGTTTTCGATAGCCTTGTGTCAACGACCAAGCCCAACGCAACTGGTATGTAAACGTGTAAGGTGCCATTCTTTATGTAAATAATCGCGAATAAAATTGCATAATTGGAAAGAACATCGCTTCATAAGGCGCATATGGCAGATAACGACGAAAATTGCTTTTCCATCTTTTAAAACTATCAACCCGTCGATTTGTTTGCAGTTCTCTTACTAAATCTACACGTGGATCGTGAAAACCGAAATTTCCTGCTACCAGAATCTCCTCCATCATCCAATCTGCGCGGATATTTTGATCCCTTTCAAAAGGTAAATCCTGTTCTTCCAATCCGAGGTAATCCACCAACAATGCATGCAAGACATCAATCCATTTGAGAATACCTAATTGTTTGTACCGCTTTCGCAAGTTCTCACCATCCACTACACGACTGTAGGTATAACACACCCGAGCCGAATCGCAAAGTTGACGTATTCCGATACCGAAAGCCAACAAATGTTTAAGAATATGCGCATTGACCTGAATGAACGTGAGCTGTGGCGAGAGTAGAATGATTTTACTCTTGTCTAAGGCGAGAAACTGTTTATTTAATTTTTCTTCCCTTTCGAGACGTCTCAATAGTTTTTGAATGAATGGATTATGTAAATCAAAAAGCCTCTCGTGACTTTCCGTTTCACAATTTTTCCATAAAAAGCTATAACTAAAGCCTGCCGATTTCGTTGCTTTTATTCCCTGTTGTTCGAGCTTTTTATATAGCATCCTATTTTCTGTTAGATTAGGAAAATACCAATCAACATCGCCCGTTACGCGACGCAAGGGATTCGCATAACATTGTGCCAATCCCTGCCCTTTTAATAGGACAGCATGAATATTATTTTCTTCAAAAAAGCAGGCTTGCTCATCCAAAATACCGTTCATCCATAAGCTACGTCGTTCTATCGCATCGATACGAACAGTCCAACGTAAGAGAAGGCTACGTGGTGGAAAATATTCCTTAGGCAACTTCTGCATACCATCAAACACCAACCCTTCTACGGTTTGCTGTATAGCAAGCGTAAAAAGTTGTTCCCAGGCCGTTGTTTCTAATGGAAAATAGCGAAGAGCATCTATAGGTCTATTCCAAAGACCTGCACGCAGCAGTACGAAGAAAGCATCGTAGGTCTTCTTGTTTTGCATCATTAGTCGATAATAAGGCCTTGTTTCTGAAAGTCCCGCACAAGTTGTTTCGCATCGATAAGGGCTATATCCGCTGTCACGTCATATTCCGAGCAAAGCAAGGCAACCATATCTTCCAAAGCAAAATCTTTATTTTTTAATTCTTCCCACAGCCAAGCAGCCGTTTCATTTAACGTATATACCTTTGAAAGGTCGATCTGTTCTTGTCCAGGTTCGACTATAATATAATCATCACCAATATGTCTTAAGATCAAATCTTTTCGTAACTTCATAAGCTTATTTACCCCTTACTATCTTATTTATTTTCAGGCCAATTTGCCTAATCGGACGGGCATAGTACCAAATTAAGCCCAACAGCCGCGAGCAAGAATTTATCCGTTTTTTGGTTTTATTGGTATAATGTATTTCCTTCACTTTCGCCAACACAGCTTCTGGTTTCACCCATTCAATCTGTACGATATTGTCGTCACCCGCGAGGCCAATCTCCATTAGTCTACGCTTCACGAGTCGATGCAATACATAATCATCTCCCCATTTTGCCAACAATATGCTTCCCAGCGGCCAAACATCCTCCGCCAACGCTTCCAGCAAAACCTTATCGCCGTTCGTCAAGAAAGGGCGCATGCTGTTTCCTTTAATGGGAAAGAGCACCTCCTTTCCTTGCTGCAAGTACAGCTGTACCTCAGCGAAGAAAACCGGATTTGGTATGATTATTTTTCTCTGCAAAATTAATGCCCAACGTGAGTTGCTATCAGTTCCTTTAAATTACACAAACAACAGCTAAATTGTTTATCAAAATCCCAATAAATAAAATAAGGGTATTTACCGCAAAATAATGCTTTTAATTTTGCAATACCAAGTGATAAATAGCCAAACAAGCCTTTGCCATTTGTTTTCTGGTAAATAAAGTTTCAAACCTTGTCCTTGCACCTTGTGACAGCTGTTCGTATAGCTGGTCATTACCTAGAATTTGCGTTATTTTTTCGGCCAAAACTCTTTCGTTTTCTATCGGTGCCAGCAGACCTGAAACACCATCTTCGTTTACCCAGCCTACCCCTGATCCTGGAATATCGGCGGTAACAATTGGCTTTCCACAAGACATCGCTTCAATCTGCACGATAGCGAATGCTTCGGTTTTTAATATAGAAGACAAACAGAAGAGATCGGCGGCTTGAAAATAAGATGGAGCCTCTTCATCGGAGATATATCCTAAAAGCTGTACTTTCTCACGCAATCCGCGGTTATCAATCAGCGCATCTAGCTCTTCCTTTAAAGGCCCTTTCCCTCCAATGAGTATGACATAATCGTTCGGTAGATATTGTGCAGCTTTCACCAGGTATTCGTAGCCTTTGTAGTTCACTAAACGACCGAGCGAGAAAATGACTTTTTTATGCGGGTATTCTTGCCTGATACGAAAAACAATTTCTGGATTTGGCTCCAGAGGTTCTACGCCTATTGGGAGGTAATCTACCTTATGCTGTACTTTTGCTAAAAAAGGGGACTCTTTGACGTATGTCGGTGTGGTGCCGACAATTTTGTCGGCCCGTTTGATGAGCCAATTTTGCAAAGGTTTATAGGCTTTTAATAAGGTCTTTTGTTTCAATATATCACTGTGCCAGTGTAGAACGACCTTTCCACGATATCCGGATAAAAAAAGAGCTAAACAAGCCATAGGATCTGGATGATGTACATGAATAACATCATAGTCCTTGGCGATTTTGCGCAGTTTTTTCACCATCGCCGGTGCTATTTTCGTTGCGGCAAGGTTTATACTTGTTGGCATGATGAATACATGCGCTCGCGCGTTCAGCGTTAAAATTTCACTAGGATGATCTTCTGTGGATGCGCAAAGCATATCGCAGTCTATACCTGCTTCGGATAAGCCTAGTGTAAGGTCATACATTACTTTTTCTACACCTCCCCGAATGGGGTAGAATTTGCCTAATTGTAATATTTTCATTTTTTTATTAAAATTAGCTTATTGTTCATGCCATTTAGCTAATGCAAGTTTTTTGTCCTTAGCCAGGGCTGGGCATTACTTTTTTCTTGATAAAGTTGTGTCCCTCAAGCCGGGACAGGGCTCATCCTTTTTTTTCCAAAAAAAGGATGCAAAACCGACCGTAAGGAGCTCATGAATACAAAAAAACAAACACGAATTCATAAAAAATCGTCGCTGGAAACCTTTGCAGGGCAAGTCTGTACTAAGGCAAAATTCTACATATTGCAAAGGTTACCTTCGGTGAGCTCGCAAGCTCGGTTTCAGGGCGACATTGAATGTTCAAGATTTGTAGTGCAATTATTCATCCTTTACGACTTTACAAGAAATGTAACCTTGTAACTCTTCCATCACTCCGTAACTAATACCTACGACTTTACGTATTCAGCAACAATGCAAACAACTCTTTCCAGTTATGTACAACTGGTTCTGCGATTTCTTTCCGGGGTATTGCTTTTAAAAAGCTTTGATCCCCCTTTATCAGGCTTCGCATTTGCGCAGCGAGTTGGCTGGGATCCTCCGGTGAGAAAAATGCGATCTGCTCATTCCCCTGTGCTGTTTCATGTGCATAGGGTAAATCTGCCAATAACATTGGTTTTTGAAAGAATGAAAACTCCGAAATGGGCAAACCCCAAGTCTCGACTTTCGATGGGAAAAGTAAGCAATCCACTTCTTCAAAATAACGGATTAAAGTCAATCGATCGGCATAGCCTCTAAACTCGAGCGGGGGCAACGCTGTTCCCCATTTGCTGTACAACCATCGCGTGTAGGCATTTTCATCGCCTTTAATAGTCAATACAACCCGAAAATTTTGAATTCCTTCTTGCCAAAGTAACTTTACCGCTTCGCAAATGCATTCAAAATTTTTATGGCTGTCTGATATTGCTGGATAAATAAATGTGTAAAAAGAATGTGGATCGACAGTTGTCGTTAACGGACGGGCAATAATTTCCTGCACCGGTGGCGCAACAACAATTTTGTTAGGCTGCAAATTAAATAAACGGACAAAAGCCGCACGAAACCATTGCTGCTGCACAACCAGGTAATCATTCCTATGGATATTTACCTGATAGAAAAAACGTGAAAAGAGCGCAAACAAAACTATTTTCGGTGCAAAAAATAAGTCTCTTAATTTCCATTTCAAAAAAGGAAAGGAATTATGGCAATAGACTGCACGTTTTTCCGCATAGACGGAAGGACTGGTGTCATGCAATGAAAACCATAAGGCGACGGGCTGCAAAGTTTTAGAAATTTTGCGCAAGGAAACATACTCAAACCATAGCCGGTTCAGCCAAAGCTTCTTCGGCCATTGCGTTTCAATATATTCGATATGCGGAAAATCAACCAGCGCTTTGCTGTATACCACTGCCACGACGCGAAACTCCCCTGCAGCAGCCAGCTCGGAAAGAAAAGACAAACAATCTCGTAGGATACGCAATGTACCTCCTCGATTTAAATTGACAGCAGATATAACAATTGTTTTTGGTTCCATTGGAGTAGTTAGGTATGGTTCAATAAAATTATTCTGATGGTGACGAGGCATTGGAAACTTTTGGTCGAACAATTTCGAAGAGATCAAGCCACTGCCGCATCACATGTTCTTCCGTAAAATTAGCGGCTAAAGCTTTTGCTTTGGCGCCCATCTTTTTTCGGAGTATACTGTCTTGCATCAACAAAATTAAGTGTTCAGTCAACTCTTCACGATCTCCCTGCTTGATTAGGAAACCGTTTTCTCCGTTTTGGATAATATCCCGAGGACCACATTTGCAGGCATAAGCCACCAACGGCAAACCACAAGCCTGTGCTTCTAAAAGCGCCATTGGCAAGCCCTCATAGCGGGAAGTCATCGCCAACAAAGCACTGTTCAGGTATTCTTTCGTAATATCTTTGACCGGAGCGTTGATGTACACGGTATCTTGCAGCCCCAAATCTCTAATTAACCCTTCGAGTTGCTCTTTCATCGGACCTTTGCCGAATATATGCAATACCCAATCGGGACAGGCTTTACTTGCTCTCACCCAAGCATAAACCAACTCTTCAAAATTTTTTTGATGGTCCAATCGACCAACGGCAATAGCTCGTTTATCTGCTAAATTAGCAACGCTATCCGGTTCAAAACTATGTGCATTTGGAATAACCTGTATATTGGGAAGCGCTCCCCAATACCCCTTATCCTCTTGCGTCAAGACAACAAAACGTGTGTATTGTGCAACCTGTCTCAGGTCCTGACGACTGCGCCAACGATCGACTAATTTCCACAGCCCCTTCCGACCATACTGCAAACGTTTAAAGCGAGAAAAATGCACCTCTAAAATCTTTGCACTGCCATCCTGTATTTTCCAAAGAAAAGGCACATCATGGTCAAACATGGAAATGGTTACATCGGGCTTCATGTAGCATAATAAAGCACTTATGCGTTCTTGGTGTTTTTTCTGTTTTACGGCGTACTGCAAGAGCTTTTGGAAAAGCCCCAGCTGTTGACTCTCTACATAATTAATACCAATATCGTTGCATTGCACGCGTGGATCTAATTCAAAAAAAGAAGGCTTCCCTTGTTGATCGGTTGTAATAACATGCACTTCATGGCCCGCTTTCACTAAATAGTTGGCTTTATTGGTCAACACCCGTTCCATACCGCCCGAATTGTGCGTCGCCGAAATACAATACACTATTTTCATGCCGCTTGCATTTGAGGTTGTGTCCGTACGAATCTTGTTCGAAGTTCTGGACCGGTCTCTATTCCATCCATACAATAAAATAAAGCATAGATGACAAAAATATCCGTCGCGACTTTAAACCAGATCACAAAGGTGATCACCAAAAAGAAAAAGAACATGAGCGCATAGCGTTTGTTCTGCTGTGCAAAAATATAAGCGTTGTATACAAAGAACAGGGCAAAAACAGAAAACCCGGTTAACCCACAATATAAAATCAAACGGCAATACCCAATATCCGTACTGTACACAAAGTTATCAAACAGCCCAGATCCAATAATCCAAGTTTTTGTATCTTGTGGCCAAATCCACATCTCTCTATTAAGCTTATCGGTAGAATCGGTACGCCACTCCCCTTTTTCTACCCAGTTGAAAAAACCTTCAAAAGCAAAACGCATATTATGATAAAAATTTTCATCCGTCTGATAAAGATATACAGCAATAGCAATACCTAAGCTCAATATCAGAATAAAGATCAGGAAAAAATTAAAAAATCGTTCCCGGATCACGAATTGCAGTAATCCAGTAGATAACCCTAGGTACGCTAGAGACATTGCAAAACCTATAATTGTTGTACGTGCCATCATGTTACCAATCAGAACAATAGTAAAGAAGGCAAGTAAAAGCAGAACAATTTTGACGGCATTATTACGGATACTCGTTTCTTGAACTAATAAAGCCGCAATCATAACCAATACTAATGAAAAGCGTACACCTGCGGTATCCAATGCTGCGCCAATACCATATAAACGATCAACCTCTTCAAAAAATTCTTGTCCTTGATTAACGTAGCTGTCTACCAACATTTTGAAGGTGGGTATGCGATCGATCATTAGCGCTGCAACACATTGACCAAAACATACGGCAGTAAGATAGATGGTAATTAATTTAAAATTGACCTCTCCATGCACAATACGAACCAATGCACATACCGCATAGGCCCCAAAAATCCAAACTGAAAAAGAGATATAATAACTAGCATAAGCATAATCAGTCGTATGATTATAGTCTGTGGCAAATAAACAGATTAGCGAAAACACGACAGAGAAACCAATCGCACCAAGTAGGTTAAGGGATATATTTAGTCGTCGTACCTGTATACAATCGTAAATAAGAAAAATTATACCTGTAAGCGCCAACACATTCTTTGTATTTAAACTTGCGGGCAGAATCGACAGCCCTATTGGAAAGTAATATAAACTGACTAAAATAGTTAATGCTATGTATTGAAAAAGTTTAAACATGTGAACTAGCGATAAATAACACCATAGACCAAGCGAATTACAAAATAATAATATAATTTCAATAGCCAAAATTGCTTCTTTACAGCGGCAAATTGCAAAATTCTTGTCCGCCAAGGCAAGCTTTTATTCTCCATAGTGAAGGCATTTGCCTCCGGGAACCAGTTTAACCAACGTTTATACTGGCTTGTCTGGTCTGAGATCAGCAAAGGCAATTTGATATTGAGCTTTAAATAGGCGATTAAGTTCCCTAGTTTTGTCGCATAAGGACTATCTATTAAAAATGCTTCTACTTCTTTCACATTCGCGGTGACCTGTTGGATGTGATCTATAGAATATGTTTTTGTTAGTGAAGCACTATTTGATTGCCGATAACGGTACAATACTTCATCTATATAGGCTACTTTCTCAGCCACTCCAAATAATTTGACCATCACCAATAAATCCTCTCCCATGTTCATATTGGGTGTGAAACGAATTTGATTGTTTTCGTAAAGTGAACGTCGCACCAAAAACAGCCAAAGATTCCAACGCATAGTACCCTGCATCATTTTCTCTAACGCATCCCAAGGCGTGTTAAATGCAGGTTGATTCATTTTACGCTCGTTTTTATCGAATGTCAAGAACCAATTAAACCCAACGATATCGGCCTCGGTTTTTTCGGCGTTTTCTACAGCTAACGTTATGGTATCTGGCACCAAACTATCATCAGCATCCACGTAATAAAGAAAGTCTCCCGTAGCGGCATTCAGCCCGGTATTACGCGCCACTGCTACGCCTTGGTTTTTCGTATGATGCAATACTTTAACGTCAAGTTCTCCTTCCTCTAAATAATCTGCAGCAAAAGCATCCAGAAGCTGTACACTAGCATCCGTACTACAGTCGTTGATAAAAATAAACTCTAATACAGGATAACTTTGTGCACGCAACGCGTCCAAACAAGTGGGTAACGTATTAACAGCATTGTACACCGGAATAATGATAGATACTTTTGGATATTTCTTTAACATATTACTTGCTCATTTAGAGACAAATTACACTTCAATAGATCAATATTTATGCGATAGCTAAGATAATTATTTTTTGTTGTGAAGTCGTTGATATTAGTTACGAAGTGATAAGAAAGTTATAAGGTTACATTTTTTGTAAAGTTGTTAATGCGTAAAGTTATAAAGTCGTAGGTATTAGTTATGAAGTGATGGAAGAGTTACTAGGTTACATATTCTGTAAAGTCTTAAAGTTGTAAAGGATGAATAATTGCACTACAAATCCTTGACAGTAAATGTCGCCTTGAAACCGAGCTTGCGAGCTCACCGAAGGTAACCTTTGCAATATGTAGAACTTTGCCTTGGCACAGACTTGCCCTGCAAAGGTTTCCAGCGACGAGTTTTATGAATTCGTGTTTTTTTTATTCATGAGCTACCTTCGGTCGGTTTGGTTCTTTTTTCGGAAAAAAGAACTGGGCTGTCCGCCCATAGAGGACAAAGAGAAGCCCTGTTTTGGCTAAGGACAAAAAAAGCCTGCTTCGGCTTGAAGGGCAAAACTTTATAAAAAAAAGCCATCAAAAACTAATAATATTAGCTTTTAATCTTTTTATTTCTGATCTTTAGTTCCGAAAATCAATTGTACAGTCTGATGATGTTCTCATGCTCTTATGGGCAAGCAGAACGATTATTCTTGACGACCATTTATAACAACGATCCGTTTACTATCTGCTCTTATTTTGATGTACAGGTATAGCGGTGATAATTATGCTCAAATGAAAACACAAAACAATCTTTTAGGGAAGTACGTAGATATATGTACTGATTTTGGCTGGAAGCTTTATTTTGGTCATGAACAGGGTAAGCAGAACCTGATTTCCTTTCTGAACAGCCTCTTCGGTGGAGAAAAGGTAATCAAGGATCTGGACTACCGCGCTACTGAACGACAGGCGGAGCGGGAGGGTGGACGTAAGGTTATTTTTGACCTGTACTGCACGAGCGAGGATAACAGCCATTTTATTATCGAGATGCAGCAGCTTGCGCAGGAGTTTATCAAAGATCGCATGGTTTACTACAGCTCCCGGCTTATCCATAGCTTAGTGCCAAGAGGACCTCTGGGAAATAGTTATGAGCTACCAGAGGTTTATCTGATCGGTATTTTAGATTTTTCTTTGCAGGGAAGCCTTCCTGATAAATATTATAATGACGTGCTTTTGTGCGATAAAGATAGTAAAGAGATCTTTTACGATAAATTAGGTTACAAACTGTTGTGCCTACCCAATTTTAACAAAAAAGGTGCTGAGGTAAAAAGCACGATGGATATGTGGTTGTATTTATTTAAGCACATGAATGCGTTGAATGAAATGCCTAAGTTCTTGGATAAGCGCGTGTTTAGACTTATCTTTGAGTTAGGAGCAGTTTCAAATCTAACAGTAGATGATATGAGAGCATATGAATGGAGTTTAAAAGATAAACGTGACGCAGAAAGTATCCGCATCACAGCAGAGCGTGCTGCCCTTCGGCAGGCCCAGGAAGGACTTCAACGCGGACTAGAACAAGGGCTTCAACAAGGACTAGAACAAGGACGCAAAGAAGGAAAAGAAGAAGAAAAGCGAACTATGGCTGTTGAATTGAAGAAACTGAATGTCGCGGTGGAAGTTATAGCGAAAGCAAGCAGTCTTTCCATAGAAGAAATTGAAAATCTAAACTAAATTCAGTTTAAAAACTGTTATAGTAAAAAAAATGCTTTTCTGTATAAGAAGAGCATTTTTTGCTTTTTAGAAAGTTGGTATATAAGTTACAAAGTAAAAGAGTTACGAGTTTACTTTGTTGTTGATTCGTGAAGTTTTAAAGTCATTGATTGGTATTGGTTACGAACCAATAGATAGGTTACGAGATTACATTTGTTGTGAAGATGCAAAGTCGTGAAGTCGTTGATTCGTGAAGAAAGTAGATGAGTTTTTGCAAAGCGATTCTTTTTAAGAACGGCCTTAGTTCTTTCTACGAAGATCTGGAATTTATTTACGTGCAGTTACGTAACTTTACAAAAGCAGAGCAGGAGGTGGAATGCGATCTTTCTTATATTGGATGTTATCTAGACAGTGTTCTATCTAAAATAGAACAACATGTGATCCTGACAAGACTACGCCAGAGTAAAACAAAACCTCCTGTGATTTGCCTAGAATCACAGGAGGTTTTGCCCAAATCACAGGAGTTGCTCTTCCTTAGATAAACTAAAATTATTAGACAAACAACATCCTTTAAACAACATTCAAAGCTGTTTTTAAATTAAAAGCAAGCTATTTTTAAAGCAAAAAAACATTAAATTCGTGCCAAAAAAATTTTGCCCCCCCTCAATTTTGGCACAAATCTGATGTTTTGTATTAAGTTTTTTTGTAAGAGAGATTCGCAAAAGGGATTATAATGGAAATTTATAAGCAAGACTAAAACCCCTATTAATCGATTAAAGCATTTATAACTTAAGATTTAAGGTATCGAAGTAGACATTTCACAACCTCGAATTCTCTACCATTAAACTTCCTCGCAAATAATAAATCTGATTTTTTAAGTTCTTCCAGATCGTCTATCCCCCAGTCATAAATTCGATTATCGCGCCATCGAATCATTCTTTGGCTCCCCAGGCCTTCATTTTCCAGATTGAAGATCTGCGACCGAAACCTCGAGTTCCAACAAACGGTCTGCACAAAAATTTCATCTGCACAAAAGGTATATCTATATTGTTTTAATATAAGTTTACGTTGAGACAATAGATAATTCACAAAATCATCTGTCAAACTGACCCATTGTGTACCTTTCTTAAACTCGATACTTTTGTTTCGCTTGATTCCTAACAGAAACTGCAAGCGCAATGTAAGAAAACGCAGAGCCTTACGTAAAAAATCGAATCCTGATCCCGATGAACGAAAATATTTCGGAAAAATATGATATCGCTGTACCTTCAGAGTAATATGTGTGATCTGATCTCCATGCGAAAAGCCAACAAACTGTTTGTCTGAATTTTCTATGCAAAATTGATGAATAGCATCTTGTGACTGTAATGGCATATCAACCCCCGATAAGAGATGATAATGTCCGTAAGGCCCATTTTTATACGCAGCTGCAAATAAATTTAGTTCAGCTTCTACCACACTAACATCGCCCCAACGTACATCGACACGCTCAGTTAATACGTATAGTTCCGCATTCCGCAATTCAAGAGCTGGAAGTTCGAACAGTTTCTTATCAAAATGGATATAGATTACATTACGGGAATCGTCTAACGCCTCCAATAAGCAGCTCAGAACAGCAAAATCATTATGTGCTAATAGAAGATAAGCGTGCTTCATTTCTCTTAAACCCTTACTTTTTCTACAATTTTGTATACCAGATCGATATGATTACTACTAAATTTCCTAGCAAACAAATAGTCGGAATTACAAAGAAATTCATAATCATCCATTGTTAACACTCTCGGATTACTTCCTTGAAAATCGTTATAGAGTAGTTTACTATAGTCTAAAATTTTGTATTCAGATTCTTTATTTTCAAATAAATAAGGTACCAAAAATTCATCACCACAAAATGACCACCTAAAAACGTTGAAAACTATTTTCTTTTGATTAAGCAAATGGCCTACAGCCTGATGGGTTAAACTGACCCAATTATTTGCTTTTATAGTTACTTTAGGAGTTGTTTTCTGAATATGAAGAAGATACTGCATTTTCAAGGATACATTCCAAAGAAAATTAGCGAATCTTTTCTGGAAACTATTTCCTTCTCGAAAATAGTTTAAAAAAAAATGGAATCTGGCCAATTTCATATTCACCTCATAAGCATTCGTATACATGGAGCTCACAACCTGTTCATTTCTGTGAACTGTAAAAAAATCTATAATCTCTTTTGAAGTTTTTATCGGTAAATGCGTTCCAGAGATCAAATGATAACGATCGTATTCTTGCCTACTATAAGCCGCTTCAAAAAGTACATATTCTGCCTTAATTTGTGAAACCGATCCCCAGCGTACATCTACTCGGTTTTCTAACACATACAAGTTTGCATGTAAACTCTTCAGATGGGGCAATTGTCTAACTTTCTTATCTATATGAACATAAATATCATTTCGTGGGTCGTCCAATGCAATTATTAATTGTTGTAAAACCGCAAATTCATTATGTGCCATAATCAGGTAAGCGTGCTTCATCCTACTTTTAGCTTAAATATTCTATAAAACGCCTTAGCTGAATCTAGAATAAGCTTACCTAAAGTAGTTCTGTAAACCCTAGCCAGAAGGTTAATCTTTGCAGGAATAGGTATCAACTCTTTAAAATATCTCGGAAGCTTCTCGTAATAGCCCCACCATAGATCAAAAGCTACTGTAAATGTATGCCAAGGTTTTGGCCCCGTGTAATGTACATTTCCTCGTTCTTGGACCTGCTTCCAATCGGATGCTGTATAAAATTTTAGAAAATCAATTTTATATTGTGGCAACAGAAATGTCCTTATACTGTTCCAATAGGGTTCCAAACCTAAGATTTGTCCCTTACATAATTGATTGATTACATCTTGATCCGGGAATTCAAGCCCCTCCACTTTAGAGGCTTCTAAGAATCGTTCGACCATATTATCCTTTCGTAGTAAAGTTAGATTCATTAAAAGCAATCCAGAATTGATGTATGAACCAGGCTCACAACCAATATCCTGCATATGTTTTAATTGGAAAGGTAATGTCGCCTCTACAACCCCCGCCATATAATACTCCGTGATATCTGTTTGCCGATAAAGCTCCGCTAAATTATTCCGAAAAACCATATCGCAATCGATGTATAAAACTTTATCATAATCGGGAAGTAAGTCCGGTAATAGTAAACGGTAAGATGCAGCCACGGTGTATTTTTCGTCTACATAAATATCGTTGAGTTCTCCACTTAGATCGATAAAAGAAAATTGACTACGTTCACCGATTAATTTTTTTAATTCTTGTTGATGCCTATCTGAAAGCTCTTTCGTAAGTAGACAGATAAAATGGAAGCTGTCCGAACTATCAGAATTATCCAAGACCGAGAGTAAACAGGTAGCTACGGGAACCAAATAATTCGGCGTAAAAGCAACAACAACAGGTACATCAAATTCTATTTCTTTCACCTATTTATCTTCTAAAAATTTTATCAACAATAAACCGGATTTTCATAATCAATCTGTCCTTTGACGACAATAATACACATCTATTTACAACAAATAGTTGCCTAAAGGAAAAATGCCTAATTACTAAATTATAATAATCATACTTACACTTCGCATACAAATTAGCCCATTGCGTTTGTTGATAATCGAGCAAATCATACTTGTTAAATGGTATTTCATAATTCAGATTTTTAAGCCATTTAAAAAGCAACGTATTTGCTTCCAATTTTTCCATAAGTTTACCTTTGTTACTTGATAAGTGAACACTGGAAATACGGAAACTAAACAACATTTCTGCCGTATTTGCTATTCCATTCTCCGCCATCATAATAGCAGTAGCTGTGTCCGACCCAAAAGCGAAAGGAAAATCAATAAATTTCTTTGCCTGAATAACAGAAGTCCTAAAAAGGAAGTTTCCAATACAGGTAAAAGCTGTTGCATCCAACCAATATTTTAAAAAGGCATATTTACTACAAAACTCCGGTAGTATTCCGTCTATTCCCAAAAGCCCATTCTCTTCATCAATTTGCTCTACACGCGACCTTACAATGTCTACATCGGGATATTTGATAGCTAGATCAACACAGGTTTTTAAGAAATTTGGATGGTAAAGATCATCATCTGCAGCCAAAACAAGGTATTCTCCTTTTGCAAAAGTAATAGAATGATTCCATTGGGCCACCAAATTATTCCCTCCAATATTTTTTTCATTCTTATAATAACGAATACGCGAATCATCAAAAATATTGACTATCGCTTGCAAATCCTCCGGAGATTGGTCATCTACAATGATCAGTTCAAAATTTGTGTACGTTTGCGCAAGAATACTCGCTATTGCTTGTTGAAAAAATGTTGCTTTATAGGCAGGCAAGACAAAAGATATTAATTTGGAATCTATCATTTTTCTTTTAATCTGATTTAACAATTCGCGCAGGAATTCCTACAACAGTTACATTAGACTCTAAAATTGATTTAGTTACTATAGCTCCCGCTCCTATGCGGACTCCGTCAGCAATAGTAATTCCTCCGAGAACTTGCGCTCCCTGACCAATATCTACATTATCTCCTATTATAGGCGAATCATCAGGAAATGTCCCTTTGCTTCCTAAACAACAGTTACCATGTATTGTGCAATTTTTTCCAACACGCGTTTTGGGATTAATCAAAATAGATCCATAATGGTATATCTTTAGACCTGAATCGAAACAGCCAGCAGGAATAAAGAACCCCAATTGACGACCCAACTTATTTTTCTTTCGAGCGTAATAATACCTAAGAAGCTTGTTAGGCTTATAAAAGGTATAATATTCTTCTTTTCGTAAAGCTCTAACAAAACGGCGTAGCCAATACTGCTCCGATTGCAGAAGCCAATCCATTATATATCCCTTCGATAAAAAAGGAAGATAATCCATTCTATCAGCATCAAGATATTCTGACAAGACGACTTTTAGTTTGAACGACTTATCAGACTGATTCAAATCAACCATATCCATCATAATTTTTAGTAGGATCGAAATTTAGAACTATCGATAGCTTTTATTTATCTAGCAAAAATCCTTAGCAACGAATATAAGACATATATAACGTTAAGTTCAACTAATTCTTTAGATTAAGACCTGCGAGCACTTTCTTCAAGACAATTTCTAACGTCCTCATACTTTTTTTTCAACGGAAATGGCGCAGATTTTAGAAGTGCTATTTGTATTTTTTCGAGCGAATTATTAATAAGCGCTTTATCTCGATTTTCTTCAAAGAAGGTTTCTAAAACAGTTTCAACTCCTAAAATTTGTTCTATATTTTCAAATCCCTCATAGGAAGGAATATCTACCGAACTAAAATAATCGTGGAATTTGAATCCGTCTGTATCAATATAGTTCTTTTTAATCCATAAAGCGGGCACTTTATAGGCATGCGAAACAATAAGACCATGCAATGAAGTCGACAAAATATATTTGCAAGAGCATATTTTATCAATGACGTCTTTTATATCTCTTGTGCGCAGATCTATAATAAGATACCGATCTCCATATAACGCTATAAATTCATCAACTTCTTTCCAATGAGGAATGATGCCAATATTTTTTGTTTGAGACACTAAGGGCTCTGGTATCCACAGAGGCAGCAATAAAGCAGGATCTCCATAAACACTGTTTGTAGGGCAACCTAGATCAATTAATTTTTGTTCTGTTAACTTACCTCTGACAGCGAATATCTTACCTCCTTTAAAAGGACTAAAATTATTCATGAATCCAGCCCCCCATACAGAGGATCTATCGTTACCCCATCCGATCACCGAACCAATACCTACAACAGTATTTTCCCAAGGAAAAATTATAGTTTTTAGGTTTTCAAATCGCAAAGAAATGAAAGATTTCCATAGAATACGCATTCTATCTGATATAGATAATTCTATATTCTTGTACTGAATTTGCATACCAGATAGCTCGGCAATAAGCAATGGGCTTAACGCGTCACCGAAATTATCATTATTCCAATAAATCAAATTAATTTTTTTCATAAGCTAGCTTTTATTATTGACTATTTCCAAGGAAACGAACCTTAGAATAAACAAAATCTTTAATCAGCGTCTTCTCCGTTTTATTCAGTGCCATTATATAAATAGAAAACAGAACAGAAAACAAAGAACAAAGAAGAACAAGCCAAAAGCGTATTACAAGATCATTAATATAAAGATAAGAAATTAGCGGTAAAATCGGCGCAAGCAGCAACACTAAACTACATTTAAAAACAACGAACTGCATATAATCTTTTAGCCGGAAATTGATCATGGGTTTGATGAGTACTACTCGCACGATCTGGCCTATAACAGTAACTACAAGGTGAACAACAAATACAGATTCTGGTGGATAACCTAACCAAAGAAACAGGTAACTTATAGGCACGACAAGCAACAACAATGTCCCCAATACCGCTTGGTATTTCTTAATCTTGCCGGTTGCCTTTGCTGAAAAAATCAACGGATTTGCTAAACTATCAACAAGGGAAATAAGCAACATAATCCGAACAAAGTTAACGGTATGATCGGGGACAATCTTCAACCACCAGACTAAAAGCTGCTCCGCTTCAAAAAAAACCGGTAGAGACAATATAAGCAACAAAAAAAAAGAAAATTTTGAACTAGCATAAATCAGCTTGTGCATATAAATGAGGTCATTTGCCGCGTAACTTTTTATTATCTGAGGGTTCAAGGCCGTCTGGAACCCTCCGATAAAACGCGTTACCACACTTTGCACCTGTGTTGCTATTCCCCGCGCGGCATTAACCGGAGCACCAAAGAACATATTTAGTAAAATATTCAATCCCTGCGTAAACATCAATACCGCGGAATCTCCAAACATACTCCAACCTGCGAAAGAGCTCATTTCCTTTGCCGCATCCTTTTTCCATGTCAATTTCCCTCGCACCTCGGGAAAATTTCTAATGCAATAGAAGAAGGTGATAGTTTGCAAAACAAGCTGAGTACAAAGCAATAGTGCTGCATAAATCTTTAGCTTATCGAAATCAATGATCTGGAGAATATAAACAATTGCCAACTTTAAAGATATATCTAAAATAGAAAAGTAAGCAAATGCCCCCATCTTTTCATGGGCTATAATCGCAGCGCTGAAAGGTACATTCAAGATGGAAAAGAAAACGATAAACAGTGAAGCATGGAAAACCCAAATAGCAGCGTCCATGCGCGCAACAGGAATTGTAAGATGATTCTCCAGAAACCACAATCCCACGGGTTCTGCGATCATAACGACGGATAGTGCGAGGGCGAAATGAATCACAAGCGCCGTCGAAAAAACATCGTGCTGTCTGGAGAGATTTTCATGTCCTAATTCGAAAGTAATAAACCGGCTTGTAGAAGAAGACATCGCAGAATTGAGTATGCCGAACATGGCGACTACACCACCTATGACATTAAATATACCAAAGTCTTCCACCCCGAGCACGTTTAAAATCACGCGGGATGTATACAAGCCAACGAGCATGCTAAATAACATCTGCAGATACAATGCAAACGTATTTTTAGCTATTCGTGTATTAGTCGATGAGGAAGACATTTCTATTTCCCGAACTCCGATTGCAGCGTGCGTCTCAACCCTTCTTCCATTGTAAATGGAGGAACAAAACCAGAAGACATCGCTTTGCTGGAATCAAACTGCGTAACTGCGCAAAATTTCTTGACACGCACGGAGCTGATCGGCAATTTTTTTCGCAACAGCCAAGCCAGCACATCAAACCCATAACCTCCCAACATGCCCAACCAATACGGAATCTTGCGTGAAGAAATATTTTTTCCCAATACCTTACCCGTATGATATACCAAATCGTTGGTGGTGAAGTCGGGCTTATCTACATAGTTATAAACCCAATAACCGTTGTTTTTCTTTGCAATCAAAAACTCGATAAAGGCTACGATATTCCCTATATAAGCCATCGATTTACGGTTGGCTCCTTTGCCGATCATCATAAATTTACCGGAAGCAATCTGGTTCAAAAGATTCCAGACATTTCCACGATTTCCTTCACCAAAGATGACCGTTGGACGAATAATCTGGATATTCCAATCGGCATGGTCAAAATGCCATTTTTGCAACACTTCCTCTGCCATCCATTTGCTTTTTCCATAATGGTTGAAAGGATCAGCTGGAAGATCTTCATCAGGGTTATCTTTATCTAAGCCATAGACCGCCACCGAACTGGTAAAAATAAGATGCTTCACGCCATGCTTTTCCATGGCTGCCAACACATTTCGTATTCCGCCGACATTGACATCATAATATAAGGTCGTAGGCGACACATCGTCTCGATGTTCCGCAGCCAACAATACAACCACATCTGTCTCGGGCAGCAAAGCCTGAATACTCTCTAGATCCGTTACATCCGCAATATGCGTGATGGAAGGAAACTGTTCACTGTTGTTTTTATCAATATTCAGTAATTTGTGGCTTTCCTGTTTTTGCAAATTTTGGATAAGACGGGTTCCGACAAAACCAGAGCCACCAATTAGTGTAATGTTCATAAGGTAGTATGTTAAATTACAGGATTAGTGTATGTTCTCCAACTGAAGTTCTTTTACACTTATCTTCCGTAAATTTAATTCATTCTTTTCAGTTTTCGACAATTTAATTTCATGTGCCAAAAGCTGCTCCACTTGTCTTGACATGCGGATATTTTCGATTCTGTTCAACACGAAGTGAAACCCTAACCACAAAACCAAATCGCAGACTAAAACGATGTTGTTACTGATATGATTTACAGTTATGCTATTGAAGATGGCAAAGAACATCGCTACACCAACAATGGTCATCATTGCTTGTCTGTGTGAGAATCCTAATCCTAATAATTTGTGGTGGATATGGCTTCTATCTGGCATAAACAATGGTTTACCTGCACGGTATCTTACAAAGATCACACGCAGCACATCCATAACAGGAACGATAAGTGTCGCGAATGCTGCAACAATTGCCCCCTCAGAAAATGGTTTGATCAAAGGATTATTCATTGCGAAACTGATAGCCAAGAAGGAAATCGACAAGCCTAAAGTTAAGCTTCCTGTATCCCCCATAAAAATACGACGTCTGCGTTTATTGATACCAAATACATTGAAGTAAAAGAAAGGAATCAACACCCCTGTTGTGATAAAAGCAAACATTGCATGCAACCATGCCCCGTGAATTGCAAACATTACCCCCAACACTAAGCTACCGGTAGCTACCAATCCCGAACATAATCCATCCAAACCATCAATAAGGTTGACTGCATTGATTATCAAGACCACTACCAACACAGTCAACGGCATACCGACGTAAGCAGGCAATTGTCCAATGAAAAATACACCATAAAAATCATTGATCCATAAACCTGATAAAGGGAAAAGAGAAGCTACAATCAACTGAACAGCAAACTTCCATTTGTAGTTTATTCCAACAAGATCATCGCCAATACCAACCAAAAACAACATCACTAAACCACAGATCAAAAGGAGAAACATCGGTAGTACTGCAGCCGTATTTACGCCCAAATCCACAAAATTGAATTTGTAGAGAATAACAACCCCCAAGGTCATCAAAAAACTTTGTACCGGAGCGAAAGCTACACCGCCCAAACGGGGAACCAAAGTCAGATGCGACTTACGCTTGTCGATTGGATCGAACAACCTTTTCTTGTAACATACCAAAAAGATGTAAGGTATAATTAACCGACCTACGTAAAGAGCGATCAAGAATGGAACAATTATAAGTAGCGTTTTCATGTTGTTATTTTTTCAATGTCGTAGATGTGTCATTCATCCTTCCCAACCGATGTTTGATTATGATTCAAAAATACGTGCAATCCCTTTACTGACAAAGGATTTCGGGGTATTTAAAAATTAATGTAGCGCGTCCACTACAGTGTTGTAGAATATCTACTACAACACTGTAGTGGACGTCAATTTTCAACGATATTCCGACTTTTTTTTAATGACATTCTGCCTGTTAACGAACAGCTGTCTACAGGAATTTACGTTTGCTTTTTTAAGAGTCAATAACTCTTAAAAAAGCAATAAAAATTTAAAAAAAGAGATCGACGTGATCCAAAGAAATGTAGACAAAGGAAAGAAGACATAAAACACATGATATGCTCTAGGGTAAGATGTCACTCTAAATAAAAAAGCGTAGACTAACGAAAGTCCGCGCTTTTATTTTATATGTAATATGAAAATAAGGTATTATTGTGCTTTTACACAACGGATACTACCGCCGTACACGTGATATTGACTACTGTAAGGCCAGGTGATACTCCCTGTGTTAAATTGGAACCGTTCAATGTTTGCCCCACCATTTGGTGTGTTCGTCCAATATGTCCCCATGTTCCCTTGGTTATTAACCACTTGATCCCATCCTCCTTCGCCCGCATAAGGCAAGAAGATATAGTTATCAAGATCTGCAGTAGCCGGCTGTGAAGTAGTTCCCAAGAAAAGACCTCCAACGCCATTATAGCTCGCCCGAGTGGTTGTAGGCGTGTAGTTTACATGGAAGATTGGCTTTTCACCAGCGTAGCTCCCTGTGATCGACTGCAGTTGCGCCATTGTAGGTGTCCGCCAGTTTCCACCGTACGTTGTCACTTTCGCACAAGGGTCTTTCGCTAGATCGTATGTTTGCCCTCCTACACTACCTGTTCCTTGATTAATCGGGAGTAAAGCATTCGCTTGCCAATGATCGCCATAAACACCTTGGTTAGCAGCAAATCCATAACTCCCACCATTATAAACCAAATTTGCCGGTGCCCATGTATATCCTCCCATACTGATCCCATTTTTCTCTAATGTCAGATTCAAATTATAGCGAACGCCTGGTTTTATCTTTACATTCTCGACAGACATATCACTGCGCACAACACCTCCAGCTGTCATCGTAGAAATTGTTAATACTCCCGCTGTAGTCTCAGGGTGACTGATGATCGTAGGTACGCTTGTTATGCTCGTAGTTCCTAAACTACTAAATTGAACAGGTGTTGTTGTAACCGTTCCATTATACGTAATACTCGCATCCGTCAATTTCACATTAACCGTAGAATAGTGCCCCCCTATCGTTGCCTGACAGGCTGTAATTGTTCCGAATGCAGAGGCATCTATCATTGTTGTAATCTGACTAAACATATGCTTCAACACAATGGGCAATGTATTATTTCCTTTGCTTAAAGATTTAACCACTTTGCAATAGGTAAAATCAGCACTACCACTCAACGATGATAAGCTAACTTCGCTCAAATTTTTCTGGCTATCGATATCCGGAACCGAAGTGCTGTTTATCGAATAGCAGATAAACGTATACAAAGTCGCCGACATTAAACTTAATGTTTCGGATGTCGTCGTACCAACAGTATATACTTTATCCGTTACATAATTACCCGATTCATCATAAACCACAATACGATATTGAACCCCACTTGTCAACGGACTTGTGACGGTTGTCGTCGCTGCCTTTAAGCTGCTACTTTTCAAACTGATCTTCTTGTTTACTGTAGCAGTCGAAGTTGTATCAACGCTTAACTTCGCAACTAGTGAATATTCTTTATTAAAAGCGAGCACGGCCGGTTGGCTTAAAATTGTTTGCCTTCCATCGCTCACTCCTTGTTGATTATCGTTATTTCCCTCCTCTTCTTGTTCATAGCTAATTCCAGTTAAATCTACTGACAAAACCGCTTCGCCATACTCTTCGGTAACACCATCTGAGCTACAGGAAACCATTGCAAAACTCATCGCCGTAATCACCCCAATGATCAAAAATACTCTTATGGTTTCCTGTTTCAATTTATTTTTATATTCCGTTTTCATAGATAGACTTTCTTAAAAATTGATACTTCTATTATCGTCCACATCAACATCCCATTCTTGGTATATTTCTGCTTGCCCGTTTGGCCCTGTAGGATTTACAAATGCTGACCCCGCAGCAATGGAACACTCTAATTCAATGTTATAATATTCCATAATCGGTGCCTTATAAGGTCTTTTTTTATTGCTTACTGTAACTTGTATGTTTTTCATTTTATTTCAATTTGCATGTAAATCTTGGTCTGAAGGCAAACTATCCCTTACCCGAATTTCCAAATCAAGACTATTTAAAAAATTAAACTAAAAATTAAAACACATCTGCAGTATGCGTCTTTTTTTGAATTTGCAAGTGATGAAAATCATTTTTAAAACATATAATGATCTCAAATCCATCACCACATCATCAGTGCACAAAAGTAGATCTTTGGTAGACTAAAGTAAAATCATGATGTAGCTACGAAACTACAAATATGTAAAACGTTCACAGACACCATACGCTATTTGATATATATCATGTTTATATCAACAGAAAAAATCACACACAAATTGGAATTATCTTTCAAAAAACCAGTTTTAAATGTGATTAAAGTATTAAAAGGAATAAAAACAACAGTTAAAAAAGCAGAGAGATGGCTGCTTCAAATATCAAATATTTTTTTATTCGAAAGGAAAACCGACTGATGGCTAGGTACTACATTTTTTAATTAAGTAGATTTTTAGCTACAAGGTATATTGATTGACATGGATTACAATGTGACGGAGTTATGAGGTTACATCCGTAGTAAAGTTGTAAAGTCGTGAATTCGTAAAGTTGTAAAAAAGTAGATGAGTTTTTGCGAAGCGATTACCTAATAGAACGGCCTTGGTTATTTCTACGGAAATCTTGGATCAGGAAATTCTGTTAAGAACGAAACACTGTCTGAGCGAAGCGAGTTTGTTTCGTTTAAGAATTTACGATAAAAGATAGTAGAAAGAACCTAGCCTTGATTTTTTATGAATTCGTGTTTGTTTTTTTGTATTCATGAGCTCCCTGCGGTCGGTTTTGCTTCGTTTTTTGTATCAAGTCCAATAGTAGTTTGAACTTCAAACCCGCCTAAGTAACTTTAAGTTAAAAGATCTAGTTACTTAAGAGAAAAAAGTAATTATAAATTTATCTTTATTTAGGCATTCATGACGCCTCTGCTATCCGTATTTCCTGCACTAGAAATTATTACTTGATGACTTCAAGCTTACGGGAACGAGCTTTTCGTTTACGATTTTCTACTGCGTTCCATACAAAGATAAAACCTATCCATAGCAGAATATCACATAGAACAACGACATTATTGCTAATATACTGCACCGCTACAAAATTAAAAACGCAGAAGAATAAAGCTAAGGCCAAAATGGATATCATGGCCATATGATGAGACATACCTGTACGTAAAAATTTATGATGCAAATGATTTCTGTCTGCTTTAAATAAAGGCTGCCCATCGCGCCAGCGCACGAAGAGAACACGTGTCACATCAAAAACAGGCACTATTAAGGTGGAAAAGGCCGTAACGATTGCTCCTTCAGAAAAAGGCTTAATAGCCTGATTGTTCATTGCGAAACTAATTGACAGAAAGGCAATAGACAATCCAAGGGTCAAACTTCCTGTATCTCCCATAAATATCCGTCGCTTCCGTTTGGATGCTCCAAAAACATTATAATAAAAAAAAGAAGACAAAACACCTGCTGTGATAAAGGCGAAAAGAGCATGAAGCCATGCCTCGTAGTGAATAAACAATATACCCAAAAACGAACAACCGACCATAATCAATCCCGAACAAAGACCATCAATTCCATCAATCAAATTGACAGCATTAATAATCAATACTACAGCAAATATAGTTAGAGGCATTCCGATCCAAGGTGGCAAATACGTGATAAACAAAATGCCATACATATCGTTTATCCATAATCCAGAAAGAGGAAATAAACAAGCAACAATGATTTGGGCAATAAATTTCCACTGATAATGCACCCCGACCAAATCATCTGCCAAGCCAACAAGAAAGAGGATAAAAAGCCCACATAACAGAAGCATAAACATAGGAAACACTTCTGAGGTGTCAATCCCCAGAGGCACGAAATTGACTTTATAAAGAACTATTACCGAGATAATAAAAAGACAAGATTGTACCGGTGCAAAAGACACACCTCCTAACCTAGGAATAATTTTTTGATGAAATTTCCGTGGATCAACAGGATCGAATAATCGCTTTTTGTAGGAAACGAAAAGAATAAAAGGGATAATTATCCGCCCTAAAAAGACAGCGATTAAAAACGGTACTATAATGACAAGTAGCTTCATTTACACTTTATTTCTCTTTTTTCTTCATCACGCATCTGCTACGCTTTTAAAGAAACTGAAGTTTCGATAGATTGCGGTATAGGTAGACGCGGATTTAATAAGCTTATAAATCGAATTAGGTCTCCCAGATGACCAAATCGAACCAAAGATACCCCTCCTTATCCTCATAACCTTATTAAACGTTTCATAAACATTTTATTTGTAGCCCAAAAACTACAATTTAATTTATCGTTGCATAATATGCGAGTATATGTTGAACATCGGTATCTTTCAAGATTACTCGCTTTTTATCATCCAACAGAAAAATCGTAGGCGTAGCTTTTAAATCGTATTTTTCATTAATAAACATATCGTCTTTGTCCACAAAGGCATTCACCCAATTCGATGGTAGGTTGGCTTGATAGTCTTTCCAGATAGATCTTTCACCAAAAGGATAAACAGCTAAAACACGTAGTTGCTTCCTCGATATCAATTCATTAAAAAAAGTAAGATCCTTCAACTGAGCAATAGCTTCTTCACAATGGGAACAACCGGGCTCATAAAAAAATAACAGGGTCGTCTGTGCTTCAAAACTATGCAAATTTCCCTTTGTCCCATCCGCCAACACATACGAGAAATCTGACGCTACAGTACCTGGTTTATTTTTCCGGATCATTATTAATCGCGCTTCCATCCTCAACCTATCCGCTGGCTCGAGGCGAGCAGAATCTAGCAAATACTCTAGTACTGGTTCATAATAGCTATCATTTCGCATCGGAGAATTCGGATCATACAAATATTTTTCCGTTTGTTTCTTCAGGAAGTCAATTGCCTTAGGCGAATGTTTCGCTTGCGAAAACATGGATTTAATAGCCAAAGAAACATCTTCGATTGAGGTCTGTGGGAACAAGTTGATAAAATCTACTAAAGCTTGCTCCCCTTTTTCAGGATTGTTGATATTTTCGGCATTACCGAAATCGTAGCCCGACCAATACCGCTTTAAAACCGAGCCATCGCCGACTTCAATCGTCTTTTCTATTTTTGCAGCCGATGGAGGGCTTTGCTGAGACTCTTTGCTATCAGCCGTACGCCTCTCTCCACAAGATAGAAATAGACAATAACAACTTGCCAGAGCAACAAAACAACCACTTCTAAAAGTAAGTACAATATCCACTATAAACTGACTTTTCAGATATGCCATAAATCCATTATACATCAATGAGTGTGAAAATAAACATTCCACCTCAAATAGAATTCACAAACTGTGTTTATTATCTGTTAATAAAAAGTAACCAACACTTTAGTGTTTCCGACAGAAAAGGTTTGAAAATTTCATAAGCAACATTTATCATAAACCTTATACTTACGAATATAGATACTATTTACGACAAATCACCCACAATTTTCAACAAAAATATTTAACGAGCTATATTCCCTCTCATAAAAAAACAAAAAAGTTGAACAAAAAAAAACACAAACACCTGTAAACCAAATTTTTAAAAAAATATTTTTATTCTATATTGTAATCAACATTTAATTAAAAAATGATAAAAAAATATGTCTGATTTCAAAAGAAATTTCGACATGGTTCGAACGATACTGCGTACTATGCAATCTGGCATGATAATAAAAATAGTTATTGGGCCGACCGTAGGGAGTTCATGAATAAAAAAAAAACGAATTCACAACAAATGTAACGTTATAAATTCCTCATCACTTTTGTAATTAGTACCAACGACTTTACATTTTTATACCAAATAGTAAAACAAATAATTGTAGTTTTGCGTTCATTAGTACAAATGAAGACAAAAAGCAAAGCCAAAAAAGGTCAGTCAACTAAAAAAACTGCTAAAAACAACGAAATCGTCAGCTTTTTTCAACAAATACACCCCTTATCTATTCCTGCTCAGCAATACCTCACCGAGAATAGCGGTTACATTGACGTTAA
The DNA here is from genome assembly GCF_965644235.1 of Sphingobacterium sp. LRF_L2. NCBI lineage: Bacteria > Pseudomonadati > Bacteroidota > Sphingobacteriia > Sphingobacteriales > Sphingobacteriaceae > Sphingobacterium > Sphingobacterium sp. LRF_L2. The sequence continues at coordinate 11,611 of NZ_CBFFRI010000006.1, read as the reverse complement.
AAAAGGAAAATACTTAAGAAGTCCAATTGACAATGTCGAAACTTTATATTTTATCGTCCGTGGATTAGTTCGTGGATTTATCAGGATAGAAGGACAAGATATTACGACTTGGCTCAATGACGAACAAAATATCGTTGGCAGCGTTAGAAATCTTGGATTAGACATCGAAACAGAAGAGTACATACAAGCTTTAGAGGACACACAATTAATTGCTTTCTCACGAGCATCTCTTGACGAAATGTATGAACGTTTTCATGAAGCCAATGTTATTGGGAGAAAGATTTTAGAGTTGTATTATCGGGATGCCGATGAGAGGGCTTTTTTATGCCGATTACCTTCCGCAGAAAAACGTCTGAACCGATTTACATTAACACGCCCTAAACTGTTAGGCCGTGTACCGTTAAAGTATATCGCTTCTTATCTCAATATGAAATTAGAGACACTCAGCCGCATCCGAGGAAAATCCGCTAAAAGTTAGAAAATTCACCCAGAAGAACGCATCTCGTCCAAATACAATGCAAGAACACGGTATTCCTGTGATTTAACATTGGCTTTTTTGCGTATCTGCCGCAGTTGAGGCGTCAGTACTTTTTGTTGTAATTTTTTATAAAGGTTATCGTAGGCGTGGATACAAAATCCTAGTTTAGTTAACAGATTCTCGTAGTCCGTATATAAATCCAGTATTAACCTGATATTAAGGGGATATGAAGAAAGTGTGATTGATTTGTAAAGTCCAAAAATAAAATTTATTTTTTTACTAAGATTAACGAGGCTTCGTCGTTATAGAAACAATAACCCAATATAAACACGCAATGGAGTCTACATCTGTACTAACCAGATTGATCAAACACTATCTCGAAGGGAAACTGAGTTCGGAAGAATCTGATGTGCTCGATCGGTGGCGACAAGAATCATCCGAAAATGAAATATTCTTTCAAAAAATTGTTACGGGAGAAGAAGTTTTTGAGGACGCCTTATCGTGGCTTGCGCTGCATCAAGATGACGGTCAGGCTTGGCTAAGTCGACTTCAGGAGGACACTCTTCGTAAAATCCAGCAAAAGAACCAGCCCTTACGCAAAGCCAACAGACCGTATTTTCTGTTTACTGCGATTGCGGCTTTATTACTTGCCGTATCTCTCTTTGGTTATTTCCAATTCCGCCAGCAAGAGCAGGAAGGAAAAGAACTGGATCTATCAAGTGTACAAGCAGGCACGAACAAAGCAGAACTGTTGTTGTCTAATGGTAAGAAAATTAATCTCCGTAATGATAAAGATGGGATTATTTTTGATAAGAAATTGACTTACTCTGACGGGACACCGCTATTAACGGAAGATCTCCTTTCCTTACAGCATACCATGGCCACCATTCTTGTGCCTAAGGGCGGCAAATATAAAGTGACCCTGTCAGATGGCAGCAAGATACAGCTGAATGCGCAGTCGAAACTCGTTTATCCACTGGTCTTCGAAAAGAACAGACGTGAGGTTCAACTGGAAGGCGAAGCGTATTTTGATGTGGCCAAAGTGAGTGAAAACAACAAACGGGTTCCATTCGAAGTCCACTGTAAAGATCAAAAAATTGAGGTCACAGGAACATCTTTTAATGTTTCTGCCTATCCTGATGATATCCAAACAGTAACAACACTAGTGGAAGGATCTGTCAATGTAGAAACAGCTGGGCAACAGTTGAACTTAGCACCCAATCAACAGGCAATAAGCCAATATGGTCGTATCCAGAAAAAAGAGGTGGATGTACATGAGTTTATTGCATGGACAGCAAACAAATTCCTTTTTTATGAAACGGAACTGCATGACCTCATGAAATCACTTGGCCGTTGGTACGCTATTGATATTACGTATCAGGGAAAGATAGCCCCCTCCTATTTTTATGGAGAAATCGGGCGAGATAAAAATCTGGAAGAGGCGCTACGAATTATCGAAAAAAGCGGCGTCAAATTTAAACTTCAACAGCGAGGAAACAGGCCTCCAAACTTAATTGTAATCCAATAATAAACATAAATAGAAGAGCAATGAAAAACAGAACAACTACCTATCCGACATAAGGAGACAAAAGCAGTCCTAAAAAAACCGAACAGGGTCTCGTACACCCATGTTCGGTCGATATGGACTGGCTGAAGAAGCACATTAGAAATTATAAACCCTTATTCATTACCAAATCCTAATTGTACAAAAATATGATTTTTATACAACAGAATGATGATGGCAGTAAAACTGCCTGTCTGAAAATAAAACGCTGGGTTATCCTTATGAAATTAACCATTTTACTCACCGTCTTGAGTTTCTTTAAGCTCACCGCTGGTGGATTTGCACAGCAAGTATCTTTAAAAGCGGTCAATTCGCCGCTTGTTCAAGTCATGCAGTCCATCCAAAAACAAAGTGGCATGCCATTCCTATTGAATGGGAAAGACATTGCCAGTACGAAGCTCACTGTGGACCTCAAGCATGTGCCTTTAGAAAAGGCCTTGACCACTCTATTAGCCAACCAGCCCATATCTTGGGAGATCTCGGAAGGCACAATCATTCTCCGTCGGACAGGAAAAGCCAATCCGTCTATTGAAAGTACTGCCGTTAAACAACAACGGATCGTGAAAGGTACGGTAAGCGACGAACAAGGGAAGCCTATTCAAGGAGCCTCCATTAAAATACTTGGTACGACACAGGGCACCTCAACGGATGCAACCGGTAGTTTCTCCCTATCGGTAGAAAGCAGAAATGCGGTCCTCCAAGTTTCTTACATTGGCTTCATATCGTCCGAAATTAATATTGGCGATCAGCAGACGGTAAAGATTACGTTGAAAGCTGATGCTGGCGACCTTGATGAGGTTGTGGTAGTCGGGTATGGTACACAGAAGAAAAAACTGACGACAGGCGCTAGCATACAAGTAAAGGGCGAAGATCTACAGAAACTAAGTTCGCCGAGTATATTAGAATCGTTGCAAAGCCAGTCGCCAGGTGTTCAGATTACCCAAAGTTCAGGTATGCCGGGAGAAAGTTTCAAAGTAACCATTCGTGGATTGGGTACCATCGGGAGCTCCTCTCCTTTATATGTAATCGATGGCGTGCCCAATGGTGATATCAATATGCTGAACCCTTCCGATATTGAAAGTATAGATATCTTAAAGGATGCCGCCTCCGCTGCAATCTATGGATCGCGGGCAGCAAACGGGGTCGTCCTCATTACTACCAAACAAGGAAAGGAAGGAAAAATGGCGGTACATCTGGATAGCTATCTAGGTTTTCAAAACGCATATAAACTTCCGTCACTCCTAACGGCAAAGGAGTACATGGCCATACAGGACGAACGACGATTCAATGAAGGTGCCGAACCTTACGATTGGGCCAACTTAATCCCAAAACAGTATGAACAAATCATGAACGGCACATGGAACGGTACCAACTGGCTCAAAGAAATTCATAACGACAATGCTATCCTACAAAACACATCCATCAATATGATGGGGGGAACAGAAATGTCACGTTTCTCGATCGGTTACTCGATCACGGACCGTGATGGTATCATGGGCGTTCCTGCAGAGCCCAACTTCAAACGCCATACTGCTCGGATTAATTCAGAACATATCCTCCTGAAAAACGATGAATACAATATCATCAAATTTGGCGAAAATGTAAACTATGGCACCACCAAACGTTCGGGGATTGGCATCGGCAATATTTACTGGAATGATATTCACAACATGCTGGTGGGAAATCCGCTGTTACCTGTTTATAATGAAAATGGCGAATTTTATGACCGGGCGAGCAAAACTGCGGATCAATGGAATTTTGATGGGGCAACGGCCAATCCTATTGCAGAGATGTATTATCGCCGTGGCCAGAATCTGAGCAAGGCTCATAATTTATCTGTAAACGCTTATTTGGAAATCCAACCTCTGCGAGACCTCGTTTTTAAGACGAATTTCGGATACAGGCTGAATGCTTCGTCTTATCGACAATATACACCCGTGTACAATCTATCGACTACCGTGGCAAACGCTGTCGATGAAATCTCGCAGAACCAAGAGTTGGGACATAGTCTACTTTGGGAAAATACCTTGAGCTACAAATTGGCTCCCGCAAGCGGTCACCAATTGGATATGGTTATTGGGCAGTCGATCGAAAAAAATGGCTTAGGTGAGAATCTCAGTGTGACCACCGCAAACTCTTCGTTTCCCGGAGAATGGGATAAAGCTTGGGTAGGGAACGGCCAAGGCTATGAAGGCTATATTCCTACAGTAGGAGGTTCCCACTTACCACTGTTTTCCATTGCCTCTTTTTTCGGAAGGGCCAACTACAACATCAACGAGACCTATATCGCTTCCTTTACTTTGCGTGCTGATGGATCGTCCAACTTTGCGAAAGGGAATCGTTGGGGTTACTTTCCTTCGGCCTCTGCCGGATGGATCATGACGAATGAGGAATTCTTGAAAGATAACGGTTGGCTGAACTTTATGAAATTGCGGGGAAGCTGGGGGCAAAATGGTAACGCAAATATTGATCCTTTTCAATATTTGGCTACAGTAGCTATTGATGTAAAAAACGGTTATTATTTCGGCAACAATAAAAATACGTTGATACGTGGTGCTTACCCTGATATTCTCGCTAATCCAGATATCAGTTGGGAAACCTCCGAACAATTAAATATCGGTTTCGATTCTCGCTTTGTCGACAATAAACTATCGGTGGTGTTCGACTGGTATAGAAAGACGACCAAAGATTGGCTTGTTCAGGCTCCTGTCCTAGCAATATACGGAACCTCAGCACCTTACATTAACGGTGGCGATGTAGAAAATAAGGGGATTGAATTTGGCGTGAATTGGAACGACACCAAAGGTAACTTTCGCTATGGCATTGGTATCAATGGCGCATACAATAAAAATAAAGTGCTCCGCATAGCCAATGACGAGGGTATTATACATGGAGCGACCGACGTATTAAGCCAGGGAACAAAAGAAATGTACCGCGCACAAGAGGGCTATCCTATTGGCTATTTTTATGGATTTAAAACCGATGGAATCTTTCAGACACAGGAACAGATCGATGCATTACGTGCATCGGGGTTGGGGGTACTAAGCAATGCACAGCCTGGCGATGTAATTTTTAGGGATACGAACGGCGATGGCGCAATTACCGATGATGACAAAGTGATGATCGGTAATCCACATCCGGATTTTAGCGGAGGCTTAAACTTAAATGCGGGATATAAAGGCATCGATTTATCGGTAACAGCTATTGGTTCTTTCGGTCATCAAATTGCAAAGTCCTACCGATCATTCGCAGATAGTCCCCTACAGAACTATACAACGGAGATCTTCGATAGGTGGCATGGTGAAGGAACTTCGAATAAACTTCCGCGATTAACCAGCGGCAGCCATACCAACAGCCAGTATATTTCGGACATCTATGTTGAAAACGGTGATTTCGTAAAAATTCAGAATGTTACTTTGGGTTACGATTTGAAGACGATTTGGAAAAATATGCCATTCAGCCAACTTCGGTTCTATGCGACTGTACAGAACTTAATTACCTTCACAAAATACAGTGGAATGGACCCTGAGATTGGTTACGGTTATGATGAATCGTGGGTGAGCGGTATTGACCTCGGATTCTATCCGCAGCCAAGAACCGTAATGTTTGGTTTAAACCTTAAATTTTAATGGAAGACATGAAGAAGATCATCATACTTATATTTTTTGTGGGATTATTGACATCCTGTGAAAAATTCTTGGACTCAGAAAGCTACGACAAAAAAAATACCGGCAACTTCCCCGTTACGGTCGCAGATGCGAATAGTATGCTTACGGGTATTTATTCCAGTTTAAATGCTGCTATCACGAATGTTCAGCATTCTCATTTTTATATGGCCGAACTCGCTTCGGATGACCGCTTTGGTGGGGGCGGAGAAAATGACCGCGATATGCAAGGACTGGATCACCTGATGAATACACAACCGGATCGCTTTCTAACGTTTTGGACCGCACGCTATCAGGGAATATTTCGGGCCAACACAGCTTTGGAAACCTTGGATCAGGTGAGCGGCTGGACAAATGACGAACAGAAAAACCAAGCATTCGGCGAAGTGTACTTTTTACGCGCACTTTATTACTTCGAACTCTCCCAATTGTTTGGTGAGGTTCCACTTGTCACCTCCACTGCGGTAAGCAATATTCCAAAATCGAGTGCCGACGAAACCTATGCCGTTATCGCCGAGGATCTCAAAATGGCTATTGAACTTATGCCTTCGAGCGTTTATAGCAGTGTCGCTTCTGGGCATGCTACAAAATGGGCCGCTGAGGCCTTGCTCGCACGGGTATTTCTGTTTTATACAGGTTACTACAACAAGACGGAGCTTCCTTTGGCTTCCGGAGGTACTGTAAGTAAGTCGGAAGTAATCAGCTGGCTTGAAGATTGTATTACCAACTCGGGACATGACCTCGTCGGTGATTTTCGAAACCTTTGGCCTTACACCAATCAATATACAAAGGTTGACTATCCTTATGCACAGGAAAACAATCTGCTCTATGCGGGCGATGGTAACAAAGAAACTGTTTTTGCTGTAAAGTTTGGAACACTCGTAGACTGGGGTGATACTTATATGTTGGGCTATTCCAACCAAATGAACCTACATTCAAGCTTGCGTTCCAACAATGGACAAGCCAACACCTTTCCTTTTGGTCAAGGATGGGGTGCAGGACCAGTAAATACGGTACTCTGGAACGAATGGCGGACTGCAGAACCCACAGACATTCGGCGGACAGGCTCTATCATTGATGTAGAAAATGACTTAGACTCCTACATCTATGGCGCGGACAATCAAATGGAGGAAACGGGTTACTGGCAAAAGAAATATATTGCAGTGACAGCTTATAGTGAAGGGACTTTGATTCCTTCCTATGCCGTTTTGGCTGATGCAGCGTTGTCTGATTATCAGCGGGCGCATACGCAAGATTTGGTACTGATCCGTTTTGCAGATGTCTTGCTGATGCATGCTGAACTGAGCGAAACAAACACGAATCTGAATCGTGTGAGAGCTCGTGTTAACCTATCACCTGTGGCCTATACATTAGCGGCTTTAAAACGCGAGCGTCGTTGGGAACTTGCTTTTGAAGGACTTCGATACTTCGATTTGATGCGCTGGCATGACGCTTCAACCGCACTGGCACGCCAAGAAGGAGTCGCCATCAAAAACAAAGGTATTGACACCCAAATGCGTGCTTTCGGCGGTGGATACAGTGCCCGCTATGAAGCCACCGGGGGATTTTGGCCGATTCCGACATCGCAAATCTCACTATCTGACGGTGTGTTAACGCAGAACAAAGGTTGGGGCGAATCAACTCATGAATTTCCAGGCTGGTAACTAAATTGTATTGAACATGAAAAATTTACAGCATATAACAACGGTCTTTTTTATCCTACTGTTTGCAGGATGTAATCCCATCGAAGACCGATTGGAACTTGGTTCAGCCATTACGGCAGAGCAATTAAATATCACCGCAACATCTTTGGTTGTCGATGGTAAAAAGAGCAATAAAGTCATTTTGGACAATAAAAGCCCTGTACTTTCTACCTGGGATTACGGAACAGGGTTAACACAAAAGAAAACAGATACCGTTCTCCTTGTCTCTACCGGCAACAATGAGATTATTTTCACGGGTTTGAATCCCGATGGAACCAAAATCACTAAAACCTTACAAGTCGAGGTGGATGAACTCACTTTTGAGGTACCGCTCGAATGGGGACTCTTGACAGATGGAACCGATAAGACCTGGGTTTGGGACACGAGTAAACCTGCCGTTTGGGGCAACGGTGGCTATCTTCAAAGTACAGCTCCTGCATGGTGGACACTCACAGCTTCCGATGTTGATGGACAAGCGCCTGGAGAAGGTGTTGGTGCAAAAATGGTATTTTCTTTGCGTGGCGCAAAATTGTCAAAGATCAAATCAACAGGGGATACCGAAAATGGCACTTTCGCTTTTGATATGACAAAAAAAATAACATTAAAGGATGGCACAAACTGGACTATCGGAAAATTAACGACTAAAAACGTTACGATGCTATGTGGAATATCACCGAATGAAGGCAACGCACTTGTTTATGAGTACGATTTTATGATCATAAACGAAGAACAAATGGTTCTTTCCTACTCTGCTAGTACATCTACTGAGGCAGGAAATGAATCGTGGTTTTGGGTGTTCCGTGCAGAATAATCTATTGTTTTACTAGTTGGTTTGAGGCGTCCGATGTATTGTCGGCGCCTTTTTTGTTACAAAAAGATCCCAACCGACAGTAGGGAGATCATGAATAAACACGAGTTCATAAACATCAAAGTTCTTTTCTTTTGCCCCTCAAGCCGGAGCAAGGTTTCTTTTTGTCCTCTATGGGCGGACAGCCCAGTTCTTTTTTTAAAAAAAGAACCAAACCGACCGAAGGGAGCTCATGAATACAAAAAAAAACAAACACGAATTCATAAAACTCGTCGCTGGGAACCTTTGCAGGATAAGTCCGTGCGAAGGCAAAATTCTACATATTGCAAAGGTTTCAAGGCGACATTGATCGTTAAGGATAGTTTGTGCAATTATTCATCCTTTACGAATTCACGACTTTACGCATTTACAAGAAATGTAACCTTGTAACTCTTCCATAACTTCGTAACCTATACCAACCAACGACTTCACAACTTTACAATTTAACGACTTTACAACAAACGTAACCTTGTAACTCTCCTATCACTTCGTAACCAATACCTAATAAATCGAAAAAGCATTTTTTATTTTACACAATTTACATTAAGTTTGTGTATAACCATGTGCTATAAACCTCTCGGTAAATGGATACATTCGACAAACAGATTTCTGATTTACATGCTGGCAGAGAAACGGCTTTATGTTTTTTTATGGATCAGTACGGCCAAGCGTTACATTTCTTTGCCTATAAAATAATCAAAGACAGTGCTGCGAGTTCCGACATTGTTTCAGAAGCGTTTGTCAAACTTTGGGAACGAAGGACACAATTTCAACGTAGTGAGAGCCTCCGATCTTTCTTATATTTAGTTGTTAAAAACGATTGCTTGGATCACCTGAAACACAGCAGGCAAAAATACAAACACGAAGAAGCCGCCACGATGGATATCGCTTCCTCTGATCAGGATATCTTAAAGAAAATTATTTACACGGAATTGATTGAACTCATTGTCAAGGAAGTCCGAAAGCTTCCCAAACAACAAGCAGCTATCTTTCAATTGTCAATTATCGAAGGTAAGGATACACAAGAAATCTGTGAAGAACTAGGTACGACAAGCAATACCGTATATTTTGCACGATCCAAAGCAATTGCGGCACTCAAAAAAGTGTTTATACAAAAGAAACTCTCTTTGCACCACCTTACTATTCTTCTCTTTTTGGATATCCATCAGTTTTAAAAATACATTTGTCGATTAACATCGATCGATCCCCTGAGAAATTAATGAGACATTTTCGTACTATTTCCATTATAAAATGGACAAGAAGGTTTTAGTAAAAAAATTGAAATAGAGATTAGTACATACATTTCTGACTGCATCTAATACAAAAAGATCCTGCCAAGTATCAAGAAATTAGTAGCGTTATTTCTGCCCCAAAATAAAAAAATCCTGAAGCGGGGAGCTTCAGGATTTTTAACTAACTAACCAATTATTAACCTAAATTATGAATATACAAATATAACGCTATTGGAACGATAAAGTTGTCTAGCGAACAGTCTTTAACATAACTTTAACGGTTGGCCATACAAGGCCATTCATAAAGCCTAGTTTGCAATTAAAAACAATAAACACGACATACAAAGCAAGATGACGATCAATTGTGAAAAAACATTAAAATAAGCAGCTTCCTTTGGTCTATATCGTAAATCTCAATAGCTTTAGCAGATCTTCTATATGAAGATCTTTTTCGAATCGCTTTTGACTCATATGGAGTCTTAGACTTACACATAGATATGGTTAGCAACATTCTGTTCCATAAAATTGACAATGCCCAGATCATTGTTTTCCGGATATTTTTCGGCTTATTGATGACTGTCGAATGCTGGGGTGCACTCGCCACAGGCTGGGTGACTGAAACTTTAGTTGCCCCTAGGTTCACATTTACCTTCATCGGCTTTGAATGGACTAATTTTTTGTTGGGCGAAACCATGTATTATATTTACGGATTTATCGGACTTTTGGGACTGTTCATTTCTCTGGGAGCTTTTTATCGGGTCTCCACTATTCTCTTCGCTCTCGGTTGGTCCTTGGTCTACCTTATGCAGAAAGAACACTACAATAACCATTACTACCTCATCATGCTTGTTGCCTGGTTCATGGTGTTCATTCCTGCAAACCGATATTATGCTTTTGACGCACGCCTATGGCCTTCTATAAAATCCACGTATACCTATTTTTGGACACGTTTGATCTTTATCCTTCAGATGTTCATTGTCTACACCTTTGCCGCGTTTGCCAAGCTATACCCGGGATGGTTGAACGGGGACTTTTTAATGATACGATATAGTCGTATGGCGGCATGGCTCGAAAATAGGATCGGATGGAACTCCCTAACGGAATGCTTGCGTTCACATAAATTTTCACAGATTTTTTCTTGGTTGGGATTCGGATTTGACCTTCTTATTGTCCCTCTACTTTTGTGGAAAAGAACGCGGATATATGCTTTTGTAGCAGCGGTATTTTTCCATCTTTTTAATTCGATTACCTTACATATCGGCATCTTCCCTTTTTTCGCACTTTCCCTGGGCTTATTCTGTTTTCCGCCCGAAACCATCCGTAGAGTTTTTTTTCCCGGAAAACAAGTACTTATGACAACGGAACCAGGCAACTTGCCGCAAGCGGATAAAGTAAGTCGACTTTTTTTTACTATCATCTTTTCATTTTATATAGCATGGCAAATTTACCTGCCCTTACGGCACTGGCTTATTCCCGGTGATGTGCTTTGGACGGAGGAGGGGCATAGGCTTTCGTGGAGAATGATGTTGCGTTCAAAGTCAGCAAAAACTTCATTTTATATGCTTGACCGGACAACACAAGAATACACAGCTGTTGATCTAAGCACATACCTTACTCCTCTCCAAAGGAAACGGATTGTTACCCGACCAGACGCTATATGGCAGTTTGCTCAATATCTGAGGAAGACCCAGGCGGAGAAAGGAAAAGATGTCGAAGTGTATGTGGAGTCACAAGTCTCCATCAACAGAGGGCCATTTCGTGATTATATAAACAAAGAAGTTGACCTTGCGAATACCAAATGGAATTATTTTGGCCATCAGGGGTGGATTCTCCCAGAACCAGCCAACCCATAGGAAACCCTTAATAGCAATCCATTTTCCGCTCTAATCCTGTTCTCTATATGAGTCGTATAAATTTCTGCTTTCTTTATATCAACAGATCTATTTCCCAGATGTCTGCACGTTTTGTTGCGGATTACTGCCTTCATCTTGAATCTGGAAGATTATATGAACTATTAAAAAAACATGTATCAAACTGGATACTTATTCGCGAACAGTCTACACGGGTGACCAACGATGAGATCATCTCCTCGCAAAAGATCTTTCTATTTCGAAAAAAGAAA